>MEUW01000013.1:42850-59505 GCA_001772805.1 candidate division WWE3 bacterium RBG_19FT_COMBO_53_11
ACATCACGAGATCGGCGTCCTGCTCGATCGAACCGGACTCCCGCAGATCCGACAACTGCGGCCGGGGCTCCCCCCGCGCTTCCACCGCCCGGGACAACTGGGAGATAGCTAAAACCGGGATGTCCAATTCCCGCGCCAAGTTCTTCAGCGCTTGAGATATTTCGGAAACCTCCTGAACCCGGTTCTCCAAGTTGCGGCTGCGGGCGAGCTGCAAGTAGTCCACCACCAAAAGCCGGATTTTGTGCTCCATCTGCAAGCGGCGGGCGCGGGTCCGCATCTCCATCACCGAAAGGGCGGGGGTGTCGTCGATGAAGATCGGCGCCTCGGCTAGAACTCCCATCGCCTCCCCCAACTTCTTAAAGTCGCCCTCGTCCAACTTGCCGGTGTTGAGCTTCCAAGAATCCAAATCGGCCTGGGCCGACAGCATCCGATGTACCAGCTGTTCCCGGGAAGTTTCCAAGGAGATAATCCCCACCGGGATTTTGTGCTCCAGCGCAGCGTGTTGGGCCACATTGATTGCAAAGGAAGTTTTACCCAAAGAAGGACGGGCCGCTAAAACAATCATGTTCGAATTCTGCAGTCCTCCGACCCGCTCGTCAAAATTCTTAAATCCGGTCGGCACCCCTCGAATTGCCTCGGGGTTGCGGTGCAACTCATCCAATCGGTCGAAAGCGTCTTCCAAACTCTGCTTGATGTGCGCAAAGGCAAAACGGGAGCGGGCCTGGGAAATTGAGAACAAGGAACTCTCGGCCTTGTCGAGAAGATCCTCCACCGAAATCTGCCCATCGAAGCCACTCTCCGCAATCCGTGAAGAAATCGTAATCAGTTCGCGCTTAACGGCGTTATCGTGGACCAATTTGCCGTAATATTCCACGTGGGAAGCGGTCGGAACAGAATCGGTCAGTTCCGCCAAGTAAGAGTCTCCCCCGACATCCTCAAGCTTCTTGCTCTTTTTCAGCGCAGAACTGACGGTGACAAGGTCCGCCGGCTCACCTTTCTCGTAAAGAGACAACACCGCTCCATAGATGTCTCCGTGTGCACCACGGTAAAAATGGTCAGGGCGAAGGAACTCCACCACCTTGACAACCGCATCCTTGTCAATCAGAAGAGCTCCCAAAAGCGATTTTTCGGCCTCCAGATCGCGAGGGGGAATCTTTGGTTCAGCCATATTTTTACTTGCTACTCAAAATTACCACTTCCGGCTCAATAGGCAAGTTTTTCGCGGAAACAACGAGTTCTTCTTTAGGTTCGGCTTGCTCCACTCCCATTTCTCCTAAAAAGGCGGAGACCGGTTGGAGTTCTTTGAACGATTCATCCATTCCGTCCACACGATAGTGCATCGGGATGATGATCTTCGGCTCCAGTTGAGCGACTACTTTTGAAGCTTCGGAGGGACCAATCGTAAAGGTCCCGCCTGTCGGAACGAAGAGCACATCCAGATCTTCAAACTCCTCCACCGTTTTCTCATCCAAAGGGTGGCCTAAATCTCCCAGGTGGCAAAGGGAAAGTCCCTCGGCCTCAAAAAGGTAGATCGTATTCTTTCCTCTTTTCGCCCCGTTCTCGGCATCGTGGAAAGACGGAAAACCCCAAACCTTAATGTCCTTAACCTCATATTCTCCCGGCGCACCAATCACAAACGGTTCTCCCGTGATCTCTTCGAGATAACGGTGGTCGAAATGATCATGCGATGACAGAACCAGATCGGCCTGGATTTTGGGATAAGGAAGACCCACTTTTTGGGGATCGAAAGGATCGGTAACGATCGTGACCGCACCGGTGGAGATCTTAAAGCTGGAGTGGCCCAAGTATTGAATCTTCATTTTGTTTCTTCAAAATGCTAGCGATTGTAAGATCGCGTCCATTTTATTTCTGTAAAAAGGTTAGCGATCGCGAGGTCGCGTCCATCATGAGTTAATATAAACTAACTTGGTCGCAACTGCAATGGACAACCCTAAGAAAATTAACATTTCCGCCATCGTTCCCGTCTTTGATGAAGAAAGAACCATCGCGGGGGTGATTACGGCGCTTTTGGCTTGTCCGTTGCTAGACGAAGTCATCGTGGTCAATGACGGCTCCACCGATTCCAGCCCAAAAATAATCCGAAGTTTTAAGCCCAGGATTAAGTTCATTAATCTTCACAAAAATAGGGGGAAGGGATTTGCCCTGGCAAAAGGAATCCGCAAAGCACACGGCGAGATCGTCACCTTTTGGGATGGCGATCTGATCGGACTCTCCGATAAGCACATCGAGTCCCTCCTTCAACCCCTTTTTTCAAAAGAAGCCGACGCGGCATACGGCTATCGCGTCTTTGGCAACTCCGCGCTTAGCCCCTTCAAGGACATCACCGGCCAACGGGCTTATTATCGGAAAGACCTGCTACCCCATGTTTCCAATTTCATCCATAGCCGCTTCGGCGTGGAGGTCTATCTAAACGACGCTTTTAAGGATCAAAAAATCGTGCGCCTTCCTTGGCGAGATCTTAAAACTCTCCAAAAATACCAAAAATTTGACTCCCAAAGAGCCGTCCGGGAATACGTGAAGGAAGGGGTAGAAATTGCGCAGACGATCACCAAAAGTGGAATCTACCAGCTAAACGAGGATTGGAAAAATCTTAAGAAACTCTCCAAGTCCACTAATCTTGATGAAATCCAGAAGCGCGTCCAAACGATTAAGAATCCCCAGATCCGAAAAATCCTCGACGATTACATCTTCAAATACATTAGGACGAAGTAGGCGCAAAAAGAAGGCCGGCGCCCGGATGGCAGACCGACCTTAATCAAACCAGAAAAGCAATAACCAGATTGTAGACGGCGTGCTGGGCGATCGCCGGTTTGAGAGAGCCGAACTTCCAAACCAAGAAACCAGCGATGATGCCCAAGGCCGAATGAAGAAGAAAGACCCCGATCTCCGCCGCCTTGAATAGATGCAACGCGCCAAACACTGCTCCCTGAACCACCACCACCAGGAAGATGAATAGCCGCCGGCTGCCGATGAAACCCCTCTCCTTTAAGTAGTCGGCAAACCCCATCGACCCTTGAAGCATTAATCCACGAAAGAGATTTTCCTCGAATAGCGGGGTCGCCACCGACAAATACAGAACGGTGGCAAGCGACGGAAGATTTAGCGAGATGGGGATATGGAAGTAGAGCGCACTGAAGAGAACCACGGCTACTGCTTCGGCCAGCCCAATCCAAAGCCCCACCAAGATCGGGACCATTTCCTCTCCTTTCAAAAGAGGTTTAAAGGAAGTTTAGGTTAAAGCGGAAAAGAAGTCAAAAAGAAAAGACCGGACTCATGTAGAATCCGGCCCTGAAACTTAGCGACTTCGGAACGAGCCGGCGCGAACGGGGCGGGAGAAAGTGAGATTCACGTCTCTCCCGATAAATTCGGCTGTCTTGGCCGCCCGCTCGATGACCCGCCGCTCCAGCTCATGCTGAAGATGCAACATCAGCTCGACTAGACTGTCGGCTTCGGGGACCAGAGTCACTACAGGGGCAGACCGACTGGTTGTGAACATGTCAGCCGAAAACTTCTCGGGCTTAGGCCAGTTCATCCTGATCCAAACCGTTTTCCCGTCCAGGTCCAGAATCGCTGGATTCGAGATTTCAACGCGGAATTCATCCTCGGCAGGAATCACGATCTGCAAAGCCCCTCGAGAATCCCAGCCCTCTACCTCGAGAGCAGTGAGCACTGCTTGCTGAAAAGAACTCAATCGGATACTACGCTGGGACAACCCTAGCTCTTCTTCCAGGCGAACGTACACGTCTTCCCTCCTTTTCGGATTAAGGTTGTCCTAATCTTAAGGCGACCTACACATCCTGTCAAGGACTATAAGACAAGAAAAAGGACCGGACTCATGTAGAATCCGGCCCTGACGTTCAATCTCTTTCTCTCTCCGGCGACCCAAATATCTCTCCCCAAACATCCACGCCGGAAGGATCATCGGTCTCGCTGGGACTGTAACGGGCAGAAAGCTGGAAGCTATTCGGCCAGTCGCTCCCGCTCGAGCAGGCCTGCTCGACCTGCGAGTTTGTTTCGACATCGTGGGCGGTGAGCCGGAATGAGACACGCTCATCACAAACCGCACAGCACGCCGAAACAAAGAACGCCCCACCCTCCAACGGCGTGATCTTGAGCTCTCTCAGATCTTGGGCATTAATGAGCTCCGCCACTCTCTCCTCCTTTCCTATGGAAAAGAATATCTCTATCTTAAGCTAGAAAATTCTCCCTGTCAAAACTATGGGGTTGAAACTAACCTTGAGGCCTGGGGGACAATCCTGTATCCTTAAGAGGTATGAAAAAGGTCCAAACCCTGAAAGGTTTTCGCGACATAGATCCGGAAGAAGCCCTCAAAAGAGGGCGGGCGGTTTCTTTGCTCAAAAGCGTCTTCAAATCCTACGGCTTCGCCCCGCTGGAAACCCCGACTTTGGAGTATGCTTCGGTTCTGGAAGGCAAGTACGGCGAAGAAGGCGAAAAACTTATTTACAAATTCAAAGACCGGGGCGGAAGAGACGCCGCTCTGCGCTATGATCTAACCGTTCCCCTCGCCCGCTACATCGCTCAAAACAAGGGTAAAATCATCTTTCCTTTTAAGCGCTACCAGATCGGCAGCGTTTTCCGCGCCGACAAACCCCAGGCCGGCCGCTACCGGGAGTTCACTCAAGTGGATATCGATACAATCGGAACCGATACGGCTCTGGCGGATGCGGAAATCCTGGCCGTGATCTCCTCTTGCCTGGAAATTTTGGGAGTGAAAAACTTTAAGATTCTCGTCAACGACCGCAACCTTTTCAACGAACTTCCCAAAAAGGCCGTCTTAATTCTGGACAAGCTCGATAAGATCGGGGAACCCGCCGTGATTGAAGAGCTCAATAAAACCAATTTAGAGGGGGGAGAAATCCTCAAGAATGCCCAAAGCCAAAAGCCCACCCCCCGCCTGGTAGAAATCTTTGCGCTGTTGAAATCTTTCGGGATTCCAAAAACGAACTTTGGGTTTAATCCCCTCTTGGCCCGGGGGCTTGACTACTACACCGGAATGGTTTACGAGGCCGTGGTCGAGGGAACACCCGGCTCGATTTCGGGCGGAGGACGCTACAACAACATGATCGGCATCTTCGGCAAGGAAAAGATCCCCGCGGTTGGGGGTTCGTTCGGCCTAGACCGGCTGACGGATGTGGTGCCAAAGGAAACGCTCGCCGAGATCCCTTTTCGCCCGCAGGTGTTGGTCACGATCTTCTCCAAGGAGCTTCTCGCCCCGACGATTGAGCTTTTCGACCAAGTCCAAGGGACCGGCGTGGAAGCGGAGCTCTATCTTGACCCCGAAGCCAAGCTGGATAAACAGCTTAAATACGCCGACAAAAAGGGCGCCCGCTACGCTCTGATCCTTGGGCCGGAAGAGGTAAAAAACAACCGCGTCACCGTTAAAGATCTCCGGAAGAGAACCCAGGAAACCATCGACAGAGAATCTCTTTTCACTACTCTCAAGAAACATTAAGCTATAATAAGTTACATTCAAAAACCCATAAAGAAGGAGGAGATTGTGTTAGTCGCGTTTTCCGATGTGCATCTGACTTCCCGATTTGACCAAAGGAAATTCAACTACCTGTTTAATCTCATCAAAGGTTCAGATCGAGTGGTCATTGTCGGCGACTGGTGGGACGGCCACCGCTGCAGTTTCGGTCAGTTCATCCGCAGTCCGTGGCGCGCGCTTTTCCCCTTGCTCAAGTCCCGAGATACGATCTATATCCACGGGAACCACGACTTGGAAGAATGGTGCGACGAGCGAGTAAACTTGTTCTCGAATCACCAGGCAGGAGAGATAGATCTCCAGGTCGGGTCATTTAACCTGCACTTCGAGCACGGTCAAAAGATCGCCCCGGACCCCATTACCAAAAACCCGGGAATTTTGCGCATTCCGTTCATCGGTTGGGCCGATTACCTGTTCCTGGAGGTGTTTCTCACCAGCCTGTTCGGGGATCGATGGATAAACTATCGAGGCCGAACCTGCGCCGAACTGCTCAAAGCGCGGGCGGCTGAGTCTGCCAAAAACGGGCAGTGGCTGGTCTGTGGTCATTCCCACATCGCTGAAATTGACCCGACCATCAAGTATGTGAACTGCGGGTTCATCGGCCTAGGCCGCGCCCAATACCTGCGCGTCGACCGCTACTCAATCAACGTCGTTCGATCACACTATTAGGGAAGGAGGAAAGCGTGATTGGTCTGGCTTTATCGGGAGGAGCTAATTTTGGTGCGCTCCAAGCCGGGGCGCTGGAGATCATTCTCGAAACCGGATTTAGGCCTCAGATCATTACCGGGACTTCGGCCGGCGCGCTGAATGCCGTCTTTCTGGCCTCGGACCCCACCGTTGACGGGGTCAAGCATCTTCAAGAATTGTGGAAGAAGGTCGGACCAAAGGAGGTCGGCAAGCTCAACGTCATCATGAGCGTTCGCCGGCTCGCCTCGCACGAGGAAAGTTTGCTTCCCGGCGAGCCGCTCGCCCAGTTCCTTCTTCGCAACCTGCCCAAGATCGAAACATTCGGGGAGCTCGGGCAAATCGCCGGCGTCAAAGCCTACGTCACCGGCGTTTGCGTGGAGGACGCAGAGCTCCGCATCTTCGGCGATCTTCCCGAAGACCGGCTGATCGATGGGTGCATGTCTTCCAGCGCGATGGCGCCCTTCCTGCCACCCTGGAAAGTGGACGGAAAGCGCTACCTGGACGGCGGGGTCTACGTCAAGCTGCCGATTACGGCCGCGATCGATCGCGGCGCAACCCAAGTGGTGGCGCTCCACATCACGGACTTTAAGGCTCGGCTTGCCCAAAAGGGCATCCTGGCCGTCATTCAAAGATCCGTTGCCCTAATGTCAAACTGGATGGTGGAAACCGAGATCCAGCAAACTCGGCGGCTAGGCGTACCCGTTCGAGTCATTCGGCTTTTGGTTCCTCCGGGCATCCCGCTTTGGGACTACAGCCAGGCCGACCGGCTGATCGAGCTGGGACGGGACATCGCCCGAAAGAGCCTGGAAGAGGAACCGCTCAAGATCTATAACCCCTTGGAGCTGTTGCTGCGCCAAGTCGGCAACAAGCTCAACGGCAAGGATTGAATCCCATCGTCCCGATTTCTCTGGAGATCGGGACGATTTTCATTTTAGGGGTAGCTGTGATAAGATTATCCTATAACTTAATAAGGAGAGGAGACGATGGCATTCGTGGCGTTGTCCGACATGCACCTAACACCGTTCTTCAACCGTAAGAAATTCGAATGTCTGGCCAACATCATCCGGGGTGCGGACCAGACCGTAATCGTGGGCGATCTCTGGGACGGCCACCTCTGTACCTTCGAGGAGTTCGTCCGCAGCCCATGGAATAAGCTTTTCCCGCTGCTCAAGGAGCGGGAAACGATCTACCTCTACGGGAACCACGACCCGGAAGAATGGTGCGATGAACGAGTTAGCTTGTTCTCGAACCGTCAGGCCTCGGAGATAGATTTGCGGGTGGGACGGTTTGATCTCCACCTCGAGCACGGGCACCGGATAACCCCCGAGCTTTCGACCCTAAGCCCGGATCAGTTCCGGCTCCTGCACCGTTACTTTCCCCCCATCGGTTGGGCCGACTTTCTGCTGTTTCAGGTCATCCTCCACGGGCTGGGAGGGGAACGATGGGCGCGCTTCAACAACCGGAACCGGATTCCAAGGTTCAAGAGGCGGTCCAAGGAACTGGCCGAAACCGGAAAGTGGCTGGTCTGCGGTCACCTGCACCTTGCCGAACTGGACCACGAGGCGAAGTACGCAAATTGCGGGTTCGTCGGCTTGGGCCGGGCCCACTACCTCCGCATCGACCAGGACATCAATCTGGTCAAAGTCCAGTATTAACGTCGTTGGAAACACGTGCCCCCGATAGCAATCTCTCGGGGGCTTTTTTATTTTCCAAAATCCAAAAACGCTAAAATGGGTCGAGTGGCCAAAAGAATAATCGATTTTCAAGTCATCCTAACGACAGTGCGACCGCATACTGAGGAGGATGTAATCCGGAAACACCCAAATGAGTAGAAACAGACTTCTCGCCTATCTCGCGCTTCTCGCAACGGCCGTAATCTGGGGCGCCGCCGGGCCGGTGATCAAATTCACGCTCGGAGGAATCCCGGCCCTGCCGTTTCTGACCTACCGGTTCGCGCTGTCCGCGGTCCTGGCTTTGATCGCTATCCCTTTCGGAGGCCTCAAATTACCTCGGGACAGAAAAACTATCCTGCTGGCAATCCTTTACGGCTTTCTGACCTCGACCGTGGCGCTGGGATTACTTTTCTTAGGGCTAGAAAAAACCACCGTGCTGGATATGACCCTGCTAGCGGTGATTGGGCCGCTCTTGATTGTGGCGGCCGGGGAGTTGTTCTTCCATGAAATGGTACCAAGACGGGAAAAAATCGGAATTGGCATCGTTCTCATCGGAACCATCCTCACGGTCTTGGAACCGCTCTTAAAGAACGGGACAGCCATTAGTCAGCTGCAAGGAAACGCGCTGATCTTTCTTTCTCTACTGGTGGGCACGGCCTCCGCCGTTTTGGTAAAAGATCTAATGAGAATGGGCGTTCCAGCTTTGGCCTTAACCAACCTCTCTTTCATCGTCGGGTTCCTCACAATTTTGCCCTTGACTATTTTTGACGGAGACCTGCCTTATCTTATTTCGACAATTAAAAATCTCGCCCTCCCCTATCACTTAGGAGTAATTTATATGGCGGTCTTCTCTGGAAGCGTCGCTTACACATTTTGGGCGAGAGCCCAAAAGACGATCCCAATCGGGGAAGCCGCGATCTTCACCTATCTTTATCCGGTCTTCGCGGCTCCGCTGGCAGTCTTTTGGCTGAGAGAAACGATCACCGGGCCGTTCATCGCTGGCGCTGCCATTATCGCCGTGGGAGTATTCATCGCCGAGTACCGCAGCTCTCGCCGGAGGAAAACTAAGAGTTCATAGTTCAGAAAAAATTTATTATGGTATATTAGTATACTATAATAGATAACAACCCTTTGCCCCTAGATGGCTCCTGTGGTATTCTTATCAACGTTATGCCTAAAAAGGAATTATCACGATCCCGGAAGGATCGGGAGATGGCTTTCTGAATAGTAAAACGATGAAGAAAGACTTACACCCTCAATACTTTCCGGAAGCTAAGGTGACCTGTGCTTCCTGCGGAAATACGTTTACAACCGGCTCCACTCTACCGGAGCTGAAGGTCGAGATGTGCTCAAACTGCCACCCTTTCTACACTGGGAAAGAAGTCTTAATGGACACTCTGGGGAGGGTTGAAAAATTCGAAAAGAAACGGGCTGCCGGAGAAGTCGGACGTAAAGTAAAAGAAGCTAAGAGGGCCGCGGCCGAACCCAAGGAAGGGCAAAAGCGACCGATGTCCTTGAAGGAACTCCTCGAACAAGGTTAAAATCTCATTGTGATTCAAACAGCCATTTTGGAAATTCGGGCCGGCACCGGTGGGGATGAAGCTGGTCTGTTTGCCGCCGATTTGTATCGGATGTATGCCCGTTTCGCCCAACGGCGAGGTTGGGCCGTTCGGGAAATCGACCGCAATTTCGCCGAGATCACCGGCGAAAGCGTTTTTGACACGCTCAAAAAAGAATCCGGCGTTCATAGAGTACAAAGAATACCTAGAACCGAGCGGGCGGGAAGAATTCACACCTCGACTGCCACCGTGGCCGTCTTGCCCAAAGTGTCTTCCAAGGAAATTGAAATCAACCCCGCCCACCTCAAGATCGATACTTTCCGTGCTTCCGGGCACGGGGGACAGAACGTGCAAAAGGTGGAGACGGCGGTGCGGATCACCCACCTTCCCACCGGAGTGACTGTGGCTTGCCAGGATGAGCGTTCCCAAATTCAAAATCGGGAAAAAGCGTTGGAGATTATCCGCGCCAAGATCTATCAAATGCTCCAAGATCAGCAAAAAACCGGCGTCGACCAACTCCGCCGGGAACAAGTCGGGGGTGCCGGGCGGTCCGAAAAAATCCGGACTTGGAACTTCCCGCAGGACCGGATCACCGACCACCGCTTCGGCGTCTCGGTCGGAAATTTGGAGGCGGTTCTGGACGGGAATCTTGATCCGCTCTTAGAAAAAATCCAAAAGAAGCACTAATCCGATTGTGATTCGCCCAAAGTAGCCGAAAGGGCAATCGTTTTTCCGTTGCGCACAACCGTTAGTGAAACCTTATCGCCTACCTCGTATTTGAGAACAATCTTCGCCAAACTATTTTTCTCCGTAATTGATCCCCCGCCGATCGCGGTGATCACGTCTCCTGCTTTCACTCCCGCTTTTTGCGCGGCCGAACCCGCTACCACTTCCTGCACAAAAGCCCCTCGCGGAAGATCCTGCACCTTGGCGGCATCTTCGGTGATTAGGTAGTAGGAAACTCCCAGGAAAGGCCGGACGATCTTTCCGGTTTGCTCAAATTGATCGACCGCCGACTTTACTAGGTTGATCGGAATGGCAAAGCCAATATTTTCCGCTTCCGAAGCGACAGCGACGTTGATTCCAACCACCTCGGATGAAAGGTTCAACAGCGGACCGCCAGAATTACCGGGGTTAATCGCCGCATCGGTTTGGATCACGTCGTCAAGCTCCTCGGTGTCGCCTCCCAAACTGCCCCCGGCGGTAATTCCCCGCCCAATCCCCGAGACGATTCCTTTCGTAACCGTGTTGGAGAGCCGTCCCAAAGCATTACCGATGGCAACTACCGACTGTCCCACCTTGATCTGGTCGGAATCGCCCAGAGAAAGGGTCGGCAAGCCGGAGGCGCTAACTTTGAGAATCGCTAAGTCGTAAGCCGTATCACGATGAATTTCCTTAACCTCGTACTCCGTCCCATCGGCCGTGACCACCGAGTATTCCGCATCTTGGTCGGAAACGACGTGGCGGTTAGTGAGGATGACACCGTTCTCCCGAATAATAAATCCGGTCCCGATCCCCTGTTTTTGCGAGAGCGGACCGGAAAAGAAGTCCAAAACCATTTTCTTCTGCACCACCGAAACCACCGCCGGAGAGGTATCGTCAACCACCTCGATCACCGCATCTTCTTCTTTCACTATCCGCTGAACGGTTCTAATTTCCAGAAAAGTTAGCCGCTCTTTGAGGAATTCACCAATCGGAACACGATAGAAGTAAGCCAAGACACCTGCTGAAATAAGGACGAGCAAAAAAGCCAAACGGAAAATCTGCTTTCGACTTAAGACCGGAATTTTTACCATCGGATTTATCTAAGCAATTCTAACGCTTTATCGAGCTGGGGATCGCGACCGGCGTTGATGTCCGCATCGGTCAGCGCAACTTTGAAGTCTGGTTCGATGCCCTTCTCGTGCACCCATACCCCCTTCGGCGTGAGCCATTTCGCCACGGAAAGGTGCAATCCCGAACCGTCGTCGAAATCGACCGCGTCCTGCACCGTACCTTTACCGAAACTCTTCTCCCCGACCAGCTTGGCATCAGCCCGTTCCTGCAAGGCGGCCGCGAGAATTTCTGAGGCCGAAGCTGATCCCTCGTCAATCAAAACTACCACGGGAACGCCGGCGAAGGCGTGATCATTCTTGGTCGATTGAACCGAAAGCGCACTTCGATCTCCGCTCGCATCTTCTTGAATCACGACCGTCCCCGAGTTCAAAAACTCCGAGGCAAGGTAGACGGCGGCAGAGAGATACCCACCGGGGTTGCTGCGAAGATCCAAAACGATTCCCGTGGCTCCTTTGGCTTGGGAAACCGCGTCATCCCATTCGCTGTTAGTGCTTTCGCCGAAGCGGGAAACTTCCAAATAGTAGATTCCGTTATCCTTTTTCTCCGCGCTCACACTTTTCACGGTGATATGCGCTCGGGTAATTGAGACCTTGAAAGAGGATGCCGACCCCCGCTGGAGGGTAAGCTCAATCACGGTGTTGGACTTACCGCGGATCTTCGTAACCGCTTCCGTCACCGAAAGACCGGTGGTGGTTTCCCCGTTTATCTCCAAAATCTTGTCTCCGGCGCGAATCCCCGCCTTCACCGCCGGTGAACCATCCAACGGAGCCACAATAATAAGTTGGCCGTCCCGAATCCCCAGCTCAGCCCCAATTCCCTCGTAAACTCCCTCGAGACTGTCGTTGAACTGGGTGTTTTCGGTTGGGTCCAAAAAAGTCGTGTAAGGATCACCCAGCGTTTTAACCAAACCAGAGATCGCCCCATAGAGCAATTTAGTCCCGTCAACCGGACGGAATAAGAAATCCTCGTTGATCCGATCCAAAACATCCCAAAGCGGAGAGAAGTCAATTGAACCGGAAGTCACGCGCTTGTTTTCGACGCTAAGGGAAGGGGGATTAAACTTAAGATTGAGCTGGTATCCAGAAAACCCAAGCTGCCAACCGCCCAGAAAAACCGCCAGTAGGATTAGGATAAAAGCAAAATTTTTGCGAAGAAATAGTTTCATATAATCGCACCCTCGCGAATTGCAACCGAGCGAAGCGAGGACAGCACTTAACTATCATCGCACATTTAAGCATCAGCGAAAAAAGTTAGGTTTATCGAAATACTAAGCAACGATGCGGAAAGGAAGGAGGCCCAAATTTCGGCCGCGCTTGATTTCTTTCGCGATCGCCCGCTGGTGGCGGGAGCAGAGCCCCGAACGGGTCCGAGGACGGATCTTGCCCCGCTTGGTCAAGAACCGAATCAAAATCTCATCCTGCCGATAATCCGGCTCCATCTTTTTCTCGCAGAAATAGCAGCGAGAACGAACTCTGGAACGGGCCGCCAGCGTCCGGCGTGCGCGCCGCTCATCTTGAAAATCTTTCTTCTTAGAACGGGATTTCATCTTCGCTTACCTCCTCGCTGCCAGCACCCTTACTTTTGTCTTTGGCTTTCCCATCTTCACCCTTTATCTCGTCCGTTTTTCCTTCCTCGGGGAGTTGGACTTCTTCTTCCGCCGGAGCCGGCTGTTCCGGCGTACCCTCTTCCACCGGCGCTCCCTTAGAATCCAAAAGCACCATATCTTCCAGGACGATTTCGGTTCTTTGGCGGGTAACTCCGTCTTTGCCTTCCCAACTGCGGGTCTGCAGACGGCCCTCCAAATAAACCTTGCGGCCTTTCTTCATCAGCTGGCTGCAAAGCTCGGCGAGCTTTCCCCACGCCACCAAATTGTGGAACTCGACATCCTCTTTCTGCTCGCCCTCTTTGCTTTTCCAACGGCGGTTGGTTGCGACCCCGAAAGAAGTGACGGCCTGGCCGTCCGGAGTGTAGCGCATCTCGGGATCCCGCGTAAGGTTGCCGATTAAAATGACTTTGTTAACTGATCTAGACATTGCTAATTAGTTCCACCTCCCTTAACGATCAACACCCGAATGATACTTTCTTCCCGCTCCAGCTGGCTTCGCAAATCTCGAACTTTATCAGGGCTCAACTCAAGCTGAAAGCGGCCGAAGCTGGCCTGCCCGGATCCTTTGATCGAGTAAGCCAAACTCCTCACCCCCAAACTTTCGACCTTCACAGTTTTACCGCCCAACCGCTGAACGGCAGCTTCCACTTCCCCGGTGATATTCTTCGATTTCTCTGGGGCAAGATCCGGCTTCAGCGCAATCGTTAACTCGTAGTTCATCGCTGTTTGATCTTAAACCAAACCTCAACGGAAGGCAAGCTACCCTCTAACTTTCCTAGCCACCGGCCCTTTCTCAGTATCCTCAACCGTAAATCCAAGCTGTTCGATCTGATCCCGCAACTTATCCGCTTCGACCCAGCTGTCTTCCCGGCGCATCCGCTCTCTCTCGCGAACCATCTCCGTTACTTCCTCCGGAACTTCGGTCTGCTCTATTTCGGAAATCTTCAACCCGAAGACCCGATCCATCTGCAAAAGGGTTTTCATCCGGGCCGTCGTCGGCATCCGCTGGTCTTTGACCAGCTTCCACATCAGCGCCACCGCCTCGGGCAGGTTCAAGTCGTCGCTGACCAACTCTTCAAACTTGTTCTCGTATTCCGCGCACCCAATTTTCCCCGGCGCATCCCAATTCGAAAGTTCGTCGTAAAGCCTTTCCAGAGCGATCGCTGCTGCCTCCAACCCCGCCCAAGTGAAGTTGAGTTCGCCCCGATAGTGGGCCGTCAGACAAAGGTATCGGAAAGCCAACGGGTCAAACTCTTTTTGCACTATTGCATCGAAGGGGACAATATTGCCGAGCGATTTTCCCATCTTTTGCCCTTCCACCGTCAGAAGGCCGGAGTGCACCCAATAGTTAACGAATTTCTTGCCAGTCGCCGCTTCGCTTTGGGCAATTTCATTTTCATGGTGGGGAAATTTAAGGTCCAGCGCCCCGCCATGAATGTCCAACGTTTCACCCAAGTGCACCCCGCTCATCACTGAACATTCAATGTGCCAACCGGGCCGGCCCTTTCCCCAAGGTGAGGGCCAAACCGCCCCAACTTCTTCCTCCCCCTCTTCGGCCTTCTTCCAGAGCGCAAAATCAATCACTTCCTCTTTCGCGTACTTGTCCAGCGCCACCCGCGTTCCCGTTTTTGCTTCCTTGAGTTTAATTCCCGAAAGTTTTCCGTATCCTTTGAATTTTGAAACGTCATAGTAAACCGAACCGTCTTTCTCGTAGGCAGCGCCATTCTTAATCAGCAGCTGGATCATTTTGATGATCTCCACGATATGCCCGGTCACCCGCGGAAAAACATCGGGCGGTTCGATATTGAGTTTCTCCAAATCGAGGTTAAAGTGATCGAGATACTTGTCCGCCAACTCTTTAATGGGGATCCCCTGTCTTCGGGCCTCCTCAATCATGGAATCGTGCACATCGGTGATGTTGAGCACGTGCCGAACCGTGTATCCGTTATACTCCAGCACCCGCTTCAAAAAATCGAAGTTCATATAGGTGCGCGCGTGGCCCAGATGGGAAGGTCCGTAAACGGTTGGACCGCAGGTGTAGAGCGTAACCCGATTCGGGTTTTGCGGATTAAAAACCTCTTTTTTTCTGGTAAGAGAGTTATATAAATTCAGTTCTTTCGGCATTACTTAGATACTAACAATTTTGGCCATCTTTTGGATGAAAGATATCCTATAACGTGCTAAACTTAGTTAACCCTAAAAAGAAAGGAGGGTAAAGAGATGGGCACCCGTGAAATGCCCAAGGTGGCGGATTTCCTCACGATCCTGCCGGTAACACCGGAGCTGGTCCTGGAAATCGGATACCTTCCCCAATGCACTTGGGGCGATCGCGGCCCGAAATTCCACTGCGGCCTGCAGGCCGAGTGGACCATAAATGGCGACCACTACTGCAACCTTCACAAGATACTTAGCGTGAAGATGTGGGAAGAGTGGATCGAGGGGTGGGTTGCTCGGCCGGCGGAAGCCCAGGACTCTGATCTGAAACTCCTGGAGATAATCCGCAGCGAGCTCCAACCGCGGTCGATCGACTTCGACTCACGGTTCGTGCTCGATCAGGTAATCCGAGAGCTCTCGCTCCCCGACACCGCCAAAGGCCGCAACTTGGCCGCTTGGTACCTCTGGGAAATGAAGATCTTCTCGATCGACCATCGGACCGCGTACTACGAGCAGTCGTGAAGCCACCCACGACTGCTTTCTTTTTTTGATAGCTGCGTGATGAGAAACGCAAACCTTTAAGGTTTGTTTCTAAAGCACTAAAGCGGAAGCGATTAAAAGGTAAATCAAAACGCTCAAAGTGTCCTGCACGATCGTGACCAGCGGATCAACCCCGATGGCGGGATCCTTGCCTAATTTGTAAAACGCGTAAGTAAATGAGAGGGCAACCATCGTGGAGATGGTAATTCCGATAAACATCGCCAACCCGACCGTTTCCGCTACCGCTAAAGAACCGAAGACCAAGAGCGAGAAGAGAAAGATCAGCAGACCTAAAACTGTCCCGATGATCAACCCCACCGCCAATTCTTTAAGAATGTAGCCGGTTAACGACACTTTCTCTAACGCCAACCCCCTCACGAAAAGCGTCACCGTTTGAGTCCCGACGGCGTCGTTCATATAAGCGATTACAGGAATAAAGAAAGCTAACGCCACAACTTGGTTAAGAAGCGGCTCAAATTGGCTGATCAAAAGCGTCGTCGCCATTCCTCCAAATAGCCCCACCAGCAACCACGGAAGACGCAGCCGCACCATCTTAAGAACGCGGGCTCGAAATATATCTACAATATTTTCACCGCTGTCCTTGAGCACCCCCGCCCGCTGCAAAAGCTTTTCCGTGTGCGATTCGTGGAGAATCTGCAAAAGCTCTTCCGCATCCACCGTCCCTAAGAATTCTCCCGTTTCGGTGTGTACAACCGGCACGGTGTCCAAATCCTTTCGGATCGCCAAAATCGCCACACTGTCCTCGTGAGTATGCGAACCCAATGAAGGGTAGTCTTTTTTGAAGATTTCGGAGATCTTGACTTCATCGGACGATTCGAGCAGAACCCGAGTGGAAAGAACCCCCAAATACTTTCGTTCTTTCTCGTTGTTTACGACAAAAATGTGGTGGGAAGACTGCCAGCTCTTTTCCCGAATATAAGCCAAAACCTCCCCCACGCTCTGCTCGGGCCGGGCGGTTGGGACGTCGGCAATGATGTGGTTAAGGGCCGTTCCTTTCTTCGGCCCCATCAAAAATCCTGCCTTCCTTCCAGCGCCTTGGTCAGAGTGAGAGC
>MEUW01000013.1:59513-62191 GCA_001772805.1 candidate division WWE3 bacterium RBG_19FT_COMBO_53_11
ATCCCCGCCGGTCGGGATTCCGCTCGCCAATCTCGTAATTCTTAATGCCTTACTGCCTACTGCCTGTTGGCTTTCCCCAATGACTTTCTTAATATACATCGCGGTCGCTTCTCCCTCCAGCGAAGGATTAAGCGCCAAGATCATTTCTCTGATCTCTGATCTCTGATCTCTGATTCTCGAAATCAGCTCGCTGATTTTAAGATTCTCCGGCCCGACATGCTCGAGCGGAGAGATCACTCCGTGAAGAACGTGGTAAACCCCGGAATACTTGCCGGTCTTTTCAAAAGAAATTAGATCTAGGGGATCCTCGACGACGCAGAGCGTAGACTGATCTCTCTGTGAATCTTCGCAAACCTTGCAGAGCGGTGCCTCGCTTACGTTAAAGCAGCGCTCGCAGAGCTGGATTTCCCGGCCCACCGCCAAAACGGCGTTCCCCAGCGCCTGCCGTTCCTCCTCTGGAACGCGGAGCAGATAAAATCCCAACCGCGCCGCCGATTTCGGCCCGATTCCCGGCAAACGCTCCAACGCTTCGATTAGATTTTCAATTGCTTTCGGTAATTTCATTCCAAAATTAATTTCTAAACTAGAAGCCGGCTATTATAGTATACTTTAATAAACAGATTCAGCTTCCATTCTCCTTTTCTTTGAGCTCTACCTTGACCTTCACTCCCTTTCCGTAAACCTGCGCCACCGCCGAATCCAAAATCTTCCGGTTGCGTGGTTCTTCAAGGCGTTCCTTGTGAAAGGGATAAAAAGGCTTGATTATCAAAACCTTACCCTTTAGTTCGCCGGGGGAACAGGAACGAAGCAAGGCTTCCACCGAATGGTTGAGGGGTTTGACCGCGGCCATCAAAGACGACCATTGGTCGGTCGGTTGATTGGCTAATTGGCTGATTGGACGCGATCGGGGATCGCTAGCAATTTCGCTTCGCTCAATTGTCTGATTGGGTTCCACTTTCTGTGATTTAGTTATTTCTTTTTGCTCCTCACTAACAACTCGCAACTCGCTACTTGCTACCTCAACCACCGCCACCTCCAGCGGCAGGCTGGGGATCACAGCTTGGGAAAGGTAATCGTAAGCTTGGGTAAATTTATTAATCATATCTTCCAATTTTTGTTCGCTGATTGCCTGGGCTTGCCGGCTCATCATTTGATACTGCTCGGCCGGAACTTCCACCAGCTCATCCCCCACCCCGGCTTTAATCAACAAGAGATCCCGGAGATACTCCAAAATCTTTTCCCCCAAATCGTCCATCGCCACCCCTTGGGAAGACAGATCGTTGATAAGAATCAACGCCGGTGAGGCTTGGCCGGCGATGAGATTATCAAAGAATCCTCCCAAATCCGCCAGCTTGGAAAATCCGACCAGATTCTCAATCTTTGCCCCGCCGGTTAAAACCTGTTCGAGCAAAGTCTCGGCATCGCGGAATCCCCCCCCTGCCGCTTTAGCGATCTGCCCTAGATCATCGTCGGAGATTTTGGCTTTCTCTTTCTTCACAATCTCCTTAAGCTTCTCCACGATCATCGCCACCGGCGCCCGTTCGAAAGTGAAGCGCTGGCAACGGGAGCGGATTGTTTCCAGAAGACGGTAAGGTTCAGTCGTCGCGAGGACAAAGATCGCGTGAGCCGGTGGCTCCTCCAAGGTTTTGAGCAGGGCGTTGGAAGCGTCCGGCGTCAGCATGTGCGCTTCGTCGATGATGTAAACCTTGTATTTGCCGACGGAAGGAGCAAGCCGAACCTTTTCGCGGAGAGAGCGGATATCGTCGATCCCGCGGTTGGAAGCGGCATCAATCTCAATAAGGTCCAAATAGCGCCCCTCCTCGATCTGCTTGCAGGCAGAGCACTTACCGCAAGGTTCTCCTGATCTCTGACGCCTGGTCTCTGACGCCTGACAATTAATCGCTTTCGCGAGGATTCGAGCGGTCGTAGTTTTTCCGGTTCCGCGAGGACCGGCGAAAAGATAAGCGTGGGCGACCTTGTCTTCCTTAACCTGATTTTGGAGAGTTTGCTTAACGGTCTCTAAACCAACCAGTTCAGAAAACTTTTGGGGACGATAGGTTCTATAAAGCATCGCCCCATTCTAGAATGCGGGGTAGGCATTCAGCAATAGCTCCTTCGATCAGTTCCAACTCTTCCTTCGTAGGTTTTTCGACCACAAATTGGTTGGCGGTTTTATCGGCCGGAACTCTTCCAACCCCGATTCTTAGCCGCCAGAACTCCTGTGTTCCCAGCTCATCAATGATGCTCTGCACCCCCTTGTGGCCGGCGGAAGAACGATTGAACTGGATCTTCCATTGGCCGGGAGTAAGATCCAAATCGTCGTGTACTACTAGTAAATCAGAAACCCGAATATCTAAGTCCGAAACAACTTTCTTTACCTCGATTCCGGATTCATTCATAAAAATATTAGTTTTATGGAGCTTAACTTTTCTAATTTCGGATTTAGAATTTCGGATTTTGTCCACCATCCACTGCCCCACGTTATGGCGGGTTTTTTGATAACGAGTGCCCGGATTTCCTAAACCGACAATGAGTTTCATTGGACAAGAATAAGATAGCAGAACATAAGGAAAGAGGACGGCTCACTTCGCGAACCTAGTTTTTTGCTACGCAAAAAGAAGGAGCGCGGGGGAAGTCGCGCTCTTGTTGTTCAATTACTTAGAAAGCCCGAATCTTCT
>MEUW01000013.1:62205-63186 GCA_001772805.1 candidate division WWE3 bacterium RBG_19FT_COMBO_53_11
ACCTGGTCGAAGACCCAATCCGCGGCAACTCCTGGGGGCCGACTGTCACGAAGATACCGTCCCAGCTGGCGGATCTGGTCATGGCTGCGCACATCCTCCCGGCTTTCGGCGCTTTCCAACGCCTTGGCAAAGGCCTTTTCCCGTAGATTCTGGGGAGTGGGGCTCAGCAGACCGGGGGTGACCTTAAACACCAGGTAGATGTCGTCCATCACCAAGAAGTCGGTCAGTACCTTGGGATCGTAACCGTTGATCAGCACCCGCTTGAGACGCGTCAGGTAAAGACTCGACTTCAAGAGGCGCTCCACAGCGTCGTACAGATCGAAAGAAGTGTCTTCTCCGGTCACGTAGCACCTTCTACCCGCCCTGCTCTTCCCCAAGACTTAACGTGGCTCACGATGTCGCCTCGATCGGATCGGATTTCGAGGCAACCACTTAGCCAACAGTGCAGGTTGGATAAATTATATCGTGGAAGTTTGGAATTTCAAGAAAATAAAAAGGAGCGGGGGTTAATCTTCATGGACACCCAGAATGTGTTTGGTGCCGTGAACGATTAAGGCGTTAATTTGTTCGTCGAGAGTCACACCATTCTTCTTGGCTAGCTTGCGGGCTTCCGGCTTGCAGATCAGTATTTCCCCCAAAAGAATTCCGTCTTCCGTCCTATCATAATAAGGAAAGGAAAGCACCGCCGGCGTGTAGGACTTGCCCCGCATCTCTTGATTGATCTTTTGGATTTTCTTTGGGGAGATAAAGGAAACGGTGATTTTAACTTCCATTGTTCTAGATGGAATTGCAACCTCGAGAAGCGAGGACAGCACGTCCATAATACGTTGTTATAGTATATATCATATACTATGGTAAGCCAGTTCCTGGTGATTTAAACACCGAGTAACTCCCGAACCACTTTGCTCACAACCGACCCGTCGGCTTGGCCTTGGACTTTAGGCATCAGGGCCCCCATTACTTTGCCCATATCCGCCATCC
>MEUW01000013.1:63293-71767 GCA_001772805.1 candidate division WWE3 bacterium RBG_19FT_COMBO_53_11
CCGCCCTTTTGGTAGGCCTCAATCGATTCCTGCCGCTGTTTGGCTTGCTTCTGCAGAACCCCCGCCAGTTCTTCTTCGGTCAGAACCGCGTCCTTACCCTTGGCTATTTCGGCGTTGTGGATCTCCGCCAAAAGGTAGCGCATTGAAAGCGCTTTATCTGTGTCACCGGATTTGAGCGCTTCGGTAAGGTCAACCTTCATTTGATCTAATTGCCCCATTATTCCTGTTCCTCCTTTTCGTGTTCAATCATCCGCTGTTTTTGAGAGCGCTTCCGCTTTTTAATTTCCGAGGGCTTCTCGTAAAATTCCCGTCGGCGCATTTCCAACATAATCCCCTCTTTCAAAACCTCGCGGTTAAAACGCCGCAGCGCTTCTTCTAATGATTCCCCCGGTTTTAGTGTGACTTTAGCCATTCGTTAAACAAAACACCTCCTTCTTTAAAGATACTCAACCTTGGTTGGAGATTTCCAACCCCCAATCAGGTGCACGTGCAAATGATCCGGCGAGACAGTTGCGCTTTGGCCGGCATTAACCAAAAGCTTGTAGGAATCTCCAACTCCCATTTTCTCAGCAATGTCACGCGCGAGCGTGAAAACACTACCCAAAATCGCTTCTTTTTTGCCAACCTCGGAACTTTTAATACTGATATGTTCCTTTGGAATAATCAAAAAGTGGACCGGGGCCGATGGGTTGATGTCATGAAACGCCATAAACCGCTCGTCCTCGTAAACAATCTTTTCTTCTCTTTTTCCACTAACAATATCGCAAAAGAGGCATTCCCCTTTCGGATTCAAAGTTCTCATTTGCTTCATGTCATCCCTCCCGGCTCAACTTCGGATCCGCCCAAAACATGGATGTGCTCATGTTCAAAATGGTTGTATCCGGCTCCGTTGTTAACCAATTTATAGCCGGTCTTGTCCAATCCAAAGTGCTTAATTGTTTTCCAAACACCATCCATTATCCCGTCCCAAAAACCCGGATATACACCTGAGACGGTATCCTTCTTCTCGCGGTGTTTTTTATCTATCACCAAAACGTGGATCGGGGCGGCCGGAAACTTATTCTGAACTACTAAGAAATCTTCCGTTTCCAAAACCTTCTGGGAAGACTCGGTACCGTCAACTATCTTACAGAAAAGGCAATCCTTATCTTTCATGGACCTCCTTTATCTTGTCAGCCAGCTTCTCTACCGGCACCACTTCGGCTTTTCCATCCGAACGGCTCGAGACTTCCACCCCGCCCGCCGCCAAACTCTTCTTGGAAACGAGGACCCGCACCGGAATCCCAATCAAATCGGCATCGGTAAGCTTGACCCCCGCCGGCTCATCGCGGTCGTCGTAAAGAGCTTCGAGTCCGGCCTTTTCCATGGCATCATAAAGACTTTCAGCCGTATCTTGCCCACCCTCTAACGAAACCAGGTGCACGTCAAAGGGGGTGAGTTCCTTGGGCCAGATGATCCCATGCTCGTCGTGCCCCAATTTACTTTCAATCGCCGCCGCCATAATCCGCGCCAGACCGATCCCGTAGCAGCCCATCACCAACGGCTTGCGCGCGCCGACGGAGTCCACAAAATAGGCCTTCATTTTCTCCGAATAGATCGTCCCAAGCTTGAAAATGTGTCCCATTTCGATCGCTGAGGCCGTAAACACCGACTGGCCGCAATCTGGGCAACTCTTTAGTTCCCCCGACTTCTGCAAGTTGGAAGCGAAGTTGCAGTGCTCGCAGTAAAGGGCTTTGTCCTCTCCCGACTCCGCCGGCAGCATAAACTCGTGCGATTCGGAACCGCCGATCGTGCCCGAATGGGCTGAGACCACCAAGACCTTAAGGCCGCAGCGCGCAAAGATGCGCTCGTAGGCCTTTAATACTTCCAGGTAGTATCGATCCAAATCTTCTTCATTAGCGTGGAAAGAATAGAGATCCTTCATCATAAACTCGCGGGTTCGCAAAACTCCCCCGGTTGGACGCATTTCGTTGCGGAATTTGGTTTGGATTTGAAAGACCGCCAAAGGCAGATCTTTATAAGAAGCGATGAAGCGGCGGGCCAAATCGGTCACCACTTCTTCGTGAGTTGGGCCGAGCGCCAGCTCGCGGTCGCGGCGGTCTTTGAACTTGAAAAGCGGCGGATCGATTTCCCCCGGCCCATCCCACCGGCCGGATTCTAGCCACTGCTCCTTTTTCTGGAGGGCTGGCATCAGAATCTCCTGCCCGCCGATCCCTTCCATCTCCTCCCGAATAACCTCCTCGATTTTGTGCATTACCCGCCAACCCAGCGGCAAAAGGGTGTAAACCCCGGCCACGAGCGGGTCAACGTAGCCCGCTTTAAGAAGCAAGCGGTGGGAAACCGCCTCTGCTTCCTTCGGAACTTCCCGCAGGCTTCTCCCGATAAACTTTGAGTATCTCATCAGAAAAAGGTTACCATAATGGGGTGATAAAGAAGAAAGTTCTCTTTGCGGGAGCGGTCATTCTGATCACCATGGCCGCCTACCTCATTTATTTCCAAACCACCCACACCTCCCTCTTGGAACTTTTCAACTTTCTCAATCCCCCGTCTGAAGAACCTCAGGGCCTAATCCCCCAAGAACCGCTGGAACTCATCGAGCAGGAAATTGTCGTTAACGGGACCAAAAGGATCCTTAAGATCCCCTCAGGGTACAAAATCGAAGTCCTTGCCGACGGCTTTACCCGCCCGCGTTTGCTAGCCTTTGAACCGGAAAGTGGCGATCTTTATCTCACCGAAACCGGCACCGGCAGGGTTTGGAACGTCACCAAGCGGGAGGTGGTTGTTCAGGGAATTAAAAATGTTCACGGGATCGCTTTCTTCGAAGGCGACCTTTATCTCGCCTCCACCACCAGCGTTTACCGCTACCGAAACGGAAATTTGGAAACCTTGATCAGCGACCTTCCCAGTGGCGGGCATTACACCGCCACGATCGCTTTTGGTCCGGATGGAAAAATGTATGTTTCGCGAGGATCCTCCTGCAATGCCTGCGAAAACGAATCCCGGCGGGCGGCGATCCTGCGGTTTGACCAGAACGGCCAGAACGAAGAAATATTTGCTTCGGGGTTAAGAAACGATGTAGGAATGGCCTTTCATCCCCGAACCGGCCAACTCTGGACGACCGAAAACGGCCGCGACCACCTGGGAGACAACCTGCCGCCCGAGGAAATCAACATCATCAAAGAAGGGCTAAATTACGGTTGGCCCTACTGCTACAGCCAAAACACTCCCGATCCCAACTTCGGAAGTGCTGAGATCTGCGCCGGCAAGGAACCTCCTTACATTGAAATGCAAGCCCATTCTGCTCCGTTGGGAATACGCTTTGACGAGGGCGCTAAGAATCTCTACGTGGCTTTTCACGGTTCCTGGAACCGGAGTGTTCCTACCGGATATAAAGTCGTCCGCATCTCCGATCCGACCGGCGAACCAAAAATCGCCGACTACGCTAGCGGGTGGTTGGTGGGTACCAAAGCCTGGGGCCGGCCGGTGGATGTGATCTTTGACAAAACCGGCGCGCTATATATCTCGGACGATTATGCCGGCGTTGTTTACAAATTGCGCACGGATTGAGTGCACGGAATTTGTTAGGTTCGGCGTGGCCGAGCCATCCCGGCTTACCAAACTGGACTAATTTCCTTTTAGACAAAAAAGATCGGACTTGGGGAAAGTCCGATCAAAAGTCAGATCAGTTAATACGGGGATACCAGTTGCTCGTCGGCAGAAAGCTCCAGATCCGGCGCTCTTCCGCTCGAAGATCAAATCCGCGTCCCAGGAGCTCGTCATGGATATACTGGGCGGCCATGTAGTTGAAAACGACGGTGTAGCCGTCAATCCCCACCCCCGAGAGCTCCTGCTCGGTGGGGAAATGACCTTCTCCCTGAATGAGATCAGTCACCAGCTCGTCCAAAAGCGCAACTCCCATCGGAGTCGCCAACGCAAAAGGAACCGTGCGCGGAGCAATCACGTAACACATGGTCTTCCTCCTTAGGAATACTCTAGGTTTAATTATAGGATTAAAATGGGAAAAATCAACCGGCTAGAAAAAGGTCCGGATATCGCGAACCGATAAGAGCACGATCAGCACAATCAGGGCAGCCAGGCCGACCGAATTTATGGTTGCTTCGGTCCGGGGCGAAAGTTTCTTTCGCCGAATTGCCTCAATCCCGATGAAAAGGATTCTTCCTCCATCCAGCGCCGGAATCGGCAAGAGGTTGACTACGACCAAATTTAGAGATAGAAGCGCCATAAAGTCAATGAACGGTTTAAAGCCGTCCGCGTAAACTTTTGAGAAGGCGTAAATCGCCACCGGACCCCCGACCATCACTTCCTCGCCCCGGAAAAGACTTCCGACCGTCTGGCCAAGACCCTTCAGCATCGCCGTCAAAGTTTGAAAAGTTTCCCGCAAGCCAAACCAAGGCACCTGCCAAAACGGCGCTTTCTCTTCTTTAGTCGCGGTCGTAATTCCCACCCCCAAAGGCCCCTCGCCCCCCGGAGGATCAGCGCGCGGGACAATACTCACCGAAACCGCTTCCCCGTCGCGCTCAAAACCCAACTTGGCGGTCTGCCCCAAACTCTCTTTGGTTAGAGACAACAATTCTTCGGCCGTTTCCACCCGCTCTTCGTTGAAAGAGAGGATGAAATCTCCTTCTGCCAGTCCGACAGAATACGCCGGGGAACCAACCGAAACCTCATTCACCAAAACCTTCCCGGCCGCGACCGTCTTTCCGATCCCCCACAGGAGGTAGAACACTATCCAAGCCAAGAAGAGGTTACCCAAAGCTCCAGCCGCCACAATCCCAACCCGCTTGAGCTTGCTCTGCACCGCAAAGGAATCCGCCCCGCCAAACCCTAATGTTTCCCCCTCTTCACCTTTCAGACGAACAAATCCGCCGATGGGAAGGAGATTGAGCGAGTAGATGGTGCCCCCGATCTTCTTTCCCCACATTCGCGGCGGAATGCCGAACCCGAACTCCTCCACTGCCACTCCAAACAAGCGCGCAATTAAAAAATGGCCCCCCTCATGCACAAAGATAAGGATGGACAGCAGGGCGATGAAACGCAAGAGTGCTAAAATTTCCATAGTCTATCGCAACTCCACTAAAGCTCTAACTGAGCTTTCTTCTCCTGTGAAACCTCGTCAACTTTGCGATTGAAAGTATCCAGAAGCTCATCGACCTTTTTCTTTTGCGTAAACTCCTCATCCTCGGAAATTTCTTTTTTTTCTTCGGCGGATTCGATCATCTCAACCTCATCCCGCCTCACCATCCGCAAAGAAACCTTGGAGTCTTCGGCCTTAACGCCCACCTCTTTTATAATTTTCTCGCGCTCCTCACCAGTCAACGGAGGAAGAGCGACTCTAATCACCGTTTCCTCGACTGCGGGACTGAAATTTTGGGCGCGCAGAGCATTCTCGACGTCGGAAACCACGGATTTATCCCAAGGAGTAATCATAATTTGACGCGGTTCGGGGATCGAAATGGAAGCCAGTTCTTTGAGCGTCATTACCGAACCGTAAACGGAGACTTTCAGGTTCTCAACCAGGGATGAGGAGGCACGGCCGGTCCGGACGAGGGCCAAATCCTCCTGAAGTTTCGTCAAAACCTGCCCAAATTTTTGCTCTAAATCAGATATCATAGCGGACAAAACGCTCGATCTTAACGTGTTCCCCTAATGTCCCGGAGGCTTCTCCCACCAACCCATCAACCTTCTTTTCCGGATCGCGGATGTATTCCTGCTCGAGAAGTTCTTCCACGCTAGCAGGGTTCATCGAAGCGATTTGCAGACAGATTTCTTTGCCTAAGTTCTGAAAAACGTCAGTGCGGGCGACAAAATCGGTTTCGCAGCGCAGGTCGAGAAGGACTCCTACTTTTCCGGATTGAATGGGAGTCCCTGTCGTGCCTCCACCCATGTTGTGGGTGTAAGCAAAAATCATCCCATCCCCGGCTTCCCGTGCTTTCTTGCTTTCGGCCCGAACCAAAGCTTTTTCGGTCAAAAGCCTCTTCGCTTCCGCCTCGTTTCCGCCGGCTTCCTCCAGCGCGTGCTTGACCTCCATCACCGGAGCATTGGTTTCTTCGCGCAGCTTCTTGATGTCTTCCGTGGTAACGGCCATTATTTCTTGCAAGCGTCGGCCAATGTTTTCATAATAATCTCAATCGAAGCGGTCGCATCATCGTTCCCGGGAATCGGGTAGTTAACTTTGGCCGGATCGGCATTCGTATCGGCGATTCCCACCAACGGAATCCCGCGCTGGCGGGCCTCCGCCGCGGCAATCTCCTCTGACTTAACCGAAGCTAGAACCATTGCTTTAGGAAGCTCACGCATCCCTTTCAAACCGCCGATTTCGCTCTCCAGCTTCGCCAACTCCCGCGCCGCCAAGAGCTGCTCCTTTTTGGTGTATTGTGAGAGTTCCTTCTCGTGGATTTTCTTGGAGAGGTCCTCCATTTTCTCAATGTTTTTCTTAACGGAATCAAAGTTGGTGATCAGACCTCCCACCCAGCGTTTATTGAGATAGAATGCGCCGGTGCGGGAAGCCTCGCGCCCCACAATCTCCTGCGCCTGCCGCTTGGTGCCGACGAAAAGAACTTTCCCACCTTTGGAAACAACATCCCGCAGGAATTTCGCCGCTTCGGAAAGCTTCTCGCGGGTTTTATAGAGATCAAAAACGTGAACCCCCTCTTTTTCGGCGAAGATGTAGGGCGCCATCTTAGGGTACCAGCGGCGCTTCAAATGGCCGAAATGAACCCCCGCTTCCAAGAGCTGTTCGGGTGTGGGGATTGATAATCTACTCCCGGCTCCGGACTTCTGAATTTTGACTGTTTTCTCTTTGCTTTTTGCTTCCGTCACAATCGTAGATTGCCAGCCCCGTTTCTTCGGGGCGTCCAACGGTAAATATTATCATAACCGCCCAAGAAAAAAGCCCCGATCGGATGTAGATCGGGGCGAGTAGTCAAACTTTGCGGCTGGCGGGGCGGGAACAGGGAAGTCCATCCACCACCTCAACCGTAAAATCGCCGAAGAGGTTGGGGTAGCGGGCAACCACAATCTCGCCGACCTTGCCGAAGACCAGCCGAATCTCCTCTTCGGCGGAGGGATCGGTCCGCATCTCCAAGACCCAGCGCAGCGCGCGGGGGTTGGCCGACCAACCGATGGTGGTCGCCAAACCGTCGGGAGCGATTCGGCGCATGGCGGAGGTAACCACCTTCTTGAAGTGGAAGGGAACCCCCGGTTCGTCGAGCTTGAAATGCTTTGCCAGCTCGACTTGGAGTTTCTCCAGTTGCTCAAAGGTGCGGACGAAGATCTCCGTTGCCTCTTGGTCTTCTCGGATCACCGTAGGCAACCATTGACCGAGATTCTCCAAACGAACGAAACGCAAGCTCTCTTGGGAAATCGCCACTCCGGCCCGATGCCGGACCAGTTCATGAGTAAATACCCGCGAAACATCCGCGAAAATGAAGTTCATCATGGGATGCTCGATCACCGAACCGTGGGCAGTCTTGAGGATGTTCCCCAAGTAAGACGCACTGCCCTCCCGAACCTTGGTAACGTTGGGATTCAGCCCCGGCTCAAAGCTCCGGTAGCAGAGGCGGCCCATCACTTCGATCAGCTTCTCGGCATCGGACGGAGAATCCGTCTGCCAATCCGGCACTCCAAGATGGATGAGGTAAGCCTGCAAACCCTCCTCAACGACTCGGGTTTCCCCGACCAAAAACACTTTTGGTTCGACCTTGTGCATTGGACTCTTCCTCTCCCTTATTTTTCTAAATCATACCAAACAAAAAGGACGGCCGCCTGCCGCGACCTAGCATTCCGAGGGAATGAACGGCCGCCTGCCGCGACCTAGCATTCCGAGGGAATGAACGGCCGCCTGCCGCGACCTAGTTTTACCACGAGCGTAAAATAAAACCCCAAACTTTCGCCTGGGGTGTGAGATTAATCTCTCCGAACCTTATGATGCAGGAGGCAGCGCGGTTCGTTCCCTTCCGCGATTCCCCCGGGTAGAACGATCGGATCGTGGTAATGCGCCGGCTCGTCGTTGAAGAGGCGTTGGGTACAATGCGCATCCTCCCCGCAGATCGGACAGATCGCAGTGAGCTTCTCCACTCGAGTCGCAATCGCCAGGAGCGCCGGCATTGGCCCGAATGGCTCTCCCCGCAAATCTATTATAGTATACTAATACTAAATAAAGTTGTAATCTAATATAGACTAGCGTGTATCTTGGAGCTTCCAGGCGAGAAAGACGTTTTCCAAAAGTTTCACGACGGTCAGAGGGCCAATTCCGCCTGGAACTGGAGTGAGGAAGCGCGCTTTCTTCTCCACCGCCGGATCAACATCGCCGTGAAGCTTACCGCCGACACGCGAAATCCCGACGTCAGTCACCGCCGCGCCCTTTTTGATCATCGCCGGTTTAATCATCGCCGGTTTGCCCACCGCCGCAACCAAAATGTCCGCCGATTTCGTAATCGCCGCTAAATCCTTGG
>MEUW01000013.1:71867-75483 GCA_001772805.1 candidate division WWE3 bacterium RBG_19FT_COMBO_53_11
CCGCCGCAAGACCTCCAAAACCGCCCCGGCGGTTGCCGAAATAAATGGGGATTTTCCCGTCAACCCATCCACATCTTTATCTGGAGAGATGTGACTGATAGTCAACTCCTCGTCAAAACCTTTAGGAAGGGGGAGCTGAACAATGATCCCGTTTACGCTACGATCCGAATTCAGCCGGTCAATTAAAGACAGGGCTTCTTTCGGGGAAGGGTTTGGCAGTTCATAAAGAGCGAACGCAATACCGATCCGTCCCGCCGCTTCTCCTTTTTTCCCCACGTAAACTCGGGAAGCGGGATCGTCTCCAACCAAAACCACCGCTAGACACGGCTGAGCTTTGCGCCGGCGAATTTCTTTCGCCAAGCGCGCTTCAATCTCCGCTGCAATTTTCTTACCGTCGATTAACATCGCTCTAAGTTTAGCAAGAGATATTTCGTGGACTATTTTGACGTATTGGGGTCACGGACGTTACTAATAGTATATTATATATACTATTACGCTCATAATATGAGTGAAATAGTTAGGTCGCTGCAGGCGGCCGTCCTATAACAGCCTCGCCTCCGTTTAGATCTGTTAATCCTTGGAAATAAGAAAGCCCCGAACGGGATGTTCAGGGCAAAAGATTCGAAACGGCTCGGAACTTGGGGTGCGCCTTGACCGTCGCGAGCACCTCTTCGGCAATCACTTCGATCGGACGCTCCCCATCAAGGAGGTAAACCTCCGCGTCGCGGTAGCAGCGGTGGAGGTATTCGTAGGCCCGCCAGACCGCGGTAAGCTTCATCTCCTCCTCGAAGAGCTCGACGTGGCCGCGGGACTCCGCGATTCTCTGCACGCAGACCTTCGGTGGCACCTGGAGGATGAAGGTCAGGTCCGGCCAGACGAGACCAATCCGTTGGTTGAGCAGCACCAGCAGCTCACCGTAGGAGTGCAGCCGTACCAGCTGCTCTTCCTCGTCATCGAGATCGGCGGGAATGGACCCGAAAGACATCGTCGAGAAGTGGTAGCGGTCATTAACGACCAGGTCCCCTCTTCCCAACCGAGGAATAATACCGGACTTCTCCTTGGTAAGGTGGATGAAGCGGTCGGCGATGAACATGAACTGCAGAGCAGTGGGACTCAAGCGGTAGATTCCCTGCAAGGAGTCCCGAATCGCCCCGCCCACGGAAGATTCAGAGGGTTCTTTTGTCAGCCAGACCCGGCTCCCCCCGAACTCTGCTTTGAGGGCTTTGGACAGCAGATCCGCCTGGGTGGACTCTCCGCTTCCGTCCAGCCCCTCGAAGACAATGAAAAGACCCGGATAGGGGTTCGGTGTTAGGACGTTCATCTTTCTCCTCCGCACATCCTCACTCTAGCAGGAATTCCATCACCGCTTGGGTAATGGCGGTGAGCTCCATGTCCAGAGCTTCCTCCACCGTGGCCCAGCGATAGAGCCGATGCTCTTTGGAAAGGTCAACCTCCTTTGCCGAACTGAAAATTCGGCGAAACCGCGTGCAGAGGAAGACATGGTCGATGTAACCTTGTTGAGAATCCTCCACAACCGTCAATGAGCTGGTGCGGCTGGGATAGATCACGATTCCAGTTTCCTCCCGCACCTCACGCTTGAGAGCGGGAAGGATCTCTTCCAAAAATTCGACCACCCCGCCGGGGATCTCCCATTTCCCAGGTTCGTGATTGCTCTTAGGAGATCTTTTGACGAGAAGAATCTTGCCATCGCGCTTCAGAACCACGCGGGCACCGGGCTTGTTGCCGGTCATAACTCCCTCCTCTCGCTAATGTGGTTATTCTCAATATACTTTCGCGGATGCGAAATTGCAACCTGAGCATAGAGAAAGGCAGCACTCTCGCTACGCGAGACACAACCGGCAAAAGAAAAGCTCGCAGTCTAAAGACTACGAGCTCAAGTGAACGCTGCTATATCCTTGGCGGTTAAGGCAATCATTCCTAGGATAAGCAATGCCAGTGATCCGTAGATGATGGCTTTTGACCATTTCTTGGACAAACCGCGGTCGGCCAAGATGGCCATCATTACCCGCCCGCCATCCAGCGCAGGAATGGGAAGTAAGTTGAAGGTTCCAAGCGCCCCCGAGATAATCGCAAACATATGAACCAGAAGACCGAAGTCCTGCGCGATAATCTTGGTTGAGATCGAGACGATTCCTACGGGACCCATCACTTCCGCGGGGGAAACGTGTCCAAAGAGGACAAACAGGGGGCTAACCGCGCTCAGCCAAATTACCCGCCAACTGTACGCTAGGCCCTCAGTAAATCCGTTCAGGAGGAAGGCCACAATTAGAAGACTGGCAAAATTGGCCAAGGGCCCACCCAAAAAGACCAAAACGCGGGTACGCAGAGGCGCCTCCCAAAGCTGGTCCTCATCTACTTCCACCGCTGCTCCAATAAGTAAAAGGGAAATAGTGAACGGATACTTGCCAAGCCGCAGTTTGAGCTGAGGACCTTTGGGAAACCCAAGGTGCAAAGACTTGACTCGAATTCCGGTCAAAATTGCCGCCACAAAGTGGCCGGCCTCGTGGTTAACCACAATGGCCAAAAGCATCAAAATGGAACTAAAAAGGGCTATCTCTCGCCTCCTTTCCCTAGATTTTACCTATGATAACACGGTTATTCTTTACCCTTTTCCGGGTTTCGGGGGTCCTTCCAGGAGGCCCATTTACAGTTGGGATAGCGGCTGCAACCGTAAAAACTTTTACCGCGCTTAGTGCGCTTGATGATCACTTCCCCTTCCTTGCAATCCGGACAATTCATCCCAATCTTCTCGATGTACGGGCGGGCGTACTTGCAATCCGGAAAGCCGGTGCAGGAGTAGAAACGGCCGTAACGTCCGAACTTAATCACCAGCGGGTGGCCGGAATCCGGACACTTCTCGTCGGTTTCAGCGATCGTGGTCATTGAAGACTTGTCGATACTCTCCTCCGCTTTTTCCAGCTCCTGCGCGAACGGCCCGTAGAAACCCCGAATCAGCTCCACCCAGTTCTTTTCCCCACGGGCGATCTCGTCAAAACTCTCTTCCATTTTGGCGGTGAAGGAAAGATCGACGACGTCCGGAAAGTAAGGGACTAAAATTTTGTCATTGACAATCACTCCCGCATCCTCCGGCTTAAGCGCCCGCCCTTCGAGAGAAACGTACCCGCGCCCTTGAATCGTGGAGATGATCGGCGCGTAAGTGGAGGGTCGGCCGATCCCTTCCTCCTCCAGCTTTTTGATCAGCGTCGCTTCGGTATAGCGCGCGGGCGGTTCGGTAAAGTGCTGCGATGGAACTAGTTCCATCAGAGTCAGCTTTTCCTTTTCCTTTAACTCCGGCAGAGAACGCGCCTCTTCGCTTTTGTTTAGCCTTTCCCAACCGTCGAAAATCAGCTTTGATCCCGTCGCCCGTAGACCGTAAACACCGGCTTTGATATCCGCCGAAACTTGTTCGTAAACTGCCGGGAGCATTTGGGAAGCGACCGCTTGCCGCCAAACCAGCTCGTAAACCTTCTTCTCCTCCGCTCCTAACTGATCGCCGATCTCTGACGCCTGATGCCTAACATCCGTCGGCCGGATCGCCTCGTGGGCCTCCTGGGCCAGTCGCACCTTCGTCTTGTATCTGATAGCATCCGTAGGC
>MEUW01000013.1:75578-80096 GCA_001772805.1 candidate division WWE3 bacterium RBG_19FT_COMBO_53_11
TTGCGCCGCCCGCATTGTCCGTTTGGAAGAGAAGCCGAGCACATTTACCCCGGCCTGCTGAAGAGTGGAGGTTGTGTAAGGCGGATACGGATAGCGTTTCCGCTCCGACTTACCAACTTTGAAAACCAGGTACTCTTCATTCTTAAGCTCTCCCAAAATCAGGTCGGAATCCTCCTTAGTTCCGATCTTGATCTTTTCTCCGTCTTTCTCGATCAGTTTCGCCTCAAACTCTGATCTCTGATCTCTGATCTCTGATCTCGCAAGCTTAGCTTGCACTTCCCAGTACTCCTCGGGATGAAAGGCTTGCCGCTCCCGCTCCCGCTCCACAATTAACCTTACCGCCACCGACTGCACCCTCCCCGCCGAAAGCCCATACCGCACTTTCTTCCAGAGAAGGGGAGAAAGTTTGTAGCCGACCAACCGGTCCAGCACCCGCCGGGCCTGCTGGGAGTCCACGAGCGGCTGATCAATTTCCCGCGGCTCGAGAAACGACTGCTTAACCGCTTCTTCAGTGATTTCGTGAAAGGTGACGCGCTTCGTCTTTCCGTCGCCGATAAGCTGGTCGATATGCCAAGCAATGGCCTCCCCCTCCCGATCCGGGTCCGTCGCGAGAAAAATCTCTTCGGCCTGAGCCGCCGCTTTCTTCAGCTCTTCAATTACCGCTGTCTTACCGGGGACCTGAGCATACTCAGGAGCAAAATCGTGTTCGACATCCACCCCCAAATTCTTCTTTGGCAGATCGATTACGTGCCCTTTTGAAGAAATTACCTGATAACCCTCTCCTAAAAAGTTCTGGAGAGTTTTCGCTTTTGTGGGAGATTCAACGATTACCAACCGCATCTTAGGGCGATAATAGCATAGGTATGTCAAGCACCAGTGGGTGCTTGGACGTTCGAATGAAGTGAGGACGCCGAAGGCAAGCGAGAGTTACGAGCTTGTCACAATAGGACGGCCGCCTTGGGCGACCTATCTATTGTTAGCGATCTTGCGATCGCGTCCAATAGGTACCCGTAGTATGAAACAAGTAGGGCGATTCGCTGTCAGTTATAGGCGGTCGCCTGATAAATTCCGCCCCCTAAGTTGCGGACAAGACCCTTCATTTCCATCAACGTTAAGAGAGAAGAGACCTTAGCAGTGTCGAGATCTGACTGCCTAAAAATCTCGTCCACATGGAGCTCATTCGAACCCAAAATAACCAGGATCTTCTCTTCTTCAGGATCGGGAGGAAGCGTTTCGCGCGCTTGCCGGACCTGAAGCTGATCCTCAAGCTGCAATTCTTCCAAAATATCCTCCGCCCGAGTGACGGGTTTGGCGCCTCTTTCGATCAGCTTGGCCGTTCCGGCAGAGTAGGGAGAAAAGATTGATCCGGGAACCGCAAAGACCTCTCGACCCTGATCCAGCGCCGAAGCGACCGTGTGGAACGTTCCGGAACCCTCCGCCGCTTCAATCACTAACGTGCCTAAAGAGATGCCGGAAATTATCCGGTTCCGTATCGGAAAATTGGCGGGGTAGGTCGGGGTTTCAGGAGGAAACTCGGTGATAATCGCCCCTTTTCCACTCTCAAGCATCTCTTGGGCGATTGAAACATTCGAAGGCGGGTAGATCTGGTCGATTCCACAGGCTAAAACCGCAATCGTCCGCCCGCCAACCGAAAGAGCCGCCCGATGCGCTTCGGCGTCGATCCCGAGAGCCAACCCCGAAATAATCGTCAAGCCCGACGCGGCCAGGTCGGGTATCAGCGCTCGAACGACCTCCTTTCCGTAATTTGTGGCTCGCCGGGATCCGACTACCGCCAAAGAGAGGTTATCCTGAGGAAGAAGCTCTCCCCTGACGTAAATCAGGGGCGGGGGAGCGGGGATCTGGATTAGATTCTTGGGGTAAGTTTCCTCCTCCAGTGTTATCACATTCGCACCATATTTGATAATGGCCCCTAATATTGGCCCAACCATAAGGTTATCTCGTTCTTTGAGCAGTTCAAGCTCTTTTGGTCCCCAACCGATCCGGGAAAATTGCTCGGCCGGCGCTTTCCAAGCTTTTTCGGCACTTCCAAACGCCTTAAGCAGCTGTTCGAAGCGAATTGGGCCAATTTGCGCATAAAACTGGTTCCACAAAATCCAATACTCTTTTTCTTCGTTGCTCATTTGATTCCTTCAAATGCTAGGCTGTTTCCTTCAGCCGTCCATTTCACTTATTATAAAGTCGATGTCTACTTTTGCTAAAGCAAATGACGATCTTTTAAGCTCTAACTTTCTTGCGAAAGGGCAACCGAGGAACGAGGGCAGCATAATGTTTGCCGAGGTCGTAGTTGACAGTTATCAAGATCCTACAAAAAGGCTCTTCACCTACCAAGTGCCGGAAAATTTGGTCAACTCTGTCAAAGAAGGAAAAAAGGTGGTTGCACCCTTCGGTAAGAGGGTCATTGAAGGATATATCTGGAGTATCACATCAAAAAGACCACCTTTTCCCACTAAGCCGATTCAAGCGATCAAGGGACCCGGTTTTAGCCAAACCCAGCTAAAACTTGCCAAGTGGATGTCGGAACGTTATCTCGCCTCCCCACTGGACTGCCTTAAGTGTCAGATCGGAGGAAAGGGCGAAAAATTCTCTTCCGGACCATCTGAAAGAATCACTACCCTCATCCTGGTCCCTTATGCATCTCAAGTGAGGCTTCGAGCGGCAACAAATAATCAAAAAAATACGCTAATCGGCTCGCGTTCGGCGGTCTTCGCCCCGCTACCCAACCTTCAAAAGATCGTCGTGGAGGAGCCGGAAAATTGGAATTACAAAGACGAGCGGACGCCTTATTATCACGCGGCCGAGGTTGCCGAAAAACGGGCCGAGATCGAAAATCTGCAAGTCGAATTGCGCCCCCAAAATCCCAAAATTAAGCCCTGCCGAGTCATCGATTTAGGCCGGGAAAAACTAGCCGGTAATTTTACCCTCGTTTCCCAACCTCTAGAAGACACACTTTTGCGAAGCAAAATTACAACTGAGGAAGCGAAGTTGATAGGTTCAACAAAGTTGAGCCGTCCAACCGAGCGGAGCAAAGGAAGTACAATAGTTTATGTTAATTCAAGAGAACTACGGGAGAAAATCGAGGAAGAACTTCAAAAAATAGGGGCGGATAAGAACTCCTATGAGATCGCAGGTCCGGAACTTTTTTCCGCACTTGGAAAGGAAGCTCACTACACCGTTTGGGCCGATGTGGACACCCTCCTAAATCTGCCGGATTTTCGCGCCCATGAAAAGATCGTTTGGACGGTTAAAAAGCTATCGCAAATTACCTTAGAACAGGTGCTTCTCCAAACATCCTTCCCCCAAAACCCGCTTTTTGCGGATTTAGCCGCCGGGAACCTCGAAGAATTCCACCGGCGGGAGCAGGAAAACCGCCAAGAGCTGGGCTACCCTCCTTTTACCACCCTGGTTAAGCTCACTTTTTCCGCCAAAAACTCCGCCAAAGCTAATCTTGAGGCGGAAAAACTCTCCGAAAAGCTAAAAAACCTGGACTCTCAATTAACCATCTCTCCTCCATATGAATCCTATTCCAAAATCCCGGGAAAGGCTCAAATTAATATTGCAATAAAGTTAGCGCTCCAGCCAAAGGCTGGCCGACCTTGGGTCGGTGCTAAACTAGCAAAGGTGGTTCCTCCCGATTGGAAAGTGGAGGTCGACCCGGAATCGTTGCTATGAAAATCGTTATTACTCCCAATGAGATCCTTAATCATCCCACCCGGGAGGTAACCGAATTCGATGAAAACCTCCGCAAAACCGTCCGGGAGATGGAAGAGATCCTTCGAAACCAGCGAAATCCGGAGGGAGTCGGTCTCTCCGCCAACCAAGTCGGACTAAACCTGCGCCTGGCCGTCGTCCGCCTCAATCCGGATGAGCAGGACAGCACCCCTCATTTCTTAACCATCGTTAACCCGCGCATCGTTTCCCAGTCCGCGGATATTACCGAAGAATACGAGGGGTGCCTCTCAATTCCCAATCATTACGGACCGCTCCCGCGCGCCCAGGCCGTCACGGTCCAATTTCAGGATCTTAAAGGGGAAACTCTCACCATTAAAGCCACCGCTTTTCTCGCCCGGATCTTCCAGCACGAAATCGATCATTTGGACGGCAAGCTGATCACCGAAAGATCCGCCGGCCCCTTCCTCACCGAAGCGGAACTGGAAGAAAAATTCCGCGAAAAGAAACCTAGCTAAATGCTAAGCTAAATTGAAAATGCGGCCAAGAATTATCTTCTTCGGCACCCCCCTCTTCGGGCAGATTATCCTTCAAAAACTGCTGGATGAGAACTTCAATATCGCCGCGGTCGTAACCCAGCCTGATCGGCCGGTGGGAAGGGATCAAAAGCTGACCCCCTCTCCCGTTAAAACCCTCGCGAACGAACGAAAAATCCCGGTTCTGGCCCCCGCCGACAAGCAGAGCCTTCTCGCCGCCAGCCGCAAGCTGTCCGCCCTTAAACCCACTCTCCTCGTCGTCGCTTCCTACGGAATGATCATTCCTCAAGAGATT
>MEUW01000013.1:80176-83582 GCA_001772805.1 candidate division WWE3 bacterium RBG_19FT_COMBO_53_11
GGCGATCTTAAATGGAGAGGCCGAAACTGGAGTGACGATCATCCTAATGGACGAGCAAATGGACCACGGGCCGATCCTGAGGCAGGAAAAGGTCGCCCTTGATCCCACCGAAAACACACCCACCGCGATGGTTAAGCTCGCTCAATTCGGCGGCAAACTTTTGGCTCGAACTATTCCGAATTACCTTAGCGGAAAAATCACTCCCCAACCGCAAGATCACACCCAAGCGACCTACACCAAATTGATCAAAAAGGATGATGGAAAAGTCAACTGGCAGGAGAACAACATCCAGATCGAACGGATGGTCCGCGCCTACAATCCCTGGCCGGGGGTTTGGACGACGGTGGGCGAAATGGCGGAACAGCTTGATCGCGAGCTTAAAAACCAACGCCATCAAAATTTGCGCCTCAAGATTCTGCAAGCCCATCTCGAAAACGGGACGCTCTCGCTCAACTCGGTCCAAGTCGAAGGGAAAAACCCGATCGCCTTTGCTGACTTCGTTAAGGGATATCTCGCTTAACGAATTACAACCGAGCAAAGCGAGGACAGCCCAGTCTAAGCGCCTCTTAGGAAAACCTAGGAGGCGCTTTTTAACTTCTTCGCATAAATAGACGCCCCGGCTCCGTCGGACCTAGCATTCCGAGGGAATGTTTAATGATTTAAATCATTAAATCGGCAAGTTTTAAGTTGCATATAGGGCACAGATGATAAACTAAAAATCATATCGAGAGGAGAGAACGATGCGCATCTTGCGACCGCACCTGGTTAAGGGAAGCATTCGGCGGCAGGTGGCCGTCGGAGAAAAGGTCGTCGTCCGGGGCTCACTGGTCTACAAGCTCCCGCCGGCGCCAACTTGGGTCAACGGAAGCGGAAAGCTCAGCTGGATCGGGGAACTGATTGACGGTCTCCTGCACCGCGGCTGGTTTAACGATTCGGACGTTTATCTCCGCATTGATCCGGGTGAAGATGTCACCGGGCGTCCGCTGGCTTTCATCATCCCCTCCTGCCGAGGCGATGGTGCTTTCGTTCTGCCGGGAGAGCGGATCGAAGATCTGCTTGTTGATGCCCAGCTTCTTCCCCGTTTCGGAGACGGTGCAATCTTCGTGAAAACAAGTCCCTAACCCGCTTTGCCCAAGCGGGTTTTTAATATAACCTTACGAACCCGAAAGGTCCGTGGGCAACCTTAAAGGTTCTATAGAATCAATTATTCGAATTTGGGAGCCAATAAAAAAACCCTCCCTGGTTGCCCAAGAAGGGTCGAAGTTCTTCAAACCTTAACGGCTAAAGACCGGTGCGAACGCCAGCAGGCCGAAGAACACAACCAGCACTCCGACGACCAGACCCCAGAAAGGGCCGGCCTGGTGTCCAACGCTCACGCCGGTTCCGGCGGCAAGAAACAGAACGAACGCTCCAACAATAACCTTTCTCATCCCGGCCTCCTATGCCTGAAGATGAATGCTTAAATTCTAACATGTTATAGGGCTCTAGGAAACGGGTGGGACGGAAATAACAATTTATGCGAAAATGGGATTAATGTACCTGGCCAAATCCCGGAAAGGATTTTCAGTCTTTTCTCTCATGTCCCCGACTTTCTTTTACCTTTTAGCAGCGTTTACCGTAATTACGATTGCTTTTAACATCAACAATACTTTGCGAGCCGAGCATCCTGTTTCTAAGGAGGAGGAGAAGGAGGAGGTCGTTATCGATGAGACCGACTACGACGAAAAGGCGCTGACCAAGGCGGAAGAAAAAATCCTTCCCAAAAATGTCCTGCAGCCGGAACTTAGTTTTGAACCCGAACCGAATCCAGAACCTGAACCGGAACCCGAACCGAATCCAGAACCTGAACCCGAGCCAGAGCCCGAACCTGAGCCTGAACCCGAGCCAGAGCCCGAACCTGAGCCCCAGCCGGCAAGTACCGTTACCAGAAAGGTCCTGGTGCTAGACTTTGACCCCATCATTGAAAGTGAGGATAATAAGCGACTCCATGTTCTTTTTGGTTGGAACGATCCCGCCTCTCTGGAAACACAGTTTGCCGCGGACGTCAAAAGCTCCAGCAACAATTACGTTAACTATCAGATCTACCAGCGGGTAAAGATTGATGATTACCCGGTGAAGGAGGACGACTATCAATATACCGACAGCAGCTTCCTAAATTGCTGGAATGACCCAGACCGTTCCTCCTGCCACATGCCCGATGGGGCCGATTACAACAAAATGCTGTCCGAATACGGCGTTGACGCTTGCGCCCTTAGAAACAACGGGACAATCCACGAGGTTTGGATTTGGGGTGCCCCTTACTTTGGCTACTACGAATCGCGGTTGGCCGGTCCGGGAGCTTTTTGGTACAACTCGCCGCCTTTGACAAGTGGCTGGACAGGGACGCCATGTACCAAACAACTCCCGATCATGGGTTTCAGCTACGAACGGGGGGTTCCCGAAATGCTGGAAGATCTCGGCCATCGGACCGAATCGGCGATGTCCCACACTTACGGAGGTTGGGCGGAGAACAGGACTAGCCACAATTGGGATAGATTTGCACTAGTTAAGGCCCAATCTCCCGACTACAACTACAGCGGCTGCGGTTCCGTCCACTACGCCCCGAGTTCCACCTCCGACTACGACTGGGGGAATCCGCAAACCGTCCAATCCACCTGCGACGATTTTTATAACTACCCCGATCTAACCGGAGCCAAAGAATCAGTCAATTGCAGCACCTGGAACTGCAACGGCTACGGCTATCTGAAGTGGTGGTTTTCCCACATTCCCCACTTCACCGGTGTCGCTCCGGACGGCAAGTGGAACAACTGGTGGAGGTACATCTTGGATTACCAAGAGGCGACCGCCGTCAACCCTTGGCAGGAGATCCTATCTAAGTTCCTGGCGTTTTGGGGAAACATAGTCGCCACTCTTCAAGGAAACTTTGGGTCCGCCGCTTTTGAGAAAAAGTAACCGTGGATAAACTTTTACCGTGTTAAAATGTATAATGGACGCCGGTGTAGCTCAGCGGTAGAGCACCTGTTTTGTAAACAGGTTGTCACAGGTTCAATCCCTGTCACCGGCTCCAGATACTGCTGGGGTACCAAAGCGGTCAAATGGGTCTCGCTGTAGACGAGATGGCTTACGCCTTCGGGGGTTCGAATCCCTCCCCCAGCACCAGTTTGCCGAGATAGCTCAGCCGGTAGAGCGCATTCTTGGTAAGAATGAGGTCCCGGGTTCGATTCCCGGTCTCGGCTCCAGATTAAAAAATGGCAAAAAGTGTAAGAATTTTTATCAGACTAAAGTGTAGCGAGTGCGGAAGAATTAACTACACCACGAGTAGAAACAAAAACGCTACCAAAAAGCTGGAGCTGAAGAAGTTCTGTCCTAAGGAGCGGAAATACACGCTCCATAAAGAGACGAAGAT
>MEUW01000014.1:0-3108 GCA_001772805.1 candidate division WWE3 bacterium RBG_19FT_COMBO_53_11
TGCCGCCGGTGAGTATATAGCACTTCTTGATTCTGACGACGAGTGGTTGCCTGAAAAGTTGGAAAAGCAGTTGCAAGTTTTCAAGGAAGCTCGGGATGAGAAGTTAGGTGCCGTGTATTCGGGGGTGGTTTATATAAAAGAAAAAGATAATCAAAAGATAGATGAGCATATGCCTAAAAGAAGAGGGTACATATTTAAGGACTTTTTGAGAAGATGCTGCATCCATGGGGGACCGGGGGTCTTTTTGATTAGGAAAGAGGTGTTTGATAAGTGTGGGTTGTTTGACGAGTGCGGGGAGTTGCGGATTGCGGACGATTACGAGATGTGGGTAAGGATTTCTAAAGACTATAAATTTGATTTTGTGAACGCCATTCTAACGCGATGTTACAGGCATGACGTTAGCATCACCGCAGCAATGACAGAGTACGATCGGGCAATTGCAGACGAATACGTGGTTAACAAGTTTAGAGAAGATTATGAGCGCGTACCTAAAATTTTAAGTCTCAAATTGTGCGGGATCGCAAGTCTTTATTGCCGGGGGGGAGATGTTAACAAGGGGAGGAAAATGTTTCTAGAATCGATTGGGGCAAACCCGTTGAATATTAGGAATTATCCTAATCTTTTTCTGTCCTATTTTGGTTCTAGTTTTTACCGAAAAATATTTAACTTTTCTTTGATATTCAGGAAGGGCTTTTCCTATACAAGAAGGCGTAATGATATGCATCGTGGTTTTTAATCTTTAGTTCTGAAGATGCACGCACAGCGGAATCATAAAATTAGCCTGTTCTATATAATTGGGACTTTCCCGGTCCTATCGGAAACTTTTATCAAGCGGGAGCTAATCGAGCTGTTCCGAGACAAAAGATTGAATATAAAAATAGTTTATTTCCGCCACGGAGATAATAAGATCCCGATTGATCCTGTTTTCCGGTCCAAACTTTGGTATTTTCGGCCCGGCCTTACCCAACTCCTTAAAGCTAACGCTGTTGAGTTCTTTAGAAAACCTTTCAAGTATTTAGATTTGCTGCGCCTGATTTTATTTGGTCGGCACCGGTCGTTTTCCACAAAATTTATCGATTTAGGGTCTTTACTTGTGGGAGCAACACTCGCCTATGAAATTCGAGGATTGGGTATTGATCAAATCCATGCCAATTTTGCAACTTGGCCGACCACGATTGCCTTAGTTGTTTCCACGCTTAACGGCATCCCGTTTACTTTTACCGGCCACGCTCATGACCTTCATTACAAGCAAATGCTGCTTCGAGAAAAGATTTCCCGCGCTAAGACTGTGGTTACCTGTACGCAGTTTAACCTTGACTATTTAATCTCGCTGGCGAGACCGGTGGATAAGAAGAAGATCTTTTGCGTTCACCACGGGATCGAATTTACCGGTTTAGAAAAAAGAAAAGTTTCGAAGAATTCCCCCCCGCTGATTTTGAGCGTGGGAAGATTAGTGCCTTTTAAGGGTTTTAATTATTTGATTGATTCTTTGGGAATTCTTAAAGCTAAGGGCGGCAAGTTTAAGGCCGTTATTATTGGAGGTGGGCAGGAAAAAGAAAACTTGAGTTGGCAAATTGAAAGGAGTGGTTTGAATAATGATGTGGAACTTTTAGGTGCGCGCCCTTTCGCGGAGGTTAAGAATTATTTTCAAAGCGCAGATGTTTTCGTGGCTCCCTCCGTTATTGCTAAGGATAATTCTTTCGACGGTATCCCCAACGTTTTGATGGAAGCGATGGCTTTTGGTGCGCCGATTGTGTCCACGAATATCTCCGGAATACCGGAGGCAGTTACGGACGGGAAGAATGGCCTTCTGGTGAAATCCGGTGATGCCTTGGCCTTGTCCAAAGCCATCGGAACTTTGCTAACTAACGAAGGGCTCCGAGACAAGTTTAGGAAGGCCGGTTACAAGCGGGTGGGGGAGATGTTTGACTTACAGAAAAATGTAGAGAGATTCAAGCAGGCGATCTTTGGGGGTATGCTTAACTAAGGCTATGTCGAGAAGGTTAAAACAATTCGTCCTCATCTTGGGGGACATTACGTTCCTCTATCTCTCCCTCTATTTGTCGTTGATGATCCGTTACGGAGCCAGTTTTGAGCCGTCTCGGTTCTGGAGAAACTTTCCCTTGTTTTCGGTGGTCTACGCAATTTGGTTAGCGGTTTTCTTTATTGCCGGACTTTACGGTATCAGGTCCGTCTGGAATATCGAGGATACACTGCGGAAATTTGTCCGGGCGATGGTCGTGAATGTTTCAGTGGCAGTCACGTTTTTTTACTTGGTTCCTTATTTTCAGATCACTCCCAAGACTGTCCTGGTCCTCGACACGATTATCTTTGCGTCTTTGTTTGGGTTATGGCGGCTCCTTTTTAGCCGGGGAATTAGGGCGGTCGGTACGGTTAGAAGTTTGGTATTGATCGGCAGCAACAAGGCTTCTCTCGAGATCGCCCGCAATCTGATCGGGCATCCGGAGCTAGGCTACGATCTGGTTGCTTTTTTCAATCCAGATAATGAGCCATCGCCCGGCTGGCTTAAAGATTCCGGGATTCTAGTCGGTAAGAATTTCTCGCAGCTTAGAAAGTTGATTAGGAGCAGAGAGATAGATTCGATCGTGGTTAGCAACGACATCTATCCTAAAATTTTCGGCGAACTTTACCGTCTGATTCCGACCGGAATTCCCATTTATAATCTCTACAGTTTTTGGGAGGATTTAAACCGCTCTATTCCGATTTCCAAAGTGGATAAGGTTTGGTTTTTGGAAAACCTGCGCGGGGTTAAAAAGAAAATCTATGAGGTTAGAAAACGGTGGCTGGATGTCCTCTTCGCGGCCATCTTAGGGGTTCCGGCTATCCTGGTTTACCCCCCGATTGCTTTGGGGGTCAAGCTTACCGATGGGGGACCGGTTTTCTACCGCCAAAAACGGGTTGGGAAAGACGGCAAGCTCTTTGAAGTAATCAAATTTAGGACGATGGTTCCGGATGCGGAAAAGCGCAAGGCCCGCTGGGCTAAGAGAAATGACCATCGAGTTACCAAATTCGGCCGGTTCCTAAGAGCAACGCGGCTGGACGAGGTTCCCCAATTGATTAATGTTTTCCGGGGGGAGATGAGTTTTG
>MEUW01000014.1:3179-6474 GCA_001772805.1 candidate division WWE3 bacterium RBG_19FT_COMBO_53_11
GGGCGCAGATTAATTTTCCCTACGGCGCCTCCGAGGAAGACGCCCGCAAAAAGCTGTGCTACGATCTCTACTACCTTAAACACCGTTCTCTACTGCTGGATACCGAAATCCTCCTCAAAACTTTTGAGGTTGTTCTATCTGCTAAAGGCAGGTAGTTCTTGCGAACAAATTCTAAATACTAAGCACTAAATTCTAAATAAGTACAAATGATCAAAACTTCAAATTCAAAACAATACGATCTCGAGGAGAGAACATTAAACTTTGCAAAGGCAGTTCGAGATTTTGTGGGAAAACTTCCAAAGATGGCAGCTAACTTTGAATATATTAAGCAGCTTATTAGATCAAGCGGATCAGTTGGTGCAAATTATATTGAAGCTAAAGAAAGCCGTTATTGGCTTAATCTTATGGATATTGGCAAAGACTTAGATTTGGATTTAGAACGTGAAGAACTGATTAGTGAGGCAACCCAGCTCACAAAAATTTTTGGGAGCATTGTAGAAAGTTCTAAATAGTTTGTTTTGGGTTTGGAATTTTCTGATTTATTTAGTATTTCGGATTTAGAATTTAGGATTTCTCCCCAATTGCTAAAATTGGGGAGATATGCGCATCGGAATTGACGCTCGGATCTGGGGTTCCTACGGCCGCGGGGTGGGGAGGTACATCCAGAATTTAGTTGAGAACCTCGAAAGAGTCGATCGCAAAAACCACTACTTCATCTTTTTGCGAGAAAACGGATTTAACTCTTACCGGCCGAAAAGCAAAAATTTCCATAAGGTTTTAGCGGATGTTCCTTGGTATGGGGCGCAGGAGCAGGTGATAATGCCGGGAATCTTTTCCGCTTCGAATCTTGATCTTTTGCACATTCCGCATTTTAATGCCCCCCTCTTATACCGAGGAAAGATGGTCGTGACGATCCATGATTTGACGATGCTCAAGTTCGGGGGGAAGGAAACCTCGACTCTTCCGGCTCCCGTTTTCTTTGTCAAGCGGGTCGGATTGCGGTTGGTAACCGAAAGCGCGGCCCGAAGGGCTTCGGCGGTGATTGTTCTTTCCCAGTTTGTTAAGGACGATGTGGCAAAAACGTTCGGAATTTCCTCTAAGAATATTTTTGTGACTTATGAGTCCGGGATCTTGGCGGGAAAGGGGCGGGCCGATCGGGAACGTGAGATTGAAAACGTGCTCGAAAAGTACCGGATTACCAAGCCGTATTTCCTTTACGTTGGCGCTTTCTATCCGCACAAGAATGTCGATCGGCTGGTTGAGGCGGTGAAAATTCTGAACGAAAAATTGAAAAAACCGGCCCAGCTGGTTTTAGCGGGCGGGAAGGATGCTTTTCTGGAAAAAGTTGTCCGCAAAGCCTTGGCAGTGGGGGCGTTAAGGTACATCTCTCTAACCGATCATGTCACCGACGCTGATCTGATTGATCTCTATCTGGAATCCGAAGCTTATGTCCAGCCGTCTTTGTCGGAAGGTTTTGGCCTACAGACGGTGGAGGCAATGGCGTTGGGGATACCGGTGGTCCAATCCAATGCTTCCTGCCTGCCGGAGATCGCAGGAGAGGCGGCGCTGTATTTTGATCCCTACGACCCGCGGGATATGGCGGCCAAGCTCGATAAGGTTTTAACCAGCGCAACCTTGAGGAAAAAGCTGATCTCCAAAGGCCTCAAGCGGGCTAAGGACTTTTCGTGGGAAAAGATGGCTCGGGAAACCCTCGCGGTTTATAGAAAAGCAGCTAAATGAGGATTTTAATTACCGGCGGAGCCGGCTTCATCGGCAGTCACCTGACGGACGCCCTGATCGAGGGTGGCCACGCCGTTGCGGTGATCGACAAACTCTCCACCGGGGTGGGGGGCAACCTCAACCCCCAAGCCAAATTTTACGAAACCGATATTCTGAACGCCCCCGCCTTGGAGGAGATTTTTGTAAAGGAGAAGCCTGAGGCGGTCTTCCACCTCGCTGCCCACATCGATCTGCGGGAGTCGTTCCTGGACCCGGCTTACGACGCTCAGAATAATATCGTTGGAACCCTCAATCTTCTTAGGCGGATGGCCGATTTCAAGGTTCCCAAGATTATTTTTTCCTCAACCGGCGGGGCGATCTACGGTGAGGCCGAACGGATTCCCACTCCGGAAACATACCACGCAATTCCGGCTTCCCCCTACGGCATTTCCAAACTGGCGGTCGAGTACTACTTGGACGTTTGGCGGAAACTGTACGGAATCGAATACATTGCTCTGCGCTACTCCAACGTTTACGGCCCGCGGCAGGGAGGGAAGGGCGAGGCCGGAGTAACCGCGATCTTTGCCAAGAAGATGCTGAAGGGCGAGCCGATCGAGGTTTTTGGTGATGGAAAACAGACCCGCGATTACGTCTACGTAGCGGATGTGGTTGCGGCTAATCTAGCCGCTTGGGATTTAAAAGGAGGCGGGGTTTTCAACATTGCGACCGGTGTTGAGACGAGTGTAAACGAGATCTACGAAAAAATATCCAAGCTTCTGGGCTATACTGCTTCTGCCGTTCCGGCCCCGGCCGTTAAAGGGGAAATTTCTCGGAGCGCACTCGACACCTCCAAAGCCAAGAAGGAATTGGGTTGGGAGCCTCGGGTTTCCTTGGACGAGGGTTTGAGCAGGACGATGGAGTTTTTCAAGTAATCAAATGCCGGATCTTCCTAACAGTTTGAAAAATCTTAGAGTGGCGGTCGGCCACGACGATTTGACCGTGCCCTTCGAGGGCGGAGGCAAAGTCTTTTCAGCGATTGCAGAATCTTTTCCCAATGCCGATATCTTTACGAGCATGGCTAACCCCGAGCGGCTGACGGAATTCTCAGGAAGAAAAGTTTTGACTACCTTCATGCAAAAGATTCCGATGAAACGCAAGCTTCAAAAGGCGCTTTTCTTGCTCTATCCGCTCGCCTTCGAGTCGCTCGATTTGTCCAACTACGACCTGGTGATTTCTTCTTCGGCCCGGTTTGCCCACGGAGTGGTTACCCGCCCGGAGACGAAACACGTTTGTTACATGCACAGTCCCGGAAGAATGTTTTGGGAGCCGGAATCCTATTTCTCTGATAGTCCGACATTGGGGAAAATTCTTACTCCGGCCCTTTCTTACCTTCGCCTGTGGGACCACACCGCCGCGCAAAGGGTGGATCAATTTATCGCCAATTCCAAGAACATTGCGGGTAAGATCAAGAGGTATTACGGGCGCGACGCCGAGGTTGTTTACCCGTTTGTAGATCTAGAAAGATTTCAGGCAATAGGCAGTAAGGTAGATAGGCAGGGAGGTAGTTACTTTCGCG
>MEUW01000014.1:6568-17811 GCA_001772805.1 candidate division WWE3 bacterium RBG_19FT_COMBO_53_11
AAGCTAAAGGTAGTCGGTATTGGTCCGGATGAAAAAAGATTAAGGAAGATGGCCGGCCCCGGGGTGGAGATTTTGGGAGGTGTGCCGGATGACCAACTCACGGAGCTCTACCAAAACTGCTCTGCTTTGATTATGACCCAAGAGGAGGACTTTGGAATCACTTCATTGGAAGCGCAGGCTTGCGGGAAGCCGGTGATCGCTTACGGTGCAGGAGGAGCGCTGGAAACGATCGTGGCCGGCCCCGTAAAAGCGAAAACGCTCACGGGGCAGGGTCAGACCGGGGAGTTCTTCACGCCGCAAGCTGCCGATGCACTGGCGAAAATCCTTAAGGAATTCGATCCGAAGAGATACCGCCCGGAAGATTGCCGAGCCAACGCCGAGAGGTTTAGCAAAGAACGCTTCCAGAGAGAGCTGATCAAGGTTGTTGAACGCGTGATCGAGGTTTAGAATTACCTGACTGATGGTTGCCTTTTACCAAAACCGCATTTACCCGGTCGTAAAGCGCCTAATCGATCTCGTGGCTGCGGTTGTCGGGATCGTGGTTTCCAGTCCGGTGATGGTTGCGATCTTAATTGCCAGGAGAATGGAACGGCCGACGAAGGTGATTTTTTTCCAAACGCGAATGGGTAAGGATGGGAAGCTGTTCAAACTCTACAAATTTTCTTCAATGACGACCACTACCGACGAGGAGGAGCAGGAGTACTTCCGGAAGCTGGAAAATGAGAACCCCGAACTAATGGAAGAGTATCGGCGGAGCAACTTTAAATTCAAAGACGATCCGAGGATCACGAAAGTCGGAAAGTTCATTCGCCGTTTCAGCATTGATGAGCTGCCCCAGTTTTTTAATGTTCTGCGGGGGGAAATGTCGCTGGTTGGTCCCCGCGCCTACAAACCCGATGAAATCGAACACCAGAGGAAAACATATCCGGATTGCGAGAAGGATATTTTGGCTCTTTTGACGATCAAGCCGGGGGTTACCGGCCTCTGGCAAGTCTCGGGGCGTTCCGAGTTGGATTTTCCGCAGAGAGTTAAGCTGGACGCCGCTTACGCCCGCCGCCGCTCCCTCCTCGAAGATTTTCGAATTATCCTCAAAACCCCGTTCGCGATGCTTGGGGGGAGAGGGGCGTATTAAGTGGAACTTTTAGACCAGTCTTCCAGAAAAAAATCTCCGCCGCACGATCTTCTTCCCGCCGTTCCTTTTCGAAAGCGCCTCCTAGGAAAAAAGCGGCGTTGGGTTGCCCTAGGGATTCTTCTCGTCCTGCTTTTATCCGTTGCTCTTCCCGCGGGGGCCTTGGTTTATCTCTTTTTCCAAGTTCGGGAATTCCCGGCGTTGGGGAACGAACTGAATGGCGCCATTACAAGTCAGGATCTGCCCCGGATTGAAGCATCGCTCGGGGCAATCGACTCCCAGTTGAAAAAAGCCGAAACCGCTTTTTCCAGTATGTTCGTTTTGCGGTTGATCCCTTGGGTGGGGGACTACTACCGCGATGGGATTCACGCGCTTAAGGCGGCGCGTTTGGCGGTGGATACCGGCGAGGAGATTGCTGCGGTCTTAGGTCCCTACAAAGAGAATCTCGGTTTAGGGCCGGGTTTTGGCAGTCAGATCACGGTGGAACAGCGTTTGCAAAATCTGCTGGACACCCTCCCGCCTCTCGCGGATAAACTGGATCTCGTTTGGACAAACATTCCCCTCATTAAAGAGGAGCTGCAGGGCATAAATTCCTTCCGCTATCCGGAAGATTTCCGCGGCATCAAAGTTCGCTTCTGGCTGAGTGAGGCGCAGAAGATTTTGGACGAGGTCGAGCCGCTTGTTTTGCGGGGGCGGGAGATTTTGGAGATTGCCCCGGCTTTATTAGGATCGCCAAAGAGGACCTATTTGGTCCTTTTTCAAAATGCGGCGGAGCTGCGCCCGACCGGCGGCTTTATTACGGGCTTCTCGCTCCTTACGGTTAATGGGGGGAGAGTGACCGCCAACGACTTCCATAGCGGAGCTTACTTCGCCGACAATTACCCTCCCGAGTTGGGAGTTGCTCCTCCTCCGGTAATGAAATACCTCAACGTCTACAAATGGCATTTTCAGGACTCCAATTTTTCGCCGGATTTTCCCACTACTGCCAAAACGATTTTGGGGGCTTGGAAAAAATCTCCGCTGCCTAAGGTTTCGGGGGTGGTGGCGATCAACACCCAAATCGCCGCGGATCTCCTTAATTTAACCGGACCCGTGCGGATTTCGGGGTACGACTTGGATTTGGCAAACACCGGCCTTCCCGAGGATTGCCGGCAAGGCGGACAGAACTTCACGAGCGTGAATTTGATTTGCCGGCTGGAGTTCTACGTCGAAAAATCTCCGCCCGGGAGCAGCGGGACCGAGGCGCGCAAGAAGATTCTAGATCTAGTTTCCGATGCGGTCATCAAAAAGATCTCCAACTCTTCCGCCGAGATTTGGCCCAAGTTAGTAGATTTCGTTTTCAAGCATCTGCAGCAAAAGAATTTGATGATCTTCTCGTCCGCCGAGAACGAGCAGAAGTTTGTTTCTGATCTGGGGTACGCCGGGGAAGTTCGAGATGCCTCCAATGACTATCTCTACATCAACGACAGCAATTTTGGCGGTCTCAAGACCAACCTTTACCTGAAAGAAGAGGTGGAGCAGAGTTTGCAGAAGCTGGAGGATGGGACCTGGCGCAAGACGGTTGATATTAAGTACCGCAACCCGGTTCCATTCGATGGGTGGCTCTCGGGCTACTACAAGGATTTTGTTCGGATTTATGTGCCTCAGGGAACCAAACTGGTTTCAGTGAGCGGGGCTTTGCAAATCTGGACTAATCGTGATCAGTGGTCGACAACTATTCAAAATGCGGCCGGGTGGGGGGAATTCGGGAAGACGGTTTTTGGCGCCTATTTTGCGGTTTTGCCGCAGAGAGATTACACGCTCACTTTTGTCTATGACCTGCCGTCCTCCGTCTCCAAGGCTATTGATGATTCGGGGGAGTACCGCCTGCTTTTACAGAAGCAATCTGGCACAAATATAGGTCTTGTGAAGGTCCAGATAGGTGATACGATGGAATCTGTAAACCTTTCCCAAGACCGGGAAATCACGCTTACCTTGGGAAGGTAACTCAGGGGCTTTTACAGCCTGTCCATATGCCAACCTACCGCGAAGAAGGAATCGTCATCCGCAAGAAAGATTTTGGTGAGGCCGACAAGATCTTAACCATCTACACCCGCGACCGAGGACGCGTGGTTGCTTTTGCACCCGGCGCCCGCCGGATTACCTCTCGCAAAGCCTCCGCGACCGAACTTTTTACCCACGGCATTTATTTTCTCTCTCAAGGTAAGGAGATGGACACGATTACCGAGAGCGAAGTTCTTAATTCCTTCTATCCTCTCCGCGACGACCTGACGAAGGCGGCGCTGGCCTTTTATTTGGCGGAATTACTGGGGTATTTGGTGGTAGACAGCCAGCCGAATTACCCGGTTTACCGGCTTTTTCTGGAGTCGATCTCGCTCCTCTCGCGTGCCAAGCGCCGGCACGAGCTTTGGATCCGCGCTTTTGAGATCAAGGCGCTTACCCAACTTGGGTTCGGACCGGAATTGTTTCAGTGTTCCCACTGCACCGAGCCGCTTTCGGCGGAGAAATATTTTCAGGCCGGTTTGGGGGGGATGGTCTGTCGGGAATGCTTCGAAGACGGAATTTTGCTTACCGATGAACAACTGCTCTTCGTTCGGGATTTGGCGCGCTTGAATTGGAACGAGCTTTCGCGCCTGCGCTTTGAGGATCACCATCTCACCGACGCCGAGAAGATTTTGGGTTACTATCTCCGCGAGGTCTTGGAAAAAGAAATCGCCGCGGCCGATTTCGTGAAGCAGGCCAAGCAAGAACTGGTGGTTAGCAGCCAGCAGTAAGTGCTGCCCTTCGCTATGCTCAGGTTGCAATTTTCGCTGCGCGAAAAGTAGCCATTAGTCATTAGTTAATAACTACCCGGATTGTTGGACTAGTATAGTATATATCATATACTATAACGGATAAGCAGAGCCCTGTTTTTAACCACTCCCTCCCCTTCGGTTTCCTAAATCGTGTATCCTTAATATCGTTACCATGTCTTCCGAAGTTTTTGAAAAAGTTGTTGCACTTTGCAAAAGGCGGGGTTTTGTTTATCCATCTTCGGAAATTTACGGCGGTTTTGCCGGTTTTTGGGATTATGGTCCCTTGGGAGTGGAATTTAAAAACAACATCAAGAGGCAGTGGTGGAAAGATATGGTTTATGCCCGTGAGGATGTGGTGGGGGTGGATGCGGCGATTATTATGAATCCTAAAGTGTGGGAGGCCTCTGGGCATACCAAAGCTTTTACCGATCCGTTGGTCGAGTGCAAGACTTGCCACAAGCGCTTTAAGGCCGATCAAGATGACGCCATTGCCGCCCACGAAAAGACCCATGAAGGAAAATCAAACTGGACCGAACCTAAGATTTTTAATCTTTTAACCGAAGTTTTTCTGGGGGCTACCGAACCAAAAGAGAAAGCCTACCTGCGGGGGGAGATCACGCAAGGGGTGTTTGTAAACTTTGCCAACGTGGTGGCCTCCACCCGCGTCAAAATACCTTTTGGGATCGCCCAAATCGGCAAGGCCTTCCGCAACGAAGTTACCCCGGGAAATTTTACCTTTAGAAGCCGCGAGTTTGAGCAGATGGAATTGGAGTACTTTATTAAGCCCGATGAAAAGACGGGGGAGAAGGTTTTTGACGACTTTAAAAAGATGAGGATGGCCTGGTATGTGGGGTTGGGGATGGATAAGGACAAGCTTCGATTTAGAGAGCACGAGCCCGAGAAGCGGGCCCACTACGCGCGTTTTGCGGAGGATATCGAATATGAGGCGTCTTTTGGCTGGAGCGAATTTGAGGGGATTCACCACCGCGGTGACTTCGACTTGGGCAATCACAAGCTTACCTATAAAGATGAGGAAACCGGGGAGGAGTACATTCCTTGGGTGATTGAGACCTCAGGCGGAGTGGACCGGGCGGCCTTGTTCTTTCTGCTGGACGCTTACCAAGAGGAAGGAGAAGGGGACAAGAAGCGGATTGTTCTCAAGCTTCATCCGAAAATCGCGCCTTACAAAGTCGCGGTCTTTCCACTCGTAGCCAACAAGCCCGACCTCGTTAAGAAAGCCCGTTCTATCTATGAACTATTAACTAAGAACTCTCAACTAGGCCCTGTGGCCTTTGATGACCGCGGCAACATCGGCAAGCGCTACTACTCCCAAGACGAAATCGGGACCCCTTGGTGCGTAACTGTGGACTATCAGACGCTGGAAGATCAAACTGTAACCGTTCGCGATCGAGATACGACGAAGCAGGATCGGGTTAAGGTTGCGGATCTCCCTTCCTTCTTTCTCCAGAGACTCTCCTGATCTTCTCCCCTTGACTTAGGTGTTTTATTTCCTCTAAAGTGGTGATTAGTGGCGACAAGTCCCAATAAGTGGGGGACCAAGCCAAATACTTGCCCTTTAAAAAGATCATGCTGATCGGTGAATACCGTTATCGTATCGGTTTAAAGAATCGGGTTGCCTTACCTAAGAAGTTTCGCGATGATTTGGGGGAACAGGTGGTGGCGATGCGCGGTTATGAGGGTTCGATCATGGTTGTCTCCCGTAAAAACTGGTCTAAGTTGGTGGAGGAGGCGATCGGCGGACCTCTAACCGACCCGAAGGTGCGAGATACGGCGAGATTTCTGATGGGCAGCGCCCACGAAATCGAGTTCGACGCGCAGGGCCGTTTCGTCCTGCCGCAATCCCTGGTGGAACACGCGGGGACTGCTGCCGGAGAGGAAGTTGTTTTTGTCGGTCTGGGTCGATGGGTCGAGCTCTGGTCATCGGACCGCTGGGACAGCCGCCTTAAGAAAGTTATTAGTCAACAGTTAAGACATGGACGGCCGATAGAGACGACCTAGCATTTTGAAGAAACAAAATGGCAATTCACAAACCGGTGCTTCTTAAGGAAGCACTAGATTTTCTGAAAGTTGAAAAGGGAAAGCGCTTTATCGATGCCACGGTTGGAGAAGGCGGACATGCCTTAGCGATTGCCCAGCGCGGGGGGATTGTTTTGGGGATTGATCAAGACCCCAGGATCCTGGAACAGGCAAAAAGGAGCTTAGGCAACAAGGCGGTTTTGATTCAAGGAAATTTTAAGGAGATCGAGCGAATCGCCCGCGAGAACATCTTCACCGAGGTCGATGGGATTTTGATGGATTTGGGGATTTCTTCCTGGCATTTGAAGGAATCCGGCCGGGGTTTCTCCTTCCAAAAGGATGAGCCCTTGGACATGAGAGCGGATCCCAATCTATCCGTTACCGCAGCAGATCTTTTGAATGGTTTGACTAAAAATGAACTTAAAGAACTTTTTCAAAAATATGGTGAAGAAGAGCGAGCTCCGCAGCTTGCTGCTGCTGTTGTTCGCGCCCGTTCCTTAAAACCTTTTCGGACCACGGCCGACTTGGTCGGGGTGGTGGAAAAGGTAAGAAGAACGAAGGACGCAAGACGGGATCGGATCCATCCGGCGACGAAGATCTTTCAAGCGCTCCGGATCGCGGTTAACGACGAGGTCGAAAACCTGCGATCCGTACTGCCCCGAGCGTTTGAGGTCTTGGGCGCGGGAGGCCGTTTGGTAGTGGTTTCCTTCCATTCGCTGGAAGACCGCGAAGTGAAGCGGTTCTTTCGGCAGATGGAGGAACAGGGTCGGGGGCTGGTTTTGACCGAGAAGCCCCTCACTCCAACCGCGGCCGAAGTTGCCCAAAATCCTCAATCACGTTCGGCGAGATTGCGAGCTATCAAAAGAAATGGACGGCTCGCTTCGCGAACCTAGCATTTTGAAAGAAACAAAATGATCGGAAAAATTATTTCTGCTTTTATCTTCTTACTAATTGTTGCGAACGTGTTTTTGACCAATTCCGTCGTGAATAAAGGTCGAGAACTGAAAGATCTCCAAGTTCAGAAAGGATCCCTTGAATCTCAATTGCGCGAACTCGAAAATCAGATCGCCCAAGCCTCCTCGCTGAATACTGTTCGAGAAGAGGCCCTTCGGATGGGGATGGTGGCGGGCAAGCTTTATCTACTTCCTCCTGTTCCAGTAGCCCTGGCCCCCAAAAATTAGAGTGGACGGCTTGACTTCGTCGAACCTAGCATTTTTTAAGAAACAAAAATGATTCGTCTGCGGTTTGCCTTCCTCTTAGCTCTAGCGGGTTTTTTGGCGCTGATTGTGAAATTGTTTTATCTGCAGGTTATCCAGGGAGAACGCTACCGGATTGAAGCCGAAGGTCAGCGGAGTATCACATTCACGATTCCCGCCGAACGCGGGCGCATCTTCGCTTCCGGAGGATTGCTTGCCACTAACGAGGAAGCCTATCGCGTGGTTGCCGATCCGAGATCGATCGAGGATCATGAAAAAACTGCCGAGAAGATTGGGGCGGTTTTTTTTGAGGACCCCCGTTTTTTAAGCTATAATCCCGTCTCCTCGAATTCAAAAGACCCCCAGGCCGATTACATCTCCAAGATCGTAGAGCTTCTTTCCCTCAAAGAACGGTTGGGGGTGGACTTGGCCCGCAAGGTTCCGACGGCCCAGGTTGAGAAATTGAAAGATTTGGCAGTACCCGGATTGAGCTTCTACTCCGATAACCGCCGTTTTTATCCGGAGGGATCAATGGCGTCATCGCTTTTGGGCTTTGTCGCCTTTGATCAAGACGGGGAGAGGGGTTATAACGGTTTGGAGAGCTATTATGACGGCGACCTCAAAGGTAAAGCTGGCAGCGTGCGGCGGGAATACAACGAGAAGAAGCCCGAGCCAATCTTGGTGGGGGAATCGACCGAGGTCGAGCTGCAGAACGGGGCCGACCTATACCTCTCGATTAACCGCGGGGTGCAGACGATTTTGGAGCGGAAAATCAAGGAAGGGGTGAAGCGCTATGGAGCGAAGAGCGGGTCGTTTGTGGTGTTGGACCCGAAGAGCGGCCGCGTTCTGGCGATGGGGAACTATCCCAGCTTTGATCCCGGGAATTTCAACGACTCCGAAGATGAAAAGAAGGAGATGCGCAATTTGAGCTTGGTGGCAACCTACGAACCGGGGTCGATTATGAAGCCGATTACGATTTCGGCGGGTCTTGATTCGGAGAAGATTAAACCTTCTTGGAAGTTTAATGACAACGGCGCACTTAGAATTGGAATTTACTCAATTGATACTTGGGATAGCCGGCACTGGGGGACCCAGAGTCTCACTCAACTATTGCAGAAATCCAATAACGTAGGAGCGGCAAAGTTAGCTCTGGAAATTGGGCGAGATACGCTTCGAAGCTATTTTTTAAGTTTCGGTTTTGGATCGAAGTTGGGAATCGATTTAGACGGTGAAGAAATTGGATTGGTGAAGGAACTTAAGGACTGGCGGCAGATTGATCTTGCCAACGCCGGTTTTGGCCAGGGGATAGGGGTGACGGCTCTCCAAATGACATCGGCTTACGCAGCAATCGCCAACGGAGGAATTCTGATGAAGCCGCAGGTGGTGGAGCGTCTAGTCGATCGCAACGGCCGGCAAGTCTTGTTTCCGGCCGAGCCGATCCGCCGGGTTATTTCTCCTAAAACTTCGGAAGTGGCGGCGCAGCTTTTGCGGTCAGCGGTCGAGGGTGGGGAGTCCCTCTCACTCCGCAACCTCAATTACCGGGTGGCGGGGAAAACCGGAACGGCGGAGATTGCCATCGGAGGAAGGTACTCTCCCAGCAAAACCAACGTAACTTTTGTAGGTTTTCCTTTTAAAGATCGTTCGTTTGTAATGCTGATTCGATTGGAAGAGCCAACTACTTCAACGTTCTCGGCCGTGACCGTTGTTCCTCTTTGGGTTGAGGCATTTAAGGCAATCGCACCACTTTTTGGCATCAGTCCCGATCGATAATTTCTCTAAGCGGGACGTTGGATTTTTATCGGATGGTGTTAAAATTTAATCTCTGTGTCTGGAAAAAAATACATCATTGAAGGCGGAGTTCCTCTCAAGGGAGAAGTAAAAATTTCGGGTGCAAAAAACGCGGTGATCAAAGAGATTGCCGCTTCTCTCTTAACCCATGGCCAGCTCACGCTCGAGAACGTTCCGGCGATTTCGGACGTGGAAGTGGATTTGGAGATTATCAAATCCCTTGGAGTTGAGATCTCCCGTTCCCCAGGGGTTTTGATTCTCCGTCCCCGGATTTCTTTGGAAAACGAGGTTCCCGCCGAGCTCTCCTGCCAAAGCCGCGGTTCCATAATTGTGATGGGACCGCTTTTGGCTCGGGAGGGACGCGTGTCCTTGCCGGCACCCGGCGGGTGCGCGATCGGAGAGCGCCCGCTCGATCGGCACTTGGCTGGACTGGAATCCTTAGGGGCAAAATTTGAGGTAAAAAAAGACAGGATTATTGGGAGTACGAAAGGGTTGAGGGGAGGAAGAGTGGTCTTTAAGAAAAATACGGTGATGGGGACGGAAAACGTGGTTCTGGCAGCGGTTTTAGCCGAAGGTGAAACCGAGATTTTGGGAGCGGCGCAGGAGCCCGAAGTGGAAGATCTGATTCATCTTCTTAATGAAATGGGAGCACTTATTGAGCGAGATCCCGAAAATCCCAGAATTTTACGTATCCAAGGCGTTCAGTCGTTAAGAGGAGCAAAACACCGGGTTTTACCGGACCGGAACGAGGCGGTGACTTTCGCGGTCGCGGCGGCGATTACGGGGGGAGATGTGCTTCTGACGAACCTCATCACCGCCGATCTGACCGCTTTCTTGGCAAAACTGCAGAAAATTGGTGTTTCTTGGGAAGTGGTGGGAAAGAACCTCCGCGTCTTCGTGAAAGAATCCTCCGTGTTTGAACCGGTGGAAATCGAAACCTCTCCGCACCCCGGTTTTATGACCGACTGGCAGCAGCCCCTAACCGTTCTTCTAACCCAGTCAAAGGGGAGTTCTCTGGTTCACGAGACCGTTTACGAGGACCGTTGGAAGTATTTGACAGAGCTGAAGAAATTTGGGGCGCAGATCGAGCTTTTTACTCCTAGCCAGCTGGGTAGAGATTTCGTCCCGGACGATTATGAATTCAACTGGGAGGGGTCAGGTGAGCCGAAATCCGTTGCCAAAATATCCGGGCCGACTCCGCTCAAAGGGGCAAAGGTGCAGATCACCGATCTGCGGGCCGGGGCGGCGCTAGTGCTGGCCGCTTTGGCTGCTCAAGGGAAAAGTGAAGTTTCCGGAGTTGAACACATCGAGCGGGGATATGAGAACTTCGAACAGAAGTTGAAAGCGTTGGGAGCCCGGATTGAATAAAGGACGACCCGCCGAGCGGGTTCTAGCATTCCGAGGGAATGAACGGCCGCTGAAGCGACCTAGCATTTTTTGGGGATAATCCTGATCCCAAAAAATGAGGGCTAGGAATCGCTTCCTAACCCTCCCGTGACCCCAAAGTGCTCTGGGTGGTAACGAACTCTTACGAAGATCCACCTGTCGTTTCCCCATTGGTTTGGTGTGGTCGTTCGAACGATCACTTCCCAAACCTTAGATTTGGCCGGCAGAACCTGACGGCATCTGCCGCAAAGATGGTCTTTTTCAGTGACCACCAGCTCGCCTTCCATGATGACCTCCCGGAAATGCTGTTTGATTAATTCTACACCTTAACTATAGGTTTAACAATAGGACGACCATCTACGATTCGTTAGCGCTCGGGGAGTGCCTTTTCGGAAACAGCGTTCCTGTCTGCGGAACATGCCGCTTCTCCCTCGTTGCCCTGCGGGATGTTCCTCAAAGGCATCTCCCCTGTGCGCCCTCGCTCTAACTTTCTTGGGCGGTCGTCTATCTCGAAGCTGCGCTTTCGCGAAACCTTCGCTTAAATGCTTTTCAAATCTTCTCTTAATTTCCTCAGTGTTCGATAGAGGATTGTTCCCACATTTGTTTCGGAAAGCTTGGTGATTTCGGCAATGGTTCGGTTGGTGTGGCCCTCATAAAATTTCAAGTAGATAATTTCTTTCTCCCGCCCCGGCAGTTTGGCGAGGGCCCGCCAAAGAATCTCGTTCTCCTGCATCTGCTCCAATTCCTCAAATTGGGTGGGTAGGTCTCCCTTTAGCGGAGCGACTTTCTCCAGCGAAACCCTCTTTTTATCTTTTTCGGCACGGAGATGGTCAAAGAAGACATTGCGGGCGATTCGGAAGAGCCAGGCCGAGAAGGGGATTCCTTGCCAGCGAAATTTCTCCAATCCGTGAA
>MEUW01000015.1:0-2564 GCA_001772805.1 candidate division WWE3 bacterium RBG_19FT_COMBO_53_11
AGATGCACATCGCCTTGGCCCCCTGCTACTACCAGGGCTATCTCCTCGGCAACCTCTTTGCGACGATGCTGCAGGAGCGGATCAACCAAATGACCGATGGGGCAGGCATGTATGGCCACCCGGAGGTCGGACGTTTTCTTCATGATAAGCTGTTCTACGCGGGCCTTCGCCGGCGCTGGAACGAGCAGATCGTTGCCACTCTTGGGGAAGAGCTTAATCCAGGAGCTTGGCTGAAGGAGAATGCTTCGTAAGGAGAGAACATAAAGCCGTTGGTGGATATCCACCCGCGGCTTTTCATTTTTGCTATATTTGGGATAATGGTCCTTAATACTCTGGTTAGCTGGGTGAAAGCTAATAAGCTTGCCGCGCTGATAATCTTAATCCTTTCCGTTCTTTACATCGCTTCTATTCTCCCTTCCGGGGTCGAACCGCTTACGGGCGGGATTAGTGGAGCTCCCGATCTGGGCGAAGGGGCTGTTAGTGATAAAGGCGGAACCACCACCGGCGGGGATCGCGTCGTGATCGAGGAGTCGGCGCTTTCTCTGGTTGTGAAAGATGTTTCCAAGGAGGCGGATGAAGTGGTGAAATACGCGGAAAAAGAAGGCGGTTTCCTGGTTTCTTCCGAAATCACCTCGCCGGAAGAGTCTCCGGTGGCAACGGTAACGGTTCGAGTTCCCAGCGCGAAGTTGCGAACGGCGATTGAATACTACCGCACGCTGGCGGTCAAAGTTTCTTCGGAAAACATCATTGGGATAGACGTGACCGAAGAGTTTGAGGACCTCGATGCCCGGATTGCTACGCTGGAAGGAACGATCGATCAGTTTGAAGCGATCAAAGCCCGAGCGACCAAGATTGCCGATCTGGTGTCGATTACGGAACAGATCATCACCCTTCAAGAGCAGATTGACTTATTGAAGGGGAGCAAGAAGTTCATCGAAGAATCCGCCGCTTTTCCCAAGATCACCGCTTCTCTCGCCACCGATGAATTTGCCCTTCCTTACCAGCCGCCGGAAGGCTTCCGTCCCGGGGTAATCTTCAAACAAGCCGTTCGCGCCCTTCTCTCGGGAGTTTATGCGGTCGCCGGCGGGCTGATTTGGGTCGGCGTTTACGCCGTGGTTTGGGTTCCGGTCCTGCTGGTGATTATATTCCTCCGCCGAAGGCAGAAGAAGTAATGAATTTTAATCTGGTGAAAAAGCTATTGGGGGTTCTCTTTCTTTTGCTCTTCTCGGGGTCAGTTGCGCTGGCAGCTTCTACTTTTAAATTCGAATTTTATAATTTTGAAACGGGGAAAACTGTTTCTGCCTTTCCCTTCGGGCATCAAAACGAAGTTATCGTCGCCAGCAGCTCTCAAGATGTAAGAGGGCAATTGCCGATTGATCTGTCTCTAAAAATTAATGGCCAAGAAGTCTGGAGCGCAACGATCCCGAACGACCCTCATCAAAGTTGCCGGGGGGCCGACGGGTGTTCAACCCGCGGACCGGTTGTGAATGATCCTGGCCAAAGCGCTCCCGTGGAACTTACCGCCGCGGGGAGAGATGGCAAGACTATCGCCACCTACGCCAGCGGAACTGTGGCTCAGCCGCAAGGAGATCAGCAAACCTCTTGGATTTGGTTTAACTCGTGGTGGTACGTGGGATTTTTTGTGGGGATTCTCTGGTTGGGGATTTGGGTTTTCGTTGGCTGGCAATGGTGGCGGTTTAAGTACTGGGTCTTTGACTGGCCCTATCCTTGGTGGTATTTCCTTCCTTTCATTTGGTTTATCCCCTGGCTCTTCTTAGCGATCTTTTGGTGGGGAGTTTGGTGGGTTTGGTGGGGCTGGATTTGGTGGATTTTCCCTTGGGTATTCTGGGTATTCTGGTGGATTATTCTCTTCAAGGAAAAAGGGATTTGGGCCTGGAAGCGGTCTAAGTAAGAACCTCTCGCCCTGCTCGAGAACCTTGTCCCGCTTTCAGCGTGATAAGACCTCTCGCTCCGCTCGCGGATCTTGTGCTGTCCTTGCTGTGCTCGGTTGCAATTCGCAAACGAATGCCCGCTTTGAGCTGGATAAGATCGTCCCTCCTGCTTAATTTCACTCGATCGTATATATTCGGTAAGGATGAAGAAGATTTTGCTGGTAATCTTTTTCCTGCTCTTTATTTTGGCCCGGTCTCGTCCTAGTTCTTATCGCCTTCTCAGGAAGAAAACCAGAAACGCCACTCCAAAGAGAATGGCAGAGATTTTGGTGGCATTCTCGACCATCCCGCTTAGAGCATCAAGAACGGACTTTGACCCCACTCCTAACCAGCCAGCTAGAATGTTCAGGGCTTGGGGGAGAACGGCGATAAGGGAGGCAATGAAAACGAGAGCGAGCGGATTGAGGGGGTCGGCAAAGAAGCGGTATTTAAGAGATCCTTTGCGTTGGGGGTTTTCGGCTGGTGCCACGCCGTCATCCTAGCACGGACTGTTGGAAACTAGTCAAACGGTTTATATTGAAGAAGATGAAGCGAATCTTGGTCGGGCTGTTCTTGCTGCTCTACCTATTCTTGGGAAGAACCGCGGCGGCTCTAGAGGTTTCTTCCTGCGTT
>MEUW01000015.1:2583-18330 GCA_001772805.1 candidate division WWE3 bacterium RBG_19FT_COMBO_53_11
CTGTTTTAGATGAGTTGGAGCAGAAATATCCGGACCTAAATATTCAACGTTTCGAAATTTATTTTAATGAAGAAAGCGCAAATTTGTTCCAAGAGGTTTCCGCTTCCTTTAGTGTTCCACAACCCTGGGGAGTTCCTGCGGTCTTTATCGGGGAAAAATACTTTGTGGGCGATACTCCCATCATCACTAACTTAGAGGACGAGATTTTGGCAAACCCAAATGCTCCCTGCCCGCTTGATAAGGATACTGATCCTCCTGCGGAAACCGGTCAGGAGAGTTTGGAAACGCCGGCGCTCGCTACGATCATCGGTGCGGCACTGGTTGATTCGATCAACCCCTGCGCGATTGCAGTGCTTCTGATCCTGCTTTCGGCATTTTTGTTCGGGGCCGGAAAAAAGAAGCGGGCGGTGGCGGCAGGATTGGCTTTTACGGCCGCGATTTACCTAGCCTATTTTCTATTTGGTCTGGGGATCTTTTCGGCGATTCAATTTTCCGGTTTATCCGATCTAGTGTATCGATTAGTGGGGATTTTAGCGATTATTGTGGGGCTTCTAAATATCAAGGATTACTTCTGGTATGGGGGTGGAGGATTTGCGATGGAAATTCCGCAAAGCTGGCGCCACGCCCTCAAAGACATTATTTACAAAGCCACCTCTCCATTGGGGGCATTTCTGGTGGGATTCGTGGTGGTGCTTTTCGAACTTCCCTGCACCGGTGGGCCGTACTTCTTTGTCCTGGGGCTGCTGGCGAAAAGTTTGACGCTGGGGGGGGCGGTGCCGTACCTCCTTCTTTATAATGTCTTCTTTGTCCTTCCGCTCCTGCTGATTCTCGGACTCGTTTTCTGGGGATACTCCACCGTTGAAAAAGCGGCCGAGTGGAAAGAGCGCAACACCCGGCTTCTGCATCTCATCGCCGGCATTGTTTTAACCACCCTCGGCCTTTTAGTTGCTTTTCACGTTGTTTGATTCTTAAATTCTTCTCTTACATCGGCGTTTAACTTGGAGCGTTGCCAGGCAGATAGCGGTAAGGTCTTATGGGATAGAAAAACCGCCTTGGTTGGCCAAAGCGGTCTGACATCTACATCATCATTTTCGGTTTAACGGCTTCTCCCCCGACTTTGATACAGTCGTCAAAGAACTTCTTGGCGCACTCCTCGCACCCGGAGAAGACCACCTGCGGCGGCTTGCACTCGATCTTCACTTGGTTCGTGTGAGGGGTGTGGGGGCAAGCGAGATGGATGACGTTTGGTTCCTGCGCCGTCATTTCCTTCCCTCCTTTACGGTTAAGACCTTTTCCCAATCGGGCCGCGAGGTAAGCAGCACCTCCCAGATGCGGGCCGACTTTTCCTCGAGGCTTCTTCGGTAGAAAATAGAGATCAGCGGCCAGGTAACAAATACGGCCAGGTTACCGGCTCCCATCAGCCAGACAAGCCCTCGCGCTGCAAGATCAACGAGGAAGGGCGGATTGATGTGGTAAACCGGATCCCACCGGCCGAAAACGTACACCGCCGCGGCTGAAACCAGGACAAGGTAAATCAGCCACAGCAGGATTGTCGACCAGAAATAGGGCGGTTTTGCCTCGTCCAAAGCGTGCCCTAGTTCGTGGGCTATAATCCGGGAAACTTCCTTCCGATTTCTGCACCGGTCGGTGAGAACTGCGGCAATCTCTTGATCTTCCGACCAGGAACCGGCGACCTTTCGAAAGATAGGATCACCGATCAGAAGAAAATGCCAGAGTTTCTGTTTCCAAGACCTCTCTCGGCTGTGGGCGAAGTTGAGCTTAATCCGCTTTGCTCGAGAATGGTCCATCCCTTCCTCAACCAGGATTCGGTTGAGGAGTTTGCGGTTGACAACCACCTCCAGGACCAAATCTCTCCTCCTCGTTAAGTTATGGGATTAATTATACAACGGGGATTTGGAACTCAACCCTTCGACCTGTTCGACTTCGCTCAGGGTTTCAGCTGTGCTTCAACAAAACTCGCAGATTTCGGAGCGGGGGCCTTTGCCCTTCTCGAATTTGTGAATGATCTTGCCGCCCTCTTCCTTCTTGGGCTCGTCGGGTTTAATTTCCTCGCCGCAGTTCGGGCAAATCAGCTTCCCTTCTTTTTGCGTTTTCTTTTCCTTGACCATTTCGCCTATCATATCCCAATTATTACGGGCCGCGCAAGCTGATAAACTTTAGAAGATGATCTCAGGTTTAACTTCGGAAGAAGCAAAGAAGCGGTTGGAGCAGTTTGGCCCCAACATCTTGGTTGGGGGTAACCGGGTTCGCCCGTTGAAAATTTTTCTCTCCCAATTTAGGAGTTTTCTGGTTGCGATCTTGATCGCCGCCGCCGCCTTCTCCCTTTTTGTCGGTGAGGATCTGGACGCGATCGTCATTCTGGCGATTGTGGTTCTCAATGCCGTCTTTGGTTTTATCCAGGAATATCGGGCGGAAAATGCGATCGCGGCTCTGCGGCGGATGGTGGTTAACCGAGTCCGAGTGATTCGGGACGGGCAGGAGATCGAAATTAATGCGGAGGAGCTGGTTCCCGGCGACATTTTCTTTTTGGGAGTAGGACAGAAGATTCCGGCGGATGCCCAGCTGCTCGAGGCGGTCAATCTCACCATCAACGAGGCCTCTCTAACTGGAGAGTCCGCCCCGGTGACTAAGGAAGTTTGGAAAGCCACCGCCTCCGGCGGGGTCCCGCAGGATGCGGGGAATGACGAAGGAATGGTCTTTATGGGAACCGTGGTCAACAGCGGGCGAGGGTTGGGGGAAATTCAGCAAACCGGAATGAAGACTAAATTCGGGAGAATCGCTTCCCTTATCTCCGAGGTGGAAGAAGAAGCCACGCCGCTCCAGAAAGACTTGACTCGCCTCGGCAGAACGATCGTTGTGATTGGTCTTTTCGCGGCGCTGGCGATTTTCGCGATCGGGGAGCTTCGAGGCAACCCATTGGTAGAAACTCTGCTCGCGGCAATTTCTTTGGCGGTGGCGATTGTGCCGGAAGGCCTGCCGGCGATTGTCACAATTACTTTGGGTTTGGGGGCCCAGCGGATGGCGCGCAAGAATGCAATCATCCGTCGGCTGTCATCAATCGAAACCTTTGGTTCAACCGATGTGATCTGTACGGATAAGACCGGGACGCTCACGAAGAACGAGATGATGGTGAAGAAGGCCTTCCTCGACGGCAAGGTTTACGAGGAGGCGGCTCTCCACCCGGATAAGAACAAAAGATTTGCCCAAATTCTTCGAACCGGGGTGTTGGCGAATACCTCTTCTTTGGTGGAAGAGGCCGATGGGTTCAAAGTTTTGGGTGACTCGACCGAAGGGGCGCTTCTCCTTCTTGCGAAAGAACATGGGATTGATTACCGCAAGGAACGGGAAAAGGGGAAGCTCTTTCGCGAGTTCTCGTTCGACCAGAAACTAAAGAGAATGACGGTGGTTTGGGATACCCCCGGAATCGGATACGAGATTTTTACCAAAAGCGCTCCCGAGATTTTGCTGGAAATTTCAACTCTCTCGGCTCAAGAAAAGAAGAAGATTAAGGATGAGATCGACTCATTAGCCTCCCAAGGATTTCGTCTCTTGGGTTTCGGCTATCGGCGAGTCGGGACGGAGGAGCCTTCCCATTCCATCACGCGCGAGCAAGCCGAACAGGATTTTGAGTACCTTGGTTTTGTTGCGATCTACGATCCGCCCCGGGAAGGGGTTCGGGAGGCGATCAAACTGGCGCACCAAGCCGGCATCGCGGTGCGGATGATCACCGGCGATAATCCTCTAACCGCTCGCGCGATTGGGCAAGAGGTGGGCCTCTTTGCTACGGAAGAACAGGTACTCGAAGGTCCAGCCATCGAACAGCTGACGGACGAGGGGCTTAGGGAAATCGTCGGCCGGGTCAAGATCTTTGCCCGCGTCTCCCCGGAGCACAAGATTAGGATCGTGAAGGCTTACAAGGAACTTGGCAAGGTGGTGGCGGTAACCGGAGACGGGGTCAACGACGCGCCGGCTTTGAAGCAAGCGGATGTGGGAATGGCGATGGGAATTGCGGGAACCGACGTGGCGAAAGAATCGGCCGATGCGGTTTTGGCGGATGACAACTTTGTTTCGGTCGTGGCGGCGATTGAGCAGGGGCGACTGATTTATCGCAACATTCTCAAAAGCATCCGCTATCTTTTAGGCTGCAACTTCGGGGAGATGATTACCGTTCTGGGAGCCGTGGCTTTGGGCTTTCCCGTTCCGCTCACTCCGATCCAAATTCTCTGGATGAATTTGGTGACCGACGGTCTCCCCGCGCTGGCGCTTTCGGAGGATTCGGGCGACCACAACGTCATGTTCGAAACGCCGCGAAAAAAGGGAGTGCCGATTTTGGATCTTTTGGGCAAGCGCTGGCTGATCGCGACCGGGCTGGGGTTGGGAGTCGCGGCTTTGGCCACTTTTTATTTCCTGGACTTTGTCTCGCTGGCCGAAGCGCGGACAGCGACTTTTATGGTCTTTGTGGTGGGGGAAATGGTTGCCGCTCTCGCGGTGCGCAAAGGGGAGAAGCTCTTCTCCAACTCACTCCTCTGGGTATCAATCCTCCTGACTCTGGGATTACAGGCGCTGATTTTCACCGTTCCCGCTCTGCAGAAAATCTTTGATATTGTTCCCCTTTGGTAAGACCTCTCGCTTTGCTCAAGAGTCATGTCCCGCTTTCAGCGTGATAAGACCTCTCGCTTTGCTCAAGAGTCATGTCCCGCTTTCAGCGTGATAAGACCTCTCGCTCCGCTCGCGGATCTTGTCCTTGCGCTTTGCACAATGATAAAGAAATCAATTTTTTGGCATAATAGGCTTGTGCTGTCCTCGCAGTGCTCGGTTGCAATTTCGCTAACGCTAAGATGAAAAAAAGAATTCTTTTGATTGCCCTTATCCTTATCCTTTCAGGAGCCGTCGGGGCTTTCTTTTATTTTCGGCCTCAGATCACGGATTGGATCGCGAGCATCACGGGGGGAACGGAGGAGGAAGAGGGGGAAGGGAACCCCGAAGAGGTTACTTGTGAGGATCAGACTTATACCAATACGCGCCAGGGCTATGAGGTCTGCTATCGGAAAGGTTGGTACACGCAGGAATTTGGATACTCCCAGCTTTGGGTGGGCTTTGACGCTTTCCCGATTCCGGAGGCCAGCGAATACCCCGGGGTCTTAAACATTGGTGTTTCTCGAAAGGGCAGCAGCGACGTTCTGGCTCCGCATCTGGCGAATCTAAAAGATACTGAGACCACTGCGATTACTGTTTCGGGGGTTTCGGGCATCCGCGTGAACGGCACGATTCCGGCCGACGATAACTTCTTTCCCAACTACCACGAGGTGGCGGTGGTTTTGGAGAAATTCGGCCGCACTTACGACATCGTAATGCTCTCCTCGCCCGATCAGTATGCGGAGAATCTCCCGATATATGACGCTTTTGTCGCTAGCCTGAAGTTCTTGGAAGGAACCCCGGCCGCACCCTGGGGGAAGGACATCTATTTGGATACGCCTTGGCCGGATGACGAGGTGAGTGATTCTTTTAGAATCGCCGGATCGGCCCAGGGGGCTTTTGAGAGCACGATCGTGGCGCGGCTCAAAACCGAAAACGGGACGGTTCTCTTTGAGGAGCCGATTACCTACAACGCTCCCGATGTCGGTGAACTTGGCTACTTCGATATTGCGGTAACTTTTGAAACCACGGCCGATTCGGGAACACTGGAAGTTTTTCACACCTCGGCGCGCGATGGCTCGATCGTGGATCTGGTTTCCGTTCCGCTAGTATTTAAATAATGGAAGATAAGCCAGAAGAAAAACAGCCGGTAAAGCAACCTGAAGCAAAGAAGGGCGGGAAAAGCTGCTTGAAGATTTTCTTGGCGGCGATCGCGATTCTGTTCTTCCTCTTTCTTTTGCTTGCCGGCGCCGTGGCAGCGGGGATCGCGGCGACCGGGTTGGTAGAAGTACCCGTCCTTTCCAAACTCATCAAACCCCCCGCGGTTACGGAAGACTTCTCATATAAGAAAGTTTCGGAAAAGAAACTCAGCCAGAAACTGGAATCTGCGATGAGCGGTACGGAAGGAAACGTTAAAATCACGATTACGCTGACGGACGATGAGATGAATACCCTCATCTCGGGCATGTTCTCAGGTCCCGATTCTCCCGCCCAGGACATTTTGGTTAAGTTTTCCCCGGGTGTGATCAAAATAAAAGGAGAGTTGGCGGATGGCAAGGCTCCATTTTACGCGGAGATCCAACTGGCCAGGAGTGCAGATTCCTTTGTCTTTGAAATCCAGAAAGCCCGGCTAGGAGCTTTGCCGATTCCGGGGTTCCTGGTTGAGGGTTTGATTGGTCAGTTTATTGGAACAGAACAGTTTTTGGGAAAGCCCACCGCCGAATCTTTGCCGGTAAAGGAAATTACGGTTAAGGATGGTTCCATCACTATTAAGGGATTGGATCTTAGCGGATTGGGGCCTCCGGGGGAATAAGGCTCGCTCTGGACTGCACCACTTGACATCTCCTGATGGCTTCCTGTAGATTATGGTTGTCTGCCCTTCCAGAGGAGGTTCGTTTCCTCACTAAGGGCATTTTGGTTAATTTTGAGAGGGGGTGAAAACGTATGGCATACAGTCTCGTTTCAAAGAAGAGCGCTCGCACCTACTACTTGCACGGTAAGACCGTGACTCTTAAGAACACCGGTAAGCAACAGACGATCTACTACTTTGCTCCGGACATCCGTGAAGGCGCATTGGACGCGATTCCTTCGGGAATGATAGTCGAGGAGAATCCTCGAACCGGTCTTCCTTATCTTAAGAGAGGGTGACCTGTTTATCGCTCCGGTCCCTTTGAGGACAGCGATTTCAGGACCGCCCCGCACTGTTTTTGAGATTCAAAGATGGTGCGGGGCGGTTCTCTTTGCATTCCTGTTTAGAAAGGTTGACAGCCGCCGCAATTTCGTGTAATTTGGGATTGCTTTCAAATTCCTTTCCCTAGGAGGAGCGGGATGAAGATCTTCTTTTTGTGGAGCGAAGACGATCACGCGGAAGCGATTCGGATCGCGAAGCGGGCGCTGAGCATCGCCCAAAAGACGATTGCCAAGCAAGCTTCGGCGGCCAATGCGGAGATCGACTCGCTCAACGCAGCCGTGGCGAGGGCCGAGGTTCTTTCGGAGCAGCTCAGTGAGCGTCTCAAGAAGGTGAGCTCCGCCGCCAAGGATCTCTAGGCCGCGACCACCCGTTCGACATAACCCGTCTGGAACCAATCCGGACGGGCTTTTTTGTTGGTATAATTATCCCCACAACCGAAACGAGTTGAGGTTGCTAGGGGTCACAGACCCCGTCCAATACGAGGGAAGGAGGAGAGATGCGCCAGCTGGCAGGCCCGGCCGCTCTGTTCTTGGCGAGCGCTTACTTTGTGGCAGTCCACGTCCTTGGGGGAACGATCTACATTACCCTCATCGCTTTGCGGGGGTTTTGGTTTGCCCTAGCGGTCGTCTTTACGGCCTTCGGCATTTGGGGATCCATCTTGTACTTGGTTCTCCTTCAGCTGGATGCTTTTGATCAGGTTCGGGGCTTGTTCTCCCAGCTGACGGGAGAGAAGAAGCCGGGGTTCTTCGCCCGGATCCAGTTGAAGATCTTTGATCTGGTTGCCTGGATTAGGCGGAAGGGGAATGGGAAAGAGTTTGCCAGGCAGCTGGAGAGAAAAGTCGAAGAGGCCCATGCGGGGCGGGAGATGATCTCCCCCGGGTGGATTATGGCCGTCTTTATGGTTCTCAGCCCGCTCTTTGCGGTCCCGCTGATTCGGCTTTCCTTTCCGCGCGAGCGCTGGGCGGCCGGGCTGATGTGGATGTGGATTGGGACGCTGGTGGAGGTGGTGACTTGGTTTCTCCCCCTTTATGGAGGAGCTTCCATCGTCGTCCGCTTCTTGATCTCGCTGTTCGGTTAGGGATGGTTTCCACCATCCCTTTTTTTGTTATCCTGATTTTAGAAAGGGGGTGAATTAACATAGTGGCAACACCTAACCTGCACCATAACCTCATCCAGCAAATCTCGGAGCTGATGGACTCCGTTTGGCGATACGAGCATTTCTACAAGACTGATGCCGAAGCTTGTCCCAAGTGCAAAGAGATTTGGGAATCCCTGCACCAGCGTCACGAAGAGGATATTAAGATCCTTAAGGACCATCTCGCCGAGCACATCCAAGCCGGAGACTGGTAGTCCTGTTAAAATAACGGGTAATGACGGTACCGTTTTCCGAATTTCAAAAAATTGACCTGCGAGTTGGCAAGGTCAAGAATGTCGAAGAGATCGAAGGTCTCGATCGGGTTTACAAATTGGAAATCGACTTGGGGGAAAGGGAAAAACGAACGATCGTCGCCGGAGTAAAGGAATATCTTGAGCCTTACGAATTGTTGGGGAAGAGTATCGTGGTGGTGGCGAATCTGGAGCCCAAAGAAGTTCGCGGGGTGATTTCCGAGGGAATGCTTTTGGCGGCGGAGGTCGACGGCCGGCCGATCCTGCTCGTTCCCGAGGAGGAAGTCAAACCGGGAACCCCAGTACACTGACCCTTTATACTTAAGATCACGGGCTCGTAGCTCAACGGTTAGAGCACCAAGCTTATACCTTGGGGGTTCTTGGTTCGAATCCAAGCGAGCCCACCACTACGCGATGTTAAATAACCCGGAGATAGCTATCGATTCATCAGATACACCGGACAAATCCTTGCTTAGAACACCAGAGGAAGAGGGTCGGATTTCAGCCGAAAAGAACTCCCCAAAATACGAATACACACTTAAAAATGGGGATAGCGAGATCAAAGTGTACGGTTACAGACATACTTATAATCTGGACGATGTTGCAGATATGGTTCAAGAACTGGAACAAATGCAGCCTTCTTTAGTGTTGGTGGAAGGTCAAGCAGACGAGAGGTCTAAAGATATTCCAGAGGGTGCCGGTGAAGAAGATATTTTAAGGCAAAACGGTGAGCAAACATTCATAGCTTGGAAGGCGGGGCTCATGGGAGGAGAGGTTAAAAGTTGGGATATCCCCACGCGACAACAAATGGATTTAGTAAAAGAAAAACACTCCCCTGATGCCATCATAGGGTGGATAATAGGTCAAGGCACAAAACATGTTCAGGATAGCGGGCGACCTCAAACTCCGGAAGCGCTTAGAGAAATTATCCAGATAGGATACGGCTCCTTAGCGGAATTGAGTGATAAGTTTGGTTTAGACTTAAGTGATGAAAACCTCCAAAGGATATCGCAAAAATATACCGGAAAACCTATTTTGGATATTACACCTGAGGACGCCGAGAACCTTGCGACTCCAAGAAAAGAAGGAGAAACAAACAATGTCATAAGAGATATGAATAATCTAAGGAATGAACACGCAATAGATGTTATCAACGAAGCTAAGGAGGCGCGTAGAAAGATTCTTGTAATTGCCGGCAGCTCCCACGCAGTTGTATGGGAGCCGGTTTTGCGGCAGATGTTTCCGGTCGGGCATAGCGAGTCCACCAACGGTGGGCCGAAGAATCCTGCCGACAGGCGGGATAGTCGCGTACGCGACTAATCGAATCCTTCCCCGTCCACCAGACCATTTATCCTCTAGTAATTTATTCAATCCGGTGATAAACTTAAAGCAAATCTTTAGGAAAGGAGAAACTATGGATCTTATTGAGGTTCGCGGCGATCATTATCAGATCGGCCTTCAGATTGGTCAGGCAACCGCCTCCAAGATTGCGGCGGTACTGTCTCCCAAGCCTCTTTCCCCCGGCTTTCAAAAACGGGTGGCGGCGCTTGCGCCGGTTCACGAGCGGGCTTTTCCGCACCTGTTTGCGGAGATTTTAGGAATGGCGGTAGGGAGCGACCAGAATTTCGAGAAGCTTCTCGCTTGGAATTTATTTGAGCAAACCGGGTGCACGAGTATCCTGTCGTTGGGCCGAGGGGGTTTTCTATCCCACAACGAGGATGGAGATGCGATCTTCCGAAACCGCCTGACCCTGGTCAAGATGCATCTGCCGGATGGAGATACGGCTCTCTGCCTTCAGTACCCCGGGGAGTTGTGCGGAAATGCCGTTTCGGTAACCTCCCGGGGGATGGTCTTCTCCATCAACTTTCTCTGGCCGAAACAGTTCGCAAACTTGGGGTACAACACCAACTTTCTGGCCCGGGAATTGCTAGGGGCTCCTAGTCTGGAGGGAGTACAAGAGTGCCTGGCGGCCTGGCGGCCACGGATCGACGCCTACCATTGGTTCGTCTACTCCCGGCTGGAGAAGAAAGCTCTTTCGATCGAGGTTCTTAAGGATCGTGAGTCGGTGGTCCAATTGGAGAAAGGGATCCACCTTCACACCAACCACTACCTTCACGCGGATGCGCGGGATGAGCCGCAGGAGGAGTATCCTTCCTCGCGCGATCGATTGGAGCGCTTGTCCCAGTTCTTCACGGGTCACGCAACTGGAGAGCGGGCGCAATTGGCTCTTTCCGATCACAAAGGGAAGTGGCCGATCTGCCGGCACGGGGGAGAAGATTCTTGGACCCTGGCGAACATCTCGGTCGATCTGGATACCTTGAAGATGGAGATTGCGGAAGGTCCCACCTGTATGATCCGGAAGTACTTCACGGCGTCGGTTTAGTAAAAACCGGCGCCTCTTTTTGCGGAGCAAAAAACTAGGTCGCCTAAGGCGATCGTCCATTCCTTCGGAATGCTAGATTCGCCGAAGGCGATCGTCCTTTGTTATCCTTAAGATGTGAGAGGAGGTGAAAAAATTGAAATTTCTTGATCCTTATCGCAAAACGCTAGGTTGCATCTTGGATTCGGTCTCGGTTTTGTCCCTAGCTTTTGCAATTTACGGAGCCTTTTGGGGCGATTTTTGGCTGGCTTCAACCCAGTGGATGCTGGTTTCGATCTGGCTTCTCATAGCAGCCCACCGAGTGGGCCACCTTGATACCCACTCTTGATATTGACCGTTAGGGTAATAAATTAGCCGCTTCCGCGGCCCGCTTTCCTATACTATAGTTTAACTAAATTAGAGCTCCGCCAGTTCCATCTTCTCCTGAGGAGCGGTGACTTGGATGTGATCCAAGTATTTCTCGGTCGTGGAGAGCCGGCGGTGACCCGCGATTTTTGAAACCAGCACCAGTGACGCTCCCCGTTTAAGGTGGTGGGCGATAAAGGTGTGGCGCAGATCGTTGACGGTCGCATCTTCGATCCCGGCCAGCTCCAAGTAGCGCTTGATCGTGGAACGAATGTTGCGAACTAGGAGAGACTTGCCCGTCCGGGTGATAAAGACGTGATCGGCTTTGGTCTTAGGACGTTCATTCAGGTAGGCTTGGAGTGCTTTCTGCGAGCGGTAGTTCAGCGGAACGGCTCGCTCGGGATGCCGATTGAATTGATCGATCCGAATTTCTCCCCCCCGCCCTCCGGCGCCGAACTTGAGATCGGAATTCTGGATCCGGGACAGTTCCCCAATCCGCATCCCGGTTTGCAGAAGCAATTCCACAATGGCGTAGGTGCGGGTGTCATTCTGAGCGGTGTCGCGGAGCGCCCGGTACTCGGTTTCGGAAAGAATCCGCGGAGGTTTGGTTTCGAAGCGGGGATGGGAGACCAGCAGTGCCGGATCATCGGTCACAAACTCGTTAACCTTTAGGAAACGGAAGAAGGTCTTTACGGCATTGGTTTTGCGGGAGACGGATTTGGGAGTGTAGCCGTTTTTGAGCAGCTTGGCCAGGAACCCATCAATATCTTCTTTGGAGATTTCGGAGAGGTGCGCTTTTTCTAGTTCTCCCAGAAATTCAATCAACTGGTCGATGTCTTTGCCGTAGGCCAAAACGGTAGACTGAGAGCGGTTTTTCTCATTGAGGTGATCAATAAATTTTTGGTGCGCTTCGTGAATAGGAATCATCCCAGAGAGAGGATACCACTAACCCATAGCTAAGTCAAGCGCCAATTGGCGCTTGGACATCCGAGCATTAGCGAGGATGCTTATATTCCCTGCTACAATAATCCTGATATGTCCCGTCCTGCCACTCTCTTTTTGGTTTTTCTGGCGCTCTTTTTCTCGGGTGCGTTGGTCCGGTCTTACATCCTTGTCCATTCGAGGAATGAAGAACTTAACCTTCTGCGCAGTCTGGTGGATCAGCTTCAAGGTAAAGCGGCGGAAAAAGAAAGTACGCTCTCCTACTACCAATCGCCCGAGTTTATTTACAAGGAAGCTTTAGAGCAGCTCGGTCTGACCCGGAAGGGCGAGGTGATTCCCGTCCTGCCGGATTGGAAGGATAAAAAGCTTGAGATTGAAGAGAAGCCGGTCGCTTCCTCGGCTGCCGCCAAGACGGAACCGCTCCCTTACTGGAAGCAGTGGCGCGCCCTGTTTTTTGAAGACTAGAAGAAAGAAAGAGGTCTACTCTGGTGGCTGGGGACGGGATCGAACCGTCGATCTCGGCTTTATGAGGGCCTTGCTCTACCACTGAGCTACCCAGCCGTGGTTGCGGGCCCCGGAATTGAACCGGGTCCTCCTGGTTATGGGCCAGGCGTGGTAACCGTTCCACCAGCCCGCTGCGGCATTTTCAATTATATCACTGGCTCTGGGATGCTATCATTTCTCTGTTATGGAAAAGAAGAGAATTTTAACCGGCGACCGCCCCACGGGACCCCTCCATTTAGGACACTACGTTGGCACCCTCAAAGCCCGCCTGGAGCTGCAAGAGCAAGGTAACGAGGTCTTTATTCTGGTTGCCGACTATCACACCCTCACCCGCGGCATCAGCGCCGAGAAAACCAAAGAGATTAAGATCAACACCCGAGAGCTTCTGCTGGATTATTTGGCGGTGGGTTTGGATCCCAAAAAGATCACTATCTATCGGCAGTCCGATGTTCCGGCGGTGGCCGAGTTAGCGCTTCTTTTCGGGATGTTGGTGACCGTTCCGCGCCTTTCCCGAGTCCCAACTCTCAAGGAAGTGATGCGGGACGAGAAGATTGAGAATCCATCCTTTGGCCTACTGGGGTATCCGGTTCTTCAATCGGCGGATATCGCTCTGGTAAAAGGGGAGTTGGTACCGGTGGGGAAAGATCAATCCTCCCACTTGGAAGTGGCGCGGGAGATCATTCACCGTTTCAACAGTGAGTTCGGCGAGGTTTTTCCCGAGCCCGAGGCTTTGATCAAAGGCGATGTTCTTCCCGGCACCGACGGAAAAGCCAAGATGAGCAAATCGCTGGGCAACGCGATTATGCTTTCCGACGATGAGAAGACCGTCAAAGAAAAAGTGATGGGAATGTACACCGACCCCACCCGTGTGCATTCGACCGACCCCGGCCACGTTGAAGGGAACCCGGTTTTTGCTTATTTGGACGCATTTGGCCAAGACCAAACTAAAGTTTCCGAGTTCAAAGACCGCTACCAAAAAGGAACGGTTGGGGATGTAGAATTAAAAGAATACTTGGCGAGCGTTTTGAACGAATTTTTGGCTCCCATCCGTACCCGCCGGCAAGAATTTTCAAAGGCTGCGGATCTAGATAAAATTCTAGAAGAGGGCAAAAATAAAGTCCTGCCGATCGCGGCGGAAACTTTAAAGCAAGCCAGGCGAGCAATTGGTATTGAGTAAGAATCTCGGCTGCGCCGAGAACCTTGTCCCGCAGGAAACGGGATAAACATATGGAACAAAAAAGAATGCCCCAAAATCTGAAAGGCCCGATGCCCAAAATTCCCGCCCGCGGGGGGCGGACGCAGTGGATTTTCCTCCTGATGCTGATCGGTTTAGTGGTCTGGTCTTTTCTTACCCCGCTCACTCAACCGCAGACTCTCCCGATCTCCGAAGTTCTCACAAAAATCAAAGCCGGGGAGGTGCAGAAAATCGTCATTGACGGAACCAATCTGCAGGTGACTTTAAAGTCGGGCGGTACGGCCTCTTCGACGCGGGAGCCCGGCGGCAGCTTCTTGGAAAATCTAACGCAGGCAGGAATCGATCCGGCCTTGGTTTCGGACGGAATTTCGGTCAAACAGAGCTTCCCATGGGTCGACGTCCTGCTCAATTTTCTGCCAATTATCTTGCTGGCTTTCTTTTTCTTCTACTTCCTCCGCCAAGCGCGCGGCGGAGCCTCCGACATTCTTTCTTTTGGCCGGTCGCGGGCGAAACTTTTCGTGGGCGGCCGCCAATCGCGGGTGACTTTTTCCGATGTCGCCGGGGTGGACGAAGCCAAGCGGGAGCTTGAGGAAGTGGTGGATTTTCTCCAAAACCCCGGGAAATACCGGGCGCTGGGCGCGCGGATCCCGAAGGGAGTCCTTTTGGTGGGGCCGGCCGGAACCGGCAAGACTCTTCTAGCCCGCGCCGTCGCCGGTGAGGCCAAGGTGGCGTTCTATTCGATGTCCGGTTCGGAGTTTATGGAGATGCTCGTCGGAGTTGGTGCGGCCCGGGTGCGGGACCTTTTTGACACCGCCAAGCGCAACTCCCCTGCCATTATTTTCATCGATGAAATCGAGTCGATCGGGAGGCAGAGGGGATTGGGGATTACCGGCGGCCACGAGGAGCGGGAGCAGACCCTTAACCAGATCCTGACCGAAATGGATGGCTTTACCCCGACCGATAACGTGATCGTTTTAGCGGCGACCAACCGTCCCGAGCTGCTGGATCCCGCGCTCACCCGCCCCGGGCGATTTGATCGCCACGTCGTCCTGGATCTGCCCGATATTAATGGCCGGAAAGATATCTTCAAAATTCATATGCGCGGCAAGCCGATGGGGCCGGATGTTGATCTGGACAAGATCACCAAGCGGACGGTCGGATTTTCTGGAGCCGATATTGAGAACATGCTCAATGAAGCCGCGATTCTCGCCGCCCGTCTCAACAAAAAGATGATTGGAATGCCCGATTTGGAAGAGGCGGCGACCAAAGTCAAACTCGGTCCGGAGAAGAAGCGCCTCCAGTCTCCGGAGGAGCGCAAGATGACCGCCTACCATGAGGCCGGTCACGCGATTGTGGCTTCCCAGCTGCCCCATATGGATCCGGTGCACCGGGTGAGCATCGTTTCCCGGGGGTTGGCGCTCGGCTTTACCGAGATTCCGCCGGCGGCCGACAAGTACCACCACACCAAGACCGAGCTTTTGGAGCGGGTGATCTCTCTCTTGGGAGGAAGGGCTTCCGAGGAGGTTATCTTTAAGGAATTCAGCGCCGGGGCGTCTTCCGATCTCGCGCAGGCGACCTCGATCGTTCGCAAAATGGTGACGGAGTTGGGAATGTCCAGTCTGGGACCGATCTCCCTTACCTCTTGGGATATGGATTGGTTTGGGGCCTTTCGGGATCAGGGAAGTCCTATCTCGGAAGAGATGGCCGGCAAAGTAGACCGGGAAATCAATAAGATTCTAGTGGAGGCCTACGCCCAAGCCAAACAGGTTTTGGAAAAGAACCTTCCCAAGCTGGATAAAGTAGCGGCGCTCCTTCTGGAAAAGGAAACCATCGAAGAGGAGGAATTCAAGAAGCTCACCGAAGGCAATTAGGCAATAGGTAGACAGTCAAATAGTTTAACGTCTCCAATCGCCTAATGCCTAATGCCTAATCGCCTAATGACTAATCGCCTAGTTTTAATCGATACCCTCAATTTCTTTCATCGGGCTTTTCATGCCTCCCCGCCGCAGTTAACGACTCTTCAGGGTGAGCCGATCAACGCCGTTTTTGGGTTTGCGACCATGCTCTTCGCGCTGGTCCAGGAGTTGAAGCCCACCCATATCGCCGTTGCCTATGAATCGGAGAAGGAACCGACCTTTCGGGCGCTGG
>MEUW01000015.1:18427-24880 GCA_001772805.1 candidate division WWE3 bacterium RBG_19FT_COMBO_53_11
GGCTGGGATCGCCAATCTGCAGGCGGAGGGATTCGAGGCCGATGATCTGATCGGGACGGCCGTTGGCCAACTTCCGAAGGATACTGAGGCCATTGTCGCCTCCAACGACCGGGACCTAATGCAGCTGATTGGGGGCCGAGTGCGGTTCTACCTGCCGGCGGTGGGTAAGCAGCAGGTCAAGCTCTACACCGAAAAAGATTTCTTTGAAGAGTACGGATTTAAGCCCCTGGCGCTGGTGGATTACAAGGCCCTGCGGGGGGATCCCTCTGACAATATTCCGGGAGTGCGGGGAATCGGGGAGAAGACCGCGTCCGAATTGGTGAAGAAATACGGAACGGTGGATGAGGTCTACAAACACATTCTGGAGATTAGGCCGGCAGTTGCCCAAAAACTCGCCGACGGCAAGAAGGATGCCATGCTAAGCCGCAAGCTCGCCACGATCGTGAAAGATGCTCCGGTCGAGATTACGCTGGCGGGTTTGAAGTTTGAGGGTTTTAACCGGCCGGAGGTGCACGCGCTTTTCGAGAAGTGGGGATTCAAATCTCTCCTGAAAAAGATGGAAGGAGAGGAGCCGGCCCAAGAGGATAAGGATCAGCTTAAGCTGTTGTAATGCCGAAATTAAAAAAGATCACCGCAAAAAGAGTTGTGCTTACCTCGATTTTAGTGGATGCTAGCGACGTCGTGCTGAATACGGCCGTCGCCATTCTTACGGGAAGCGTGGTGATGCTCGCCCAGCTGCTTGAAGGAGTATCGGACTTGCTCTCCTCTTCCCTGCTTTATCTGGGTCTCCGCTCCTCCGAAGCCCAGCCCAGCCGGAGGCATCCCTTCGGCCGAGGGAAGGAGATCTATTTTTGGAGTTTGATTTCGGCTTTCGTGATGGCGACACTGGCGGCCGGGTTGTCCTTTTACTTTGGGTACCAGAGGTTTTTAAATCCTAAGCCGGTCGAGAACATTTACTTGACATTTGCGGTGCTTTCGCTGGGGCTGGTGTTTAACGGGTATGCTTTTTCCTTGAGCTTCAGAAGGATTTTAGGGAAGCGGGATGTCAGGAAGATTTTTGCGCTGTTCTTCCGGACGCACTTGGTGGCGACCAAAAATGCTTTTGTGCTGGACCTGATGGGAACGGTGGCATCTCTCATTGGTCTGATTTCTCTCGGGCTATACCAGGCGACCGGGATACTGCATTTTGACGCGGTGGGGGCGATGGCGATTGGAGTGGTTTTGGCCTTCTTGGCGGCGACGCTGATTGCCGGGATAAAGAACTTCATCGTCGGCCGCAGCGCTCCTCCTGAAGTTGAAGAGGAGATCAGGAAAATCGTCCTTGAAGAACCGGAAGTTGAGGAGGTTTTGGATTTAAAAACAATGCTGGTGGGAGGGGATAGTATGCTTGTAAACCTCGAAGTCCATGTTATGGGTTCGTTGACCGTAGATGAGGCGGAGGTTTTGATCGATCGGATAAAAGAGCGTCTGGTAAAAGAGGTGGAAACTATCCAGCACGTTCAGATTGAGTTGGAAACCCCGGATAAGCTATGAAAGGACGCGATATTCTATCGCTAGCTTTCAAAATAAAATGAAAGTTGCTCTAGTACACGACTTTTTAAATCAGTACGGCGGGGCGGAGCGGGTGCTGGAGGCGATCCACGAGATTTTTCCCTACGCTCACGTCTACACCAGCTTGCACGATCCAACCAAGCTTCCCTTGCGGATGAGGAACTGGGATATCCGTCCTTTTCGGCTTCCCAAAATCCCGCTGGCCCATTTTCTGAAGTACTACACCGCTTTTTACCCTTTTCTCTTTGAGAATCTCGATCTGCGGGAATACGATTTGGTCATCTCCTCCACGGCGTTTTTCGCCAAAGGGGCTTTGGTAAGGCCGGGGGCGGTTCATATCTCCTATATCCACACCCCGCCGCGATTTCTCTATCACTACCGGGCCGAAACGGGGAAGCGGGAGCTCTTCTTCTACCGGCCGATCTTGGCGCTGCTGGATAATTTCTTCCGGATTTGGGACTACCGTGCCGCCCGGCGCCCCAATTTTATCGTGGCAAACTCCCAAGAGGTCGCCAAGCGGGTGAAGAAATTCTACGGTCGGGAATCGACCGTGGTCTATCCGCCGGTGGAACTTCCTAACGCCCCCCGCAGGGGGTCTTATTTTCGAGCGCAGCGAGAAAAGATGACAGGAGAATACTATTATCTCGTAGTATCAAGACTCCTGTCATATAAACGGATCGATTTGGCGATTAAAGCGGCGAACGAGCTCAAGGTTCCGCTCAGAATTGTGGGAACGGGGAAGGAAGAAGCGCGGTTGAGAAGAATGGCGGGACCGACCGTTGAGTTTTTGGGGTTTGTGAGCGACGATAAACTGTCAGATGTATATTCGGGTTGCCAAGCACTTATTTTTCCCACAGATGAGGACTTTGGGATCGTACCTGTCGAAGCGATGTCCTTTGGCAAGCCAGTGCTCGCATTTGCGAAGGGGGGTGCACTGGAGACCGTTTTGGCCGGAAAAACCGGCGAATTCTTCCGTGAAGAGACAACGGCTTCGCTAGTTGAAGCTTGGAAATCTTTTGATCCTTCCAAGTACAAAGCGAAAGACTGCATCGTCCAAGCGAAGCGTTTTTCCAAAGATCGTTTCCAGAAAGAATTTCGCGCATTCGTTGAGAAAGCAGTTGCCCAAAAATCCTAAATACGAATTTCGAAATACCAAGTAAATTCAAATTTTCGAATGTTTTAAACGTTTTGAATTTTTAAGATTCGAGATTGTTTCGTGCTTCGAATTTAGTGCTTAGAATTTTCCGTTAGAGTTATACTATTTTTGCAATGCCTGAATTACCAGAAGTCGAAACCATCCGAAAACAGCTCCAAAAGGAGGTCGCCGGTAAATCCCTCATCGACATTTGGACGGACGTCCCCAAGATGGTCAACCCGTCTCTGAAAGAAGTTCTCAAGCGTGCTAAAGGCCAGAAGATCGCCTCTGTGGAGAGGCGCGGCAAGCTGCTGATCTTTCGCCTCGCCGGCGATGAAAATCTGGTGCTCCATCTGCGTCTCTCCGGTCAGATTTTCCTCAACCGGCCTGCCGACCCTAAAGATTCCTTTCTTCACATCATTCTGAAGCTCTCCGACGGCAGAGAATTGCGCTTCAACGACGCCCGCAAGTTTGGGTACGTAAGTCTAGTGGAATCGGACGCCGCCCTTGATAAGATCGTCGCCGGCTACGGTCCCGAACCTTTGGACGATCTTACTCCGGAGAATTTTGCCGCCGCCGTGAAAAAAACCGGTCGGGGGATCAAGGTTTTGCTGCTCGATCAGAAAGCAATTTCGGGAGTAGGCAACATCTACGCCAACGAAGCACTCTGGTTGGCCAAAGTTCACCCGGAGGCCAAAGCTTCCTCTCTGTCCGATTCCCAGATCAAAAGTCTGTACAAGGCGGTATTGAAAGTCCTGGAAGATGGGTTACGATTAGGCGGAGCGACAATCGCCGACGAAAAATACCGCAACCTCTACGGCGAGCGAGGCCACTATGAGCAGGCGGTACGGGTTTACCAGCGCAAAGGCCAGCCCTGCCCGCGGTGCGGAACAAAAATCGAGTATCTCAAGGTGGCTCAGCGCGGCACGTTTATCTGTCCCAAAGAGCAGGTCATGTAATCTATCGTATGCAGATAAAAACTATTTCTCTGGACAATTTCAGGAGCTACGCCAAAAAAACTTTCGAATTTTCACCCGGGACCACTCTCGTCGTCGGGGCGAACACCTCCGGCAAGAGCAATCTTTTGGAAGCCATTTTCTTACTGGCTTTTGGCAAATCCCCGCGGGCGGATTTGGATCGGGAAATGGTTAGGTCAGAGAACAGCGATCAGAGACCAGAGATCAGTAAGTTTGCTTTCGTGAGAGGAGTAGTTTCGGGGAGCGATGATCGGGATTTAGAAGTGGTTTTGACTGAATCGGGTAAACGATTTCGCGTCAACGGGGTCGGAAGGCGCCTCGCCGACTTCTCCCAGCACTTTCACGTCGTGCTTTTTTCTCCCGAAGATCTCAACTTGGTGATCGGCAGTCCGGATCTGCGCCGGCGGTTTCTCGATTTCGCGCTGGGAAGCGTCGACCCCCGCTACGATCGCGCTTCGACCGAGTTCGACCAGGTTCGCAAGCGGCGGAACCGGCTCTTGGAGCAGATCAACCAGAACTCGGCTTCGGAGGAAGAGTTGGGATTTTGGGACGCGAAGTTTTTGGAGCACGGCGTCCTTCTGCAGGACAAGCGCAAAGAGTTTTTCGATGAAATAAATCGAGAACTCGGGACGGAAAAAATGGAGCTGGTCTATCAGCCGTCTGGATTGACGGTGGAAAAACTGACGGAGTACCGCCCGCGCGAAATCGCCGCCGAAACTTCGCTGATCGGCCCGCATCGGGATGACTTTAGTTTTCAGGCAACTTCGCATCAGCGAATTGCAACCGAACGTAGTGAGGACAGCACTAGCGGCCGCGACCTTGCGGCATACGGTTCGCGGGGCGAACAGCGCAAAGCGGTTTTGGCGCTCAAGGAAGCCGAACTGCGGTTTGTGGAGAAGAGAATTGAGAACCGGCCGGTGTTGCTTTTAGACGATATTTTCTCTGAATTGGACGAAGATAATCGGGCCCGGGTTTTTGACCTGATCGGCGAAGGCCAAACTATCATTACCACTACGGACATCAACCACGTTCCTGCGGAACTTCAAAAAAACCTCCAGATAATTCAGTTATAAAAAAAGCCCGAAATCAGGATTTCGGGCTGTTGGTGACGGCAACGTATCTATCGGCGAGTGTGGCCAGGATCGCCAGAACAAGAATCAGCAGAACCGGGCCCATATCCTCGGGCGGTTTGAGCAACGCCAGCCCGAACAACACCCAGAGTACCTTTGTGAATCCGCTCACGACGGCTTTCCTCCTCCCTCGAACTATCAGAATGGTAGCATAGGGTTTCTTCTCCGGCAACAAAAAGCCCGGAATTATTCATTCCGAGCTTTGGGTTCCTCACTCTTCTTTCCCCGGACGGGTCGGAAGAGGCTAAGGAATAGGTACCAGAACAGGAGCATCTGGAACCAGAAGGTGACCTCCTGCATGACCTTGGGCGGATCAATGACGCGGATCATTCCCGTTTCCCCGTCAGTTTCAAGACGATCTCGCGAACGAGCAGGACCCCGAAGATGCTGAAGAGCAGCGCTGCCAGGATCTCGGCGATCACGCTCCCGCCGCAGATGTAGGCGATGAAGGCTAGCATGCCCCCGTAAAGAATGAGGTTCATCAGGTGGTGAACCCCCGGCCTCATTTCAGGATGATCCTTGCCAGTGCCAGGACGGCGATTGCCATCCAGACCAGGTTTAGCACCACCAGCGGCCAGGCGCGCTTCCGCCACACGGTGGTGGCGAGCGCGAGCGCTCCGGTCAGGTTCAGCAGATGGTAGGCGACACTGGTGCTGCCCACGATGCCGTTGCTGATCAGCCCGTAGGCCGAGAGCGTTGCGACCAGCCCGTACCAGCCGGCGGCTTCCAGCAGAACCTTCCGCCATTTCATTTCTTCCCGCCTTTTATGAATAAAGGCAGCAGCAGTCTCGCGGTGGCAATCATCAGGAAGTACGAGCTGAAGAAGGACGCCCCCGTCGAGAATACGAACGCGGCGAACATCGGAACTCCCTGAAATTGCGGAAGTTGAAGGAGCGCCATCGTAGTGAAGAACAGCAAAAACGTGGTGACGGTTACCAGGAACCAGAAGACCCACTTCTTGGCTAGCTCCTTACGGCTCTTAGCCATGTCTTTCCTTTCTCCTTTTTGGCTAGGTTTAATTATACTTTGAAGCTCTGGGATTTCAAGGAAAGGACGGCTCGCTGCGCGAACCTAGTTTTTTGCTTCGCAAAAAGAAGGCCCGAAACGGTTGTTTCGGGCTTTGCCATCAGGGACCGGCGCTAGGGAGTAGGCGGGTTCTCAACTACCCACGGAGTAGGACCGGTTCTGGTTCCAGTTTCGGGATCCCAGTATGGCGAAGGTTCGCCGTAGTAGTCCCGCCACATCACCTCGTCCATCGCATCGGAGGCTTGCCGGGAAGACATAACCACCGCCTGCTTGTACGTAATGCCCGTTAGGCCGCCGACGAGCTTGACGATGTACCCGTCGCCGGTGGAACAGACGCCGGCAATCACTGGCAGCCACGGCCTTTCGGGAGGGTTCATCATCAGGTCGTGCGGTACCGGCCACGAATCACCGGGGCGGACCCCCACCTCGCAAATCCCCTTTCTCCCACCAACGCCGTTGAACACTTCCGGTGCGCCTACCAGAGTAGCGGTAACGACGTCAAGAAGCAACATCGCCAGAACTAAAAGGGACAGCACGACCGGGACCAAAATCTTTCGGTTCTTCACGAGCTCTCCTTTCGCTTTCGAGTTGCCCTAATTGTATCATCGGGTTATAGGATTTCAAGAAAAAGAAA
>MEUW01000016.1:0-11345 GCA_001772805.1 candidate division WWE3 bacterium RBG_19FT_COMBO_53_11
AAAACTGGTTGAAGTTGCGGATGTGTTGGGAGAGATTCACGTCCATACCACCCATTCCGATGGCGAAGAAACGACCGCTTCGATGGTGGAAGAGGCGATTCGTTTGGGCCGGAAGTATATCGGCATCTCCGATCATTCTCCCTCCGTTCTGACTCGGGGTTTATCCCAGGCGAAGGAGGAAATTTTGAAGCGCAAGCGCGAGATCGAAAGGCTCCGTGAAAAATATCAAGGCAAGATCGGGCTCTTTTTCGGGGCGGAGGTCAACATTGATGCCCAAGCTAAGATGGCCCTGCCCGACGAGATGCTGGCGCTCTATGAGTACACAATCGGTTCAATTCATACCTCCTTTGATCAGACCAAGGAGATGACGACTAAGAGATTGATTGCGGCCTTGGAGAATCCCTACGTGAATGCTTTGGGCCATCCTACCGGACGGCTCTTAGGAGAGCGGGAGGCCTACGAGGTGGATTGGGAAGCGGTTTTTGCGGCCACCAAGAAGCATCAGAAGATTTTGGAAATAAACTCCTACCCCTCGCGCTTAGATTTGCCGGATGACTTAGTGCGATCTGCTCGCCAGCGGGGAATTAAGTTTCTAATCTCGACCGATGCCCATCGTCATGAGCACTATCGCAACCTGCGTTTCGGGGTGGCGGTAGCGCGGCGGGGTTGGTGCGAAGCGGGGGATATCGTCAACACTTCGGAAGCGAATAGTTTTGTTAAACTGTTTAAGATGAGGGGGTGATTGGATTGAACATTACTTATTTTTTAATCGGACTGCTTGTTTTAATAGGACTCTATCTTCTGTGGTTGTACAACTCGCTGGTGCGGGTCAAAACCCGAGTGCAGGAGGCTTGGAGCCACATTGATGTCCAACTAAAGCGCCGGATCGATTTAATTCCTAATCTTCTGGAAACCGTTAAAGGTTACGCCAAGCATGAAAAGGGAATTTTCGAAAACGTGGCCAAAGCCCGCTCGGCAATGCTGGGGGCGAAAACCGTCAAAGAATCCGAGGAAGCCGACAACATGCTCGCGGGGGCTTTAAAGACTCTCTTTGCCGTGGCGGAAAATTATCCCGACCTCAAAGCTTCGGATAACTTCAAAGAGCTGCAGGACGAGCTGGCCGATACCGAAAACAAGATCGCCTACGCGCGGCAGTTCTACAACGGAAACGTCCGGGATTTTAATATTATGATTAAGTCTTTTCCGAACGTGCTGATTGCTTCGGCCTTGGGCTTTGCGCCGGCCGAATTTTTCGAAGCCGAAAAGGGCGAGCGGGAAAAGCCGGAGGTTAAGTTCTAGCGATTAGTCGCTAGAACCTAGTGGTTAGGGTATGAATCTTTATTCTCAGATCGATTCCAATCGGCGGCGGACCTTTTTCCTGTTCTTCTTCACCTTCTTGGTGATTATCGGACTTGGCTATATCTACGGCTTGTACATGGGAGACCCTTACGATATCGCTCTAGGGGCTTTTTTGTTTTCCTTGATCTACTCCGGAGCGGCCTATTTCTTTTCTGATCGAGTGGTTTTGGCGATTTCCGGGGCGAGACCGATTGAAAAGAAGGATAATCCCCAGCTTTATCGGACTATGGAGAACCTTTGCATCGGAGCCGGTTTGCCACTGCCCCGGATCTACATTGTCGAGGAGCCGGCGATGAACGCTTTCGCTACTGGTCGGGATCCTAAGCACGCGGTGGTGGCAGTGACACAGGGGCTTTTGGATAATCTTGAAGACGAGGAGCTGGAGGGAGTGCTCGCCCACGAGCTCTCTCACATCCAAAATTTTGATATTCGGACGATGATGTTTGCGGCGGTTCTCGCTGGGGCGGTCGTGATGTTGGCGAATGTTTTCCTCCGTAGTTCACGATATTTGGGTGGGTCACGTGGCCGACGCAGCGGTGCGGGAATTCTACTTTTGATAGGTTTCCTGCTTGCGCTTATCTCACCGATTATTGCCCAGTTGATTAAACTGGCGATCTCGCGTCAGCGGGAGTTTTTGGCGGATTCCTCGGGTGCACTTCTGACCCGCTACCCGGAAGGTTTGGCCCGCGCCTTAGAGAAGATTGGCGCCGATAAAACTCCGCTCCGGCACGTTTCGGAGGCCACCGCCCATCTTTACATCAAAAACCCTTTGACCGCTGGAATGTTCGCGAGCCTTTTCTCGACCCACCCTCCTGTGGAAGAGCGCATTAAACGCTTGAGATTGGCTTAACCTGCCTGCCGGCAGGCAGGTTTTTATCAACTGTTTCTATGCTAAATTAATGGAGATGAAGAAGGTAATTTTGGATATTGATTATATTGCCCGCTTAGCCCGTCTCTCACTCACCCCCCAAGAAAAAAAGAGCTTTTCCCAACAGCTCTCCGATGTTTTGGGGCAAATTGAAGAGCTTAAAAAGTTGGATGTGGCAAAGGTTGACCCAACTTTTCAAACCACCGGTGCCGCCGATGTTTTGCGCCAGGATGAGGTCCAGAAAGAGAGAATCCTGTCGGCGCAAGAGGCATTAGCGAACACTAAAGAAACGGCGCGGGGGCATTTCCGGATCCCGAAAGTACTATGAGCGAGATTACTGAACTTTCGTTAAAACAAATCGCTGAAGGAGTAAGAGGTGGAAATTTTTCCGCGATTGAGGTTTTGCAGGCTTTTTTAAAGAATATTGCCGAGAAAGAAGATGATCTTAACGCCTTTATCACCGTTAACTCCAAAGGAGCGTTAACTCAAGCCAAGGAGATCAAGAAAGGCCAACAAGGGCGGCTTTTGGGTGTTCCTGTTGCCCTTAAGGACAACATTTCCACCCGGGGTCTGCGGACCACCGCGGGGTCCAAGATCATTGAGGATTACATCCCTCCCTATAATGCGACGGTGGTCGCCAAACTCCTGGCCGAAGGAGCCATTATTTTAGGTAAAACCAATATGGACGAATTTGCGATGGGATCCTCGACCGAAAACTCGGCTTATGGTGTTACTCACAATCCCCATGATTTAACCCGCGTTCCGGGCGGTTCTTCGGGTGGTTCGGCGGCCGCGGTCGCCGCGCGTCTCGCTCCTACGGCGCTGGGTACCGATACGGGGGGCTCCATTAAGCAACCGGCCGCTTTCTGCGGGGTGGTGGGCCTGCGCCCCACCTACGGAGCCGTTTCCCGCTACGGGGTAATTGCTTTGACTTCCTCGTTGGATCAAGTTGGCCCATTGGCTAAAACGGTGGAGGACGCGCGGACCATTTTTGAGGTCATCGCCGGCAAAGATCCATACGATGCTACGGGTGTCGAAATGGCAAGTGAGGAGCCCAAGAAATTGGAGAGTTTAAGAATTGGAATTCCAAAGGAATATCTCGGCGAAGGTCTGGATCCGGCGATCGCAGAGATGGTCAAAAAAGTAGGGGAGTTTCTGGAAAAACAAGGTGCGGCAATACAGGAAGTTTCTTTGCCCCATACCCACTACGGTTTGGCGGTTTACTACATTATTACTCCTTCCGAAGTTTCCTCCAATTTGGCCCGTTTTGATGGGATTAGGTACGGAGTGCGGGTGGAAGATTCCTCCATCGAGGAATTGGTGAGTAGGTCTCGGGGCAAAGGCTTTGGTTCCGAGCCCAAGCGCCGGATTATCTTGGGGACCTTTGCTCTATCGAGCGGCTACGCCGATCAGTATTACCTCCGCGCGGCAAAAGTGCGCACTCTAATCGCCCAGGATTTTGCGCGGGCTTTTGAGAAGGTAGATCTGTTGCTTACTCCCACGGCTCCCACAACCGCTTTCAAAATCGGAGAGAAGAAAGACCCGCTGTCAATGTATCTTTCGGATATCTTTACGATTCCGGCCAATCTCGCGGGCTTGCCGGGGCTTTCTGTTCCGGTGGGGACGATCAAGAATCTCCCGGTAGGGGTGCAGCTTCTGGGTCCCAAGTTTTCCGAAAACATGTTGTTTGACGTTGGAGAAGCGATTGAGAGGAAAAAATGGTCTTAGAATTCCTTTTTGGCAAAAAACCGGCCGGGGCGCGCGGGAGAACTTCGGTGGGATTTTTGAAGCCCTACGACAAAGAGAAAGTGGCCCAAGATTGGGAGCGGATTGCGCAGTTAGCGGAAACCAATCGCCCCAGCGCCTACAAAGAAGCGGTCATCGTGGCCGATAAGTTGTTGGACTATGTTCTTACCCAAATATCTTCAGGCGAAGCAATGGGAGAGCGGCTCAAAAATGCCGATGAAGCCTTTCCCCGCGACATTTATCAGGGGATTTGGGATGCCCACAAGATGCGGAACGCGTTGGTGCATGAGCCTAATTTTGATTTAACGACTTTGGTCGCGCGGGATGTTTTGGAAAAGTTCAAGCGGGGGTTTCAATCTTTAGGAGTGACGCTATGAAATACGAACCAGTCATCGGATTAGAAGTACACACTCAAGTTAAAACTGCGTCCAAGATGTTCTGCGGTTGCCCCGCCGATTCATTCGGGCGGGAGCCCAACAGCAATACCTGTCCTGTCTGTCTGGCGCTGCCGGGGGCGCTGCCGGTTCCGAATGAGATTGCGGTTCAAAAAACCATCCAACTTGCCAAGGCCTTGGGTTGCCAAATTGCGGATTTTTCGCAATTTGAGCGTAAGAACTATTTTTATCCTGATCTTCCCAAAGGTTTTCAGATTAGCCAGTATGCCCACCCGGTGGGGGAGGCGGGGGAGTTTGAAGGGATTCCGGTCCGACGGGTGCATCTGGAGGAAGACACCGGAAAACTCATCCATGAAGGAGGGGAATCTTTGGTGGACTTTAACCGTTCGGGAGTTCCGTTGATCGAGATCGTGACCGAGCCGGAGTTTTCCGATCCCGCGGTCGTCACTAAGTTCTTGAAGGAGCTGCGGACCTTGCTGGTGCACTTGGAGATATCCGATGCCGATATGGAAAAGGGCTCCCTCCGTTTGGAAGCTAACATTTCCCTGCGGCGGGCAGGGGAAAAAGATCTCCCGCCGTACAAAGTTGAGCTCAAAAACATCAATTCGTTCGGTTTCCTCGAAAAAGCTCTGCGGGTGGAAATTGAGCGGCAGCAGGAGCTTCTCGCCTCCGGAAAGGAAGTCGCCCAGGAGACCCGTGGCTTCGACGAAAAGAAGGGAGTGACGGTTTCGCAACGCCGTAAGGAGGAGGCCTTTGATTACCGCTATTTCCCCGAGCCGGATTTACCTCCTTTAACAAAACAAACGCTTCGTTTTGAAGGGAAAGCGATGCGTACACCTCAAGAGTTGCGTGATGATTACATCGCGCAAGGCGTGTCGCCTGATTACTCGGATATTTTGGTTCGAGATCCATCTCTTTCCCAAGGGACCGCTGCGTTTGCCAAGGCTACCCGTGAGTCTATTGCCGGTTCGGCCAGCATTTTAATCAATAAGAGATACGGCGATCTTAAAAAAGAGCCGATAGAGAAGATCGTTTCGCGCTATAAAGTTTCCCAGGAAAAAGTTCTTCTTACTGGAGGGGAAATTGAGACTCTTGCAGATAAAATTGTGCTTGACAACGAGAGCGCAGTTGCGGATTATTTGAAAGGCAAAGAGCCTGCCTTGCAGTTCCTTTTGGGTCAGTTAATGAAGGAATCCGGTGGAAAAGTCGCGCCTCAAGAAGCGCTCGATCTTTTAAAGAAAAAAATCCATGCCCGAACTTCAACTTCAGCAAAAAACTAGTTACGAGTTAATTGAGGAACAGTCTCGTTTGAATGAGATTGCGCGCGAGCTTAAAAGTGCGCCGGTTATTTCTCTCGACGTCGAGGTCAACAGTCTGGACCCGCACAGCGCCAAGCTGTTGCTCTTTCAGTTAGCGGTTCCGGACAAAGCTTACCTCTTCGATGCCCGTCACCTCGACCTGCGTCCTTTTCAAGAGGTTCTCGGTGACGAAAAGATTCTTAAAATTGCCCAAAACGCCAAGTTCGACTACGGAATGCTGAAAGAGTTGGTCGGCATTGAAATTGTGAACATCTTTGACACGATGCTGGCGGAACGAGTTCTGACCTGCGGCCTAACCAAGCTGGGGGATCTGTCTCTGGTCTCCCTCTCCCGGAAGTACTTGGGGCTGGAACTTTCCAAAGAGATTCGGAAGACATTCGAAAATCATCTGCGGGACTTTACCAAAAAACAGTTGGACTACGCGGCCACGGACGTACTGGTTCTCTTCCCGATCTATGAAGTCCAAAAAGCCCGTTTGGAAAAAGAGCGGTTGGAAAAAATTGCTTCGTTGGAATTCAAGCTTGTTCCGGTGGTATCCGAGATGGAGCTGCGCGGCTTCTTGATCGACGTCGAGAGGTGGCGGCGCGCGATTGACGATTATCGCCGGAAAGCCAAAGAGGTTGATCAGAAGATGCAAGAGGAGCTGCGGCCTTACTCGCGGGCGACGCAAAAGGATCTCTTCGGTAACCACGCCAATGTGGTTAACCTCAATTCCCCCTCCCAGATTATGGAGGCGTTCCGCCGAGTCGGCCTAGATCTTCCTTCTACCGGGGAAGAAATTCTGGCGCGCCACGACCACCCCTTGGCCAAACTCCTTTTGGAGTATCGGGAGTACGAGAAGATTATCAGTGCTTTCGGCGATAACTTACTGGCGAAAATCAATCCCAAGACCGGTCGGATTCACCCCGATTACATGCAGATCGGGGCTGATACGGGAAGATTTGCCTGTTCGAACCCGAATCTTCAGCAGATCCCCACGGATTCGCTTTTCCGGAGTTGTTTCATCGCTTCCCCGGACCATAAGCTGGTCGTGGCGGATTATTCCCAGATCGAGTTGCGGATCATGGCCGAGCTCTCCGAAGACCCGGTCTTCATGAAAGCTTTTAGAGAAGACCAGGACCTCCACGCCCTAACCGCCTCGCAGATGTTTGGCATCCCTCTCGATCAAATCACCAAGGAGAGGCGCTTCCAGGCCAAGTCGATCAACTTCGGGTTGATGTATGGGCGAGGAGCGAAGTCTCTCGCGGCCCAGCTGGAGGTTTCGGAGGAGGAATCGAGGCAGCTCTTGGATAAGTACTTTAGGCAGTATCACCGGGTGAAAACCTGGCTGGACAGTGTCGCTCGGGAGGCCGTTCGCCGCGGGGACAGCACTACCTTGGGAGGACGCAAGCGCTATTACGAAAAAGTAACCCCCGCCGATCCTAACTATGAACGGCAAGCTTCCTACATCGAGCGGCAGGGAAAGAACACGCCGATTCAGGGGACCTCAGCCGATATAACCAAAATGGCTCTGGTGAATATCCGCCAACGAATCCGGAAAGAGAAACTGGATGCGGTGCCGATCCACACCGTACATGATGAAGTGGTGGTGGAAGCTCGCACCTCGGTCGCCGAGCGAACTGCTAAAATTGTGAAAGAGGAGATGGAGCGGGCCGGAGAAGAACTCTTGAAGAAAGTTCCCGTCAAAGTCGAGGTTGCGGTTTCGGATGTCTGGGAACACTAATTGGCTAGTAGTGAGTGACGAGTAGTTAGTAGTTAGCAAATACATCTTGACATTGCTAATGGCCAGGTTAAAATGATTTCAACTGATCACTGTTCGCTGAGTGCTGATCACTGACTTATGATTTGCGAAAACTGCGGAAAAAGACAGGCCGTTTTTCAGACCCACCAACTTATTGAGGGACGGCCGACAATTATTTACCTCTGTGAAGTTTGCGCCGAGGAGTTTCAAAGCGGCGGACAGCGAACTTCCTTTTTGGATCAATACGGGCGCGACATTACCGAGTTGGCTCAAAAGGATAAGCTGGATCCGGTGGTCGGCCGAAAAGCCGAGATCGAACGCGTCATCCACATTCTATCCCGGCGAACCAAAAATAATCCCGTTTTGATTGGCGATCCGGGCGTAGGCAAAACCGCGATCGTGGAGGGTTTGGCCCAGAGAATTATCGACGAATCCGTTCCCGAAGCTTTGCGGGGCAAGAGGATTGTGGCGGTGGATCTGGCTTTGATGCTGGCCGGGGCTTCTCACCGGGGAGAGTTTGAGGAGAGGTTGAAGAAAACGCTGGAAGAGGTCACGCGTGCCAAAGGTGAAATTATCCTCTTCATCGACGAGCTGCACACCGTGGTTGGGGCGGGAGCGGCTCAAGGAGCGATCGATGCTTCCAATATGCTCAAACCGGCTTTGGCGCGGGGAGAGCTGCAGTGTGTGGGCGCGACCACTTTGGACGAGTACCGCCGCTATATCGAAAAAGACGGGGCGCTCGAGCGGAGATTCCAGCCCGTAATGGTGGTGGAGCCGACGCGCGAGGAGTCTCTTGAAATTCTTAAAGGTTTAAGGCCTCGCTACGAAGAGCACCATCGGGTGCGGGTTTCGGATGAAGCGTTAAAGGCCGCGGTCGAGTTTTCCGATCGATTTATTTCCGACCGTTTCCTTCCGGATAAGGCGATTGATTTGGTGGATGAGGCTTGTGCTAAGAAACGGTTGGAAACAGTGACCCCGGTTTCTTCGGGACAACTCTCCCAAGTTTCGCGGGAGTTGACCCGTTTGCAAGAGAAGCCGCGCAAGACCCTGGCCGAGATGGAGAGAATTGAAGAGCTTTCCGGACTCTACTCCAAGCGACTGGATGAAGTCGGGCGAACCCATCCGGTTGAAACCATTCCGGAAGTAGGCGAACAGGACATTGCCAAGGTTGTGGCGGCGATTACGAGGATTCCGGTGGAGGATATTTCCGAAGACGAGCGCGAACGGCTGACAAAATTGGAGAAGCGCCTCCATGAACGGATTGTGGGCCAAGACGAAGCGGTCACGGTGGTTTCTTCGGCGATCCGCCGGGCCCGCGCCGGGCTTAAGGATCCGAATCGGCCGATTGGTTCCTTCATCTTTTTGGGCCCAACGGGGGTCGGCAAGACCGAGTTGGCCAAGGCCCTGGCGGAGGCTCTTTGGGGAGATGAGAACTTGATGATCCGTCTGGATATGTCTGAGTACGGCGAGCGGCACACGGTTTCCCGGTTGGTAGGTTCACCTCCGGGCTACGTCGGTTACGAAGAGGGCGGGCAATTGACCGAAGTGGTGCGGCGCAAACCTTTTTCGGTAATTCTTTTTGACGAGATCGAGAAAGCGCATCCGGATGTCTTCAACGTGCTTTTGCAGATTTTGGAGGACGGGAGATTAACCGATGCCCACGGCAAGACTGTTGATTTCAAAAATACGGTTATCATCCTGACCGCCAACATCGGCACCGCTCTTATTTCTCAAGCCAGAGTGGGATTTGGCAGAGACAAAGAGAGCCGGCGCAGTTTTGAGGAGATCAAGGAGGAGTTGATGTCCCATCTTCAGAAAAGTTTTCGGCCGGAATTTTTGAACCGGATTGACGATGTGGTCGTTTTCCATCCCCTCACCGAAGCGGATGTCCGCAAGATCACCGACCTTTTGATTGAGAATAGCGGGAAACTGATGGATTCCCAAGGAATTAAGATGGAGGTTTCGGTCAAGGCCCGGAACTTCTTGGCGAAGAAGGGTTTTGATCCCGACTTCGGCGCCCGGCCCCTGCGCAGGTTGATTCAGCGGGAGGTGGAAAATCCGATTTCCAACTCGATTGTTTCGGGAGAATACAAGGAAGGATTAGTCGTGGCGGTGGATTTGGTGGGGGAGAAGCTCACCTTTCAACCCTTGAAAAAGCGTGTTATCCTCAAGGTCTAATGGATTCGACAAACTCACCACAAGTGCCTGAAGAACAAGCTCCTAAAATCCCGACGTTTCGGTCGGGAGACACGGTAAAAGTGTTCTATAAAATCAAAGAAGAGGGCAAGGAAAGAGTTCAGCCCTTTGAGGGGGTCATTATTGCCCGAAAGGGAGCGGGGAATTCGAAAACGATTACGGTGCGGAAGATCGCTTCGCTCGGGATGGGCGTAGAAAGAATCTTTCCGATTTTCTCCCCGAACATCGGAAAAATCGAAGTTACGAAGCGCGGCAAAGTTCGCCGATCGAAACTCTATCACTCCCGTATTATTAGGAGTAAGTGAGATTTTCCAGTTTTTCATTGGAAAAGAAATTGTGGAACGATGGTTTTAGCCTGGTAGCGGGAGTGGATGAAGTCGGCCGGGGAGCTTGGGCGGGGCCGGTTTTAGCGGCCGCGGTGATCTTCCCGGCGAACGTCCGTTTGGGTTTTCGGTTGGCCGATTCCAAAAAGCTCTCCCCCGGTAGGCGAGAGGAACTTGCGGAAAACATTAAAGAGAGGGCTCTTTTTTGGTCCATTTCTCAATCCGATGCCGTCTTTATCGAAGAGAAGGGAATTAGTCCAGCGACCGAGCAGGCGATGCGGTTGGCATTGGAAGATTTGAGAGAATCTCCTGATTTTGTTTTGGTGGATTACCTTAAGCTCTCCTCTTGGCCGTTGGATCGGCAAAACCCCGTCAAGTTCGGCGACCAAATATCCAACTCCATTGCCGCGGCTTCCATTCTGGCCAAAGTGATTCGCGACAATCTGATGAGAGAACTAGGGAAGCAATATCCGGAGTATGGATTTGAAGCCCACAAGGGTTACGGGACCAAGTTCCATCAGGAAATGATCAGAGAGCACGGTCTCTGCGAGCTCCATCGAGAAAAATTTATTCCCGAAAGCTTGCTGTTGCCTCTTCGGGAGGATAGCTAAATCGGTCACAGATCTCGTCTGCCTATCATAGTATACTATGTTAAACTTGTTTCTCGAGTTATACTTTAGTAGAGCTTTAGCTCTGCTAAAGCTAGGTCCGCAAAGCGGGCCGTCCTTTAGGAAATGGATATTGGAAAATTAGGGGAGGAAATGGCGCGGAAGTTTTTGGAGAAGAGGGGGTTTAAGCTGATCGAGCGGAATTTCAAAACTCCGCGCTGGGGCGAGATCGATTTGGTGATGAAGGACGGGGATACGCTGGTTTTTGTAGAGGTCAAAACCCGAAGCGGGTCGGCGGCGGTGTTATACGGGGGACCTTTGGGATCCATCAACTACCATAAGATGAAGTCCATCCAACGAGCCGCGCAATTTTTTGTATCCTCGAAAAAATTGGATCAAGAAGCGGCACGCCTCGATGCCGTTTCGGTCATCGTGCCCGATTCAGGAGAGCCAAAGATTGAACATTTCCCCAATATCTCTAAACTTTGATCTCCGTCTGCTAAAATTGTGGAGAGATAGGTCCCCGGCAAAGCAACGGCCTTTGACGCGATGCCGAGCGAGGGCCCGTAGCTTAGTGGTAAAGCAACGGCCTTTTAAGCCGTGTACCAGGGTTCGATTCCCTGCGGGCCTACCACCTGCAAAGGAAGCCGTTTACTAAGGAACACCGTAGGGGTGGTCGCTTTAGGCGACCAATCGATTCCCTGCAGGCCTACCACGTAAAGTCCGACATGCGTCGGACCAACGTGGTGAACCACGAGAGAATGTACTTCGTCTATCTTTTGCAAAGCGT
>MEUW01000016.1:11594-16115 GCA_001772805.1 candidate division WWE3 bacterium RBG_19FT_COMBO_53_11
GTTTATCGAGAGTTGTCGCCGAGGGCCGTTATTTTCCAAGGTGGAAAAACTCGAAATAGAGTGGCAAGAGCCAACCGGAGAGTTTAAGCGTTTTGAAGTTCGGTAATCCCAGATAAAAATGGATCCTCAAGCCTACGACTCCAGAAAAGAAGAATCAAAGCTCAACCCCTATATCTTCCGGACCAATGACATCCGAGGAATTTTTGAGAAGGATTTTGACGAGGAAGATGTGGTTACGATTTGTCGGGCTTACGGAACCTGGCTTCAGGATAAGGGTAAAGACAGTGTTTGCTTGGGAATGGATAACCGGCTGACCTCCCCAAAAATCCATGATGCGGTTTTGGAAGGATTTCTGTCTACCGGGATTAAGGTTTACGATCTAGGTTTGGTCACAACTCCGATGACCTACCTGGCTCCGGTTCTCCATAATTCCGGCGGTTCAATAATGGTAACCGCCTCCCACCTCTCTTCGGAGTGGAACGGACTCAAGCTATCCTTTGAGGACCGGACCATTTTTGGTGATGAGATCCAAGATGTTCGCCGGGTCGCCGAACGCCGGCAGTTTAAGACCGGCAAGGGGACCGTAGAGAAAATCGATTTTGATCCTTATTATGAATCCGCTCTCCAAAGCAGTTTGAAAGAATTAGAGCAGGTTGCTAAAGAACCGAAAGTCCGCACCCTTAAGATCGTGGTGGATTCCGGAAACGGTACGGCGGGGTTGTACGCTCCCAAAATGCTGCGGGATTTGGGGTGTGAGGTGATTGAGATGCACTCCCGATTAGACGGGACTTTTCCCAATCATGGCCCCGACCCTACCTTAGGTCCGAACATGTTGGAAGCGATCAACAAGGTTAAAAAGGAGGGGGCGGATCTAGGGATAGTTTTCGATCCGGATGCCGATCGGGTGAACGTTTGCGATGAAAAGGGATTTGTGCTCTGGGGAGATGGAATTTTGCTCCTGTTCGCTCGGGATATTCTCTCCCGTAATCCGCGAACGGAGATTTTGTACAACACCCAGTGCTCGCCGTCCGTGGAAGAAGATATCGTGGCCCACGGAGGGATTCCGGTGATGGTTCCGACCGGGCACTCTTTGGTTTTAAATGAACTTCGCTTTTACGGCGGCGTTTTTGCGGGCGAGTATAAGTGCCACTTTTACTTCTATGACCACTATTACGGTTTCGACGATGCTATCTATGCGGCGCTCCGATTGATGAAGATTTTGGAAAAAACCAACGAACCGCTTTCCAAAATCATGTCTGACGTTCCTTTTTACCACGCTACAGGCGAGATTGAGATTCCCGTTCCGGACGATCGCAAGTTTGATGTGCAGGAGAAGGTCAAGAATGAGCTGCGCCGCCGCTATTTTGTGAATGAGATGGACGGGGCGCGGGTCAAGTTCCGGGACCTGCCGGATACTTGGGGATTGATGCGAGCTTCAGGTACTTATCCAAAAATGGAGATTTTCGCTTGGGCGCGGACGAAGGAGAATGTGTTCGCGGCAAAGGAAATTCTAATGAAGGAAGTCCAGAAGCACATGTGATTTAAGTTATATTTAAACTAGGAATGATTAATCTTTCACCCCGAACAATCCGCGAAATCAAAGAGGTTGCTTATCGGCCAGAGGAAGTTACTTTGCCTGATGAGGATCTGGCTTACATTGTGGTGCGAAATCCGGGCAATAATTTGACGATCTTTCCCCAATACCGGCTGGGAGCCGAATATCCCAAGACCTACGGTCATTTTCATGTTCCCGGCTATGCGGAGAATTATCGGGTGCTTTTCGGCCGAGCAGGTTTCCTTCTCCAAAAAATGGAAGGTGAAAAAGTAATTGGGGCCCAGTTGAAAGTGGTTGAGGTCGGGGAGAGGTTTACCGTTCCGGCCGGATGGGGGCACGTGGCCGTTAATCTGGGCGAGGAATACCTGGTCACGCAGGACGACCACGATCCGGCTCATTTCGAAAACGATTACTCTCTGGTTAAAAAAATGCGGGGATTTGCCCATTATCTGGTTGAAGACGGCGGAAATTGGAAAGCGGTTCCCAATCCTTCCTATGCCGAAGTTCCCGCCCTTGAGGTAATTTAGGAATGGCGCAGGACGATATCTACGGCTACTCTCCAAAAGAGGCGGAAAGAGAAAAGCGGCGCGATAAGAAGCGGCAGCCGCGGATGAATATTTCCGGAAGGAGCGTTTTGGGATTGGCGCAGATTATTGCGGGAAGAGCAAAAAACGTCGGCAAGTTACCGAAAAGGAAGAGGAAGTAGAAATGGACGCCCGCCTTCAGCAACCTAGCATTTCGTACCGTATCGCCGGTGCACTATAGCGACAAAATGAACACCTTAACCTTTCTTCAAGAAATTGGTTTCCGAGATGCCGCCTCCTTTGGTGAGGAAGCGGCCGCTTTAGGAGATTTGGCAAAGATTGGAGCACCAATTGCTCCGGCTTTTGTTCTACCTACTTCGGCATGCGCCGAGTTTCTCAGCAGTAAGCAGGCGCGGCAGATTCTTTCGAGTGGAACCGGGCCAGACTTGCACCGTGATCTTTGGGGTTTGCCTTTTCCCTCTCGTCTGGCGCGCGAGATTGAAGATTTTTATCGGCGTTTATCCGGACCTCGGGATATTTTTGTGGGAGTCCGTTCCGGCGGGAAGGCCGGGCGGGCGGCGGGAATTACGGACCTGCTTTCCGCAATCAAGCGGCTTTGGGTGGAGCATCTGGTTTCCGTCGCTGGGCGCGGCGGGAATCCCTACCAAGAGGCTCTGCCGGTTTTGGTGCATCAGGAGGCGGTTTCCGACTTTTCCGGCCGGCTCTACACTTCCTCGCCGGAGTTGGCCTCGGCCGATCTCTGTTTGGTAGAGGTCGATTATCCTCAAGGTAAGGAGCGATTTGTCCTGGAGAAGAGTACCGGAGCGTTGGTGCGTCGGCTAGTTTCGGGGTTGGTGGAGGGGGAGACCGACCCCCAAAGTTTGAGCGAGCTTTCGGTTTGGGCCGCAAAGGTGGAGCAAGTATTGGGCGGGGTTTACCAATTAAGCTGGAAGTCTTGGCGGGGCGAATTCGTCTTCGAAGGAATCACCCGCGTGTTTTTGCCAAAATCGAGGTCTTTCGCCCTGCCTTTGTGGCTCGAGGTATCCGGCGATATCGGAGAAACTAAGGATATCGGAGGAGTGGTCGTTCGAGAAGCTAAGCTTGCCGTGGAGTTGGCGGGCCGGTTTCCCCAAAAGCCGGTTTTGTTCTTCTTAGAACCGTTCAACTTTGACCAATTGGATGCTTTTCGGGAGGGAAAGCGGAAGGTCGGGTTGAAGAATCTCCATCTGGTCCTTCCGCCGGTTAGAACCGTGGATGGCATGCGTGAGCTAAAGCGTTACCTTTCCGGTGAGAAGATTCAGCGCGGTCCCAATCTAAAATTTTTCTTTCAGGTGGCGTATCCTTCCAATGTGATTCTGATGGAGCAGTTCCTGCGAATCGGGGTGGACGGGATAATTTTGAACGAGGAAGAACTGGCTCGCTCGCTTCTGGGAACGACCGAGCGCGTGGAGCCCGATGAGTCTTTGCTTTGGGCGATTAAAGAATCCCGTCGCCAGAGTCAGCTGGATGGGGTGGAGCTCTTGTATCGAGCCACTCAATTGAGAGACTGGGTTCTCGCGGAAGCCACCCGGGTAGGATTAGACGGAATAATTGTTCCCCAGCACCAGTATCCGCAATACTCCCGTATCCTGCAGGAGATTGAAGGAGAGCGGCTGGTATCGAGCCCTCTTTCTCCATGACTTCGCTGATCTCTTCCCTGGTTGATTTTGCGCAGAACCTCGCATTGGCCGGAGGCTACGTTGGGGTTTTGGCGGTTGCTTTTCTGGAGAACTTTTTCCCTCCCCTCCCTTCCGAGCTGATTTTTCCGTTTGTCGGATTTGTCGCCGGGAGAGGGGAACTTTCTCTCGCGGGGGTAATTCTGGCCGGAACCTTCGGTGCTCTTTTGGGGGCTTGGTTTTGGTACGGAATTGGTTGGTACCTGGGGCGCGTTAACCTTGAGAAATTTCTTCAGAAATTCGGCCGGGTGATGAGGATTCATTTTTCCGATGTGGAAAAAGCGGAGGCCTGGTTCTTGCGCTTTAAGACTCCCGTCATCTTTTTCGGGCGCTTGGTGCCGTTGGTTCGAACGTTGATTTCGATTCCGGCCGGTTTCGGGCGGGTTTCGGCTTGGCAATTCAGCATCTTAAGTTTTGCCGGATCACTGCTGTGGATCAGTTTTCTGGCGGGAGCCGGTTTCCTGCTCGGAGAAAACTGGGTTGGAATCGTTCCTTGGGTGCAGAACTACGAGCTGGCGTTGGAAGTTGTTATGGTTGCCGCAGTTTTGGTTTTCGGTTTTTGGCTTTACCGGCATCGGCACCGCTAGCTAGCTCCCGTTTCGCGTGTTATCATCGGATCAATAACATCCTTGGAGTAAGGAGGGAGATCCTTGGGCAAGCGTTGCCGAGTGCTTCGGGCACCGGATCCTCGTCTGTTGTCAGAACTGATTCCTGAAGATGTTTTTCG
>MEUW01000017.1 GCA_001772805.1 candidate division WWE3 bacterium RBG_19FT_COMBO_53_11
CTATTTATCAGTTTGATCGGCTTAACGAAGTATCAAAAAACCAGCCCAGCCCTAAGTTTGTTTTTACGCACGTTCTTTTGCCCCATGACCCCTACGTCTTTGGCCCTAATTGCGAACAGGAGGATCCTGTGGGAAGTAAAGTTGAAATGTATCTTTCCAATCTTTCGTGCGCCAACAAGCTGACGGAAGAGGCGGTTGAGGCGATTCTGGAAAATTCCGCCCAACCTCCCGTGATTATTATCCAGGGCGATGAAGGGCACTACACCTTCAAATATCCTTATGTTAAAGGCCAGGACTACCGGCAAATTGATCCTAAGACCCTCCAGGAAAGAGCAAGAATCCTAAATACCTATTATTTGCCGGGAATTAATGCCGACAAGGTTCTTTATCCCTCTATTTCTCCAGTTAATTCATTTAGGGTGGTTCTTGATGCCTACTTTGGTGCCGATCTTGAGCTTTTACCCGACCGCAGCTTCATTTTTCAGAACGAAAAAAACAATCCCTGGTACTACGATTTGGATGGTCCGGTTGAATTCATCGAAGTCACTGATAAGGTCAAGCAGAGCAATTAGATGCGACTGAAGGAGTTCAAGACCAAAATCCGAAAAATTTGGGCGGTCTACCCGTTCTTCTTGGCGGCGTTTCCGGTTTTCTCCCTTTATTTCCACAACGCCTCCGAGATTCTCCCGTGGGTTTTTGTCAAACCCCTAATTGCTTCTCTTATTTTGGCGGCATTGATTTTCGGCGCGGCAAAACTTTTGCTTAAAGATTGGCATAAGGCCGGAATATTCACCGGCTTGGCCATCTTTGTAATTTTCTCCCATGGTCACATCCACAGTGCGATCGCGTATCGGTTTGAAAATCTTTTCGCTCTGGGGCAATACAAATTTTTCGGGTGCCTGCCGCTGGGAATCGACGACATCCTCGTTTCGGTTTGGGCGATCCTTGGTTTGCTTGTTTTCTTCCTTCTTTGGAGGACTAAGCGCAATTTCGATTCCGTCACGAAGTTCTTGAATTTTGTGGCGATCTTCTTGTTTGTGGTTCCTACCCTCACTTCGGCGGTTTACAAGATTGGAAATATCAAGCCGCGGGTTTTGCAGGAGATCGAATCCAGCCTTGGTCAGGAGATTCCGCTGAATGTGGAGGAAGGGGCGATTAAGCCGGATATTTACTACATCATTCTGGATCGATACGGAGGGGAAAGAACCCTGAAAGACTTCTACGGATTTGATAATAGTTCATTCTTGGACTTCTTAACCGAAAAGGGCTTCTACGTCGCGCACCAGAGTACCGCTAACTATCCCCGCACCCTGACATCTTTGGCCTCCTCTTTGAATATGGAATACATCAACTTTTTGACCGGCATCGCCGGAGAGAACACCAGCGACCAAACCTTCGCTTATCCGCTTCTCAACAACCACAAAGTTGGGGAGCTCCTGAAGTCCCAGGGTTATCGCTACCTGCATTTGGGGTCTTGGTTTGAGCCGACTAAGGTCAGTCCGCTCGCCGATCAAAATTTCCTGATGGGGGATCTGTATCTGGGGATCGACGGATTTTCGACGGAGCTTCTGGAAACGACTTTGTTTGCTCCGATAATTCGCCGGCTGTCTTCTAGAACTTCGTCATTTGAATTTGATATCCAACACCGGAATCGGATTCTCTATCAATTTGAGAACTTGGAGAAAATTCCGCTTCTCGACAGCCCCAAGTTTGTTTTCGCCCACATCCTGATTCCGCATGAACCGTTTGTTTTTCGAGAAGATTGCGGGGATAGGACTAGCACGAATAAGCTAAGCATCCCAAGCTACTTGGCCCAGCTTTCCTGCGCCAACCAAAAGGTGATGAAGTTGGTTGAGACGATTCTGGCCTCTTCGAAAAATCCTCCGGTGATTATATTTCAAGCCGACGAGGGGCCGTACGCGATGAAATACCCAATGCCCAAGGGGAAGTTCAACTTCAAGGATGCTTCGGATGGCACCCTTAAGGAGAGGTTCTTTATCCTCAACGCCCTTTACCTTCCGGGAGTGAGTACGAGCGATCTTTACTCCTCGGTGACTCCCATCAATACCTTCCGATTCATTTTCAATAAATATTTCGGGGCCGATTTGGATCTTTTGCCGGATCGGAACTATATCTATGAGAACGAGGATCACTTTTATAAGTACACCGACGTAACCGAAAGGTTACGTTAATATCCAATTTCTAAATCCTAAATTCGAAACAATATCTAATTTTCAAAATTCTAAATTCAAAACTTTTTGAGTTTGGTCATTTGGATTTTGGATTTGTTTAGGATTTCGTGCTTTGGATTTCTTATTTTTGGCAGTTGAGCAAAAAACCCCCGCCGTTGCTTTCGCAAAAGCGGGGGGATTGAACTTAGGCAGTGGCGAGATACCGTTCCCGTTCCCAGGGGGAAACGTAGAGGCGGTACTCATCCCACTCGCTTCTCTTCATCCGCAGGAAGGCCTGGCAGGCTTCCTTCCCCAGCGCCCGTTGGATGACCCGGTCGCGGGAGAGGTCATCCAGCGCTTCCGTGAGCGATGCCGGCAGGGTGCCGATCGAAAGCTCGGCCAGCTTGGCGTCGTCGAAATGGTAGACATCCTCTTCCACCGCCGCCGGGGGAGTGAGCTTTTTCTCAACCCCGTCCAGCCCGGCCGCCAGCATCGCCGCGTAGGCGAGGTAGGGGTTGCAGCTGGGATCAGGGAAGCGCAGTTCCAGCCGAGTGGAGGATTCGCGTCCCGGAGCGTACTGGGGAATGCGAATCAGCGCCGAACGGTTGATCCGCGCCCAGCAGATGTAGACCGGGGCCTCGTAGCCTGGTACCAGCCGCTTGTAGCTGTTGACGGTCGGGGCGACCACCGCGGCGAGCGCCCTGGCATGCTTCAGCTGTCCGGCGAGGAAGCGGTACGCCAGTTTGCTCAAGCGGTAGCCGGGATCTTCGGGGGCAAAGAAGAGGTTCACATCACCCTCGAAAATGCTCTGGTGGGTGTGCATCCCGGAACCGTTGATGCCGGTGAGCGGCTTGGGCATAAAGGTGGCCAAGATGCCGCGCTTTGCCGCCAGCGCCTTAACGACGTACTTCAAGGTGACGACGTTGTCGGCGGTGGTCAGCGCATCCGCGTAGCGGATGTCGATCTCGTGCTGGCCGGGAGCGACTTCGTGATGGGACATCTCGACCCGCATTCCCATCGCCTCGAAGGCGTCCATCAGGTCCATCCGCACTTCGTGGGCCGCATCCTGCGAAAAATCGAAGTAGCCGCCCACGTCGTGGGGGACCGGCTCGAGCGTGGAGGCGTCCTTGAAGAGGAAGAACTCCAATTCCGAGCCGGTGTTGTAGGTGAAACCGAGCTTCTCGGCCTTCGCGATCATTCTCTTCAGAATGCCGCGGGGATCGGTGGGAAGCGGTTCGCCGTCGGGACGGTGGATGTCGCAGATCAAGCGGGCGATCTTGCGCTCCGCCGGCTCCCAGGGAAACAGCTGGTAGGTGGCCGGATCCGGCCGCAAAAGCATGTCGCTCTCGTGAATCCGGGCGAAGCCTTCGACCGAGGAACCATCGAACCAAATCCCTCGTTCCAACGCCTCTCCCAAAAAATGGGAAGGAATGGTGGTGCTCTTGACGCGCCCGGCCAGGTCCGTAAACTGCAAGACCACGGCTCGCACCTTTTCTTCCTTCACCCTCGCCAGAATCTCTCTTCCTTTATCGTCCACAATAAACCTCCTTCTCCTGTACGATTTTTTGGAGTGCTCTGGTTATTATAAACGCCGGCGCAAGAATTTGATCACGCCTGCGTTATACTAATGTGACGCCTTTTAGGCGTCCATTAGCTAGCGAGCTTTGCCCGCGTTCTAATGATGCAGCGTCAGCCACCGCTTCCTGCGGGGCTCCGCCAACGGCGGGAGCGAGTAATTATTGCAACCGAACGAAGTGAGGACAGCACTTTTCAAGAAGTGAAAGTTACAACCGAGCGCTAGCGAGGACAGTACTTTATGACTGAAGTGGAAGTACTTAACCGCTCTCTATGTTTTTTAGGGAATTAAATAACTTTTGATGAAAAAAGCCGAAAGCTGGGAGCCTTCAAAATTTGTCCCTTCAGAAACCGGTTGGGGACCATCAAAAGACCCCAAACAGGTTGGGTTAGGGTCTAGGTATATTACACAGATAGCAGTAAAGGAATACGAGAAAATTATAAAGAAGTATGCCAAAGGAAATCTTCTGGATTTAGGGTGCGGAAATGCCCCGCTTTACGGAATTTATAAAGACCTTGTCAATTCTGTTACATGCGTGGACTGGGGGAAGTCACACAATACTAGTTACCTTGACTACAAGATGGATTTGAATAGAGAATTAAAGTTGAAATCTAACCAATTTGACACCGTGCTGATGACAGATGTTCTTGAGCATATCGTCGAACCTAAAAATCTTTTAATCGAGGTCCAAAGAATATTAAGGAAAAGAGGAAAGCTGATCCTGGCATCCCCCTTCTTATACGCGCTACACGAAATTCCGCACGACTATCATCGATACACAAGATACTCTCTTGAGTACTACTGTAGAGAATCAGGGTTGAAAGTGATTGATCTTTACCCTTATGGGGGTTTGTTGGAAGTATTTATGGACTTAGTTAACAAAACCATGGCCCGATACCTACATTTTCCGAAAATTCTATTGTCCTTCCACTGCTGGGTATCAAATTTAGTTACCTCGAGCCGATTAGGTGAAAAAATTCGGAACCGTACTTCAGAATCTTTTCCGCTTGGGTATATCCTGATAGCCGAAAAATAAATTTTTGGCGCTTGGTTATAATGTTCGTCAGGGATGTCAAAGAACGAATCAACATTAGTTTTATTTACAACTTCGTTTCCCTATGGTACTGGAGAAACATTTTTAGAAACGGAGATAAAGTTCGCAGGGAAAAATTTCAGTAGAGTTATTATCGTACCGGCTCTAATTCTCGATGGAAAGCGCCCATTACCCGGCGGTGTTGAAGTCAATACTTCCTTTAGTGTCCAACGGAAAGAAGTGGTTTCTAGAGAAATTGAATGGCTAGCTTGTTTATCATCCCCCCTGTTCTATCGAGAATTATTTAAAAGGCCTACTACAATTGTGTATCGGGAAGCACGGCAAAGGCTTAAAAAATTTCTCATTGTAGCTGCCCGTGATCAAAGGTGGTTAATAAATTTCATTAATGATACGGGTATAAACTTAAAAGAGACAGTATTCTATACCTATTGGGTTAGTGCCCAGTCTCTAGCGGTTGGGTTGGCTAAGGATCAGTACCCCGAGATTATTTTAATTTCGCGCGCCCATCGTGCGGACCTTTACGAGGACCAACATACGCTCTCTTATTTACCGTTACGAGATGTTATTTTCAGGAGAATTGATCGCGTATTTAGTGTGTCGGAGCACGGAAAACAGTACTTGGTTGGAAAGTATCCGCGGGTCAGTAGCCGTTTTGAAGTTTCCCGTTTGGGTGTAAGTGATCCTGGTTCTAGCTCGCTACCGTCACGAGACGGTATTTTTCGAGTTGTCTCGTGCTCGCACATGATACCGGTTAAACGGTTGGGGCTGTTAATTAAAAGCTTGAGTGCTTTGACTCACTTGAGGCCGGAACTTTCCGTAGAATGGCATCATTTTGGAGAAGGTTTTCTCCGCACGCAACTTCAGGATTTAGCTAAGAGTGTTTTGCCGACCACAGTTAATTGGATCTTTCATGGGCAAATTCCAAACCAAGAAGTCTTTGATTTTTATAGAAGTAATCCGGTAGATGTTTTTATTAATGTTAGTGAATCCGAAGGAATTCCTGTTTCGATAATGGAAGCGCAGAGTTTAGGCATACCAGTTATTGCAACAGCCGTAGGAGGAACACCGGAAATTGTGAACAATAATAACGGTTTTTTGCTTGAGAGTTCTCCATCACCAGAGGGAGTTGCTGACGCGTTGAATAAAATGACATCGCAGCGTAAAGAAATTTTAGCCAAAAGGCGTGCCAGTAAAGAAACTTGGCGCACGCTTTATAATTCGGAAACGAATTACAAGGTATTTTTCAATAACTTGGTCAAGTTGCTTCATAAAATCGATAGAGTAAATGTTTAAAGAACTGACAAAAGTTTTCGGAGAAACAATTGTCTACGGATTAACCGGAATTGCGAGTACTTTAGCCTCAATCTTTTTGGTTCCGGTTTACACCCGGGTATTTAATCCTGGGGATTACGGTGTTTCTGCTCTTTTGGGAACCTTGTTTTCAATCATCGCCGTGGTGGCAAATTTGGGGATGGGCAGCGCTATTTTCCGTTCCTATTTCATGGCTAAAAAAGAGGAAAGAAGTGAAGTAGCAGGAACCGCTTTTATTTTTCAGACGCTTTTTCCGCTTCTGATCTCCGGCATTGCTTTTGCAATGTCGGGCAGGATTAGCCAAGTCTTATTTGGAAGCGATAATTACTCTCTTCTAGTATCTTTATCTTCGGCCGCTCTATTCTTTAATGCGGGGATTGCAGTTCCGTTGGCTCTTTTGCGGGCTGAAGGCCGACCCACAAATTTTGTGAGCGTTACTTTAACCAAACTCTTTGTCACTATTCTCGTTTCGCTGATTTTGGTTGTTGGTTTGCGGATGGGGTTGGCGGGAGTTTTTTGGGGTAACTTAGCCGGGGCGGTTTTAGGTTATCTAATGGGGGTGGTTTACACCTTGCGCCGGATTAGCTTAGTGGTTTCCAAACACTGGCTTCGGGAAATGCTGGAGTTCGGAGTTCCCTTGGTTCCAGGCGGCCTAGCGATGTGGGTACTAAACTCTTCGGATCGCTATTTCTTGAATGCTTTCTCGGGAACCGCTGATGTGGGTATCTACAATGTTGGATATAAAGTTGGGAATTTAGTTACTTTAGCAGTGGGGGCGCTCCAACTTGCCTACCCGCGTTTTTTATGGGCGATTTATAATGAAAAACCTAATCCCAAGGAATACTTTCGGAAAATTAATACATATTTTTACCTGATAACTTTTACTTTAGCTTTGGGTGTATCTATTTTTGCGAAAGAAGCGATTCAGGTTTTGACCGGTTCTGCTTTCCACAGCGCCTATCTTGTTGTTCCGCTGATCGCGTTCTCCTACGTTGCTTATGGTCTTTACTTGAACTTCAGCACCGGCGTTTCGGTGATGAAAAAAACCTACCTTTCGGCAATCGCTGTCATTATCTCGGGAGTATTGAATCTAGTCCTTAACTACGTTTTGATCTCTAGGTTCGGGATGATGGGGGCGGCGGCTTCAACGCTGCTGTCTTTCGCGGTCCTGGCCTTGATTGGGTTGCAGTTTTCCCAGCGAGTTTACCGAATTCCGTTTGAGTTTAGGCGATTGCTGACAGTGTTGTTAAGTGGGGTAATTCTGGTTTTCGCCTCGGCTTTTGTGGATTTTGGTCTAGCTTTATCTATTTTAATTAAATCTCTGCTTATGTTCGCTTTTCCAGCCTTGCTCTACCTTTTAGGTTTCTTCGAGAAAAATGAACTCAAAAAGTTGGCTCAAATTTGGGCGGTTGTGAAGGAAGCCCGCTTCCAGCCCAGGAGAATTTTGGACAATATTCGGCAGGAGATGATTACTTAAATTAGGTTCTATGTTGCGTGGAATTCTTTTTAGGATAACTTTTTTGTTACGTAAGCAATTTAATGTAATTCATTATTATTCGGATTTCCGAGAAAGCCAATGGCAGCCGCTGGATTGGCAAATAATTCAGCAGGAAAAGCAATTAAGAGAATTAATCAATTTTGCTTATAAAAATGTTCCTTATTACAAAAAAGTATTTGATAGCGTTAAGATTAAGCCGAGTGACATTTCCAGCATTAAAGATTTAGAAAAATTGCCTCTTTTAACCAAGAAAATTATCAGAGAGAACTGGAGTGGCCTCATTCCTAAAAATATAGACAAAATAAAATATATGCACGGCTCTACCGGAGGCTCTACCGGAGAGACTCTTAAATACCGTAAGTCACTGAAGGACGCTGCAAGAGGATTAGCTTTATTGTACAGGGGATGGGGATACGGCGGTTATAAGTTAGGGGATAAAGTTGCTATTATAGCCGGCTCCTCGTTAATTCCTAGTGCAGAGCCTGTTCCAAATACCAAAGAGAGGATTAAGGAATTTTTTACACCCCCCCTACCTCTGCGGCGATACTCTTCTTACGAGATGAGCGAGGATAACTTATTTAGATATTTTCACGATATTAATAAATGGAAGCCAGATATTATTAGAGGATATGCGTCGTCAATTTACTTATTTGCCAAATTTATCAAGAATAATAACCTCGAACTTAACTTTCGGCCTAAAGCTATTTTTACCACTGCAGAAGTTTTGTTTGATAGACAAAGAAAAATGATAGAACAGGTGTTTGGTGTAAAAGTTTTCGATACTTACGGAGTAAACGATGGTGGCATTTCGGCTTACGAGTGCGACGCACATAATGGTTTTCATGTAGATACGGAGAGGGGTATCTTGGAAGTAGTCAACGAGAAAAACAAACAAATTACTGACAAACAAGGAAGAATTTTAGCCACAAGTTTATTTAATTACGCTATGCCATTTATAAGGTATGTCACCGGTGATTTAGGAATTATTTCCAGTTCCCAGTGCTCCTGCGGCCGGAAATCCTCTTTGTTGAAAGAGCTTTCTGGCAGAATAACCGATTTTCTAAAACTTAACGGTGTCATTATAGGTAGTCCAGTTCTTACGGTTTTGATGGGTAAAGTTGATGCGGAGCAGTATCAGATTATTCAAGAGAGCCCAGGTTCTGTAACAATTAAGATTGTTCCGGGTGTAAATTACAACAAGAAGAGGGATGAAGATTTTATCAAAGAGTCTTTCGTTTCGCATGTTGGAAAAGTCGGTATTAAGTTTGAATATTTAAGTGCAATTCCAGCCCAAGGAGACAGAAAATATAAATTTATAATCAACAAAGTGAAGGGGGTTCGTGAGGTATGAAAAAAGTCTGCATGGTCGTTGGCAACTTCTTTACCAACGACGCCCGGGTTACAAAAGAAGCTACAAGTTTGTTTAATGCCGGGTACGATATTACGGTCTATGCGCGGTGGAAAGAGGGTCTCGCGACTGAAGAAGATGTTGACGGCATTAAGGTTAAAAGACTCAACATTGCTCGGTATTCCCCGGTTAGGTTCAATCCTTACAGAATACCGACGCAGCTTATCCCGAGCATATTAGCGTTGACCCGTGAGAAAGCAGACATCTATCATGCCCACGACCTTGACACGTTGTTTTCCTGCGCTATCGCTGCGCGAGTTAATAAATCCAAACTGGTTTATGACTCCCACGAACTTTATTTGGAGATGATTAAATCCCATCGGACTAAAACTCTGTTAAAAAGGATTAATGCGGCCATCCTCGTGTTTCTTTATGGATTGATTGAAAGGTCTTTTATCCACCGGGCTAACGCCATAATTGATGTTAGCTACTTTCGCAGAAGGGTGCTTGCGTCCCGTTATGGCCTAAATGAAGAGAAAATCACGGTTATTTTAAATACC
>MEUW01000018.1:0-325 GCA_001772805.1 candidate division WWE3 bacterium RBG_19FT_COMBO_53_11
TTCCTGAAGATGTTTTTCGCAAGATCACGCAACAGGGACTCTGCTTTGTGGTCGACGACGACGGGACGATCTCCGACAGCAACCCGATGTACATCGAGTGGCTGGCGCGCGAGCTGAAGCGGCCGTTGCGGATCGAAGATTACACCCGCTACGATTTTTCCAACATCGATCGGCAAGCGCTGGGGATGCTGAAGGCCGCAGTCTTTGGGAATCCTCGACTGCATCGGCACCTGCCGGTGATTCCGGGCGCTCTCGAAGCGCTTCGGGAAGTTCACGATAAGAAGATCGCGATTGTGATCCTGACCGCCCGCCCGCCCCAAGAGGG
>MEUW01000018.1:395-4008 GCA_001772805.1 candidate division WWE3 bacterium RBG_19FT_COMBO_53_11
CGCAAGAAGGAGATCGTCATGGCGATCAAGAATCTGGGATGCCGGGTGATCATGGTGGATGATGATCCTAAGGTCATCGCGGCGGTTTCGCGGCTTGCGGGCGTGACGGCGATTATCTTCGACGCCCGCTACAATCGGCGCCTGCGCCGGAAGAATGTCATCCGGGCGAAGCCGAAGGGGAAACAAACCGCGTGGGACAAGGTGCTCAAGGTTGTTCGGAAAATGATCGGCAAAGGCCGCAGATAAATCCCTGCGGCCTTTTTTATTTAAGGTTTGGAGATTCGGGCGAGGAAGATTTTTCGGCTAAAAAATATTAATAGCCCAAAACCGGCGGCAATCCCGATTTCCTGAATCCGAAGGGGCCAGTACAAGGGACGAACCAATTCCGTATCCTCCTGATTGGCCTGAACCTCTTTTCCTCCAAAATCTTGGGCGGAAACCTGCACCTTGAGTTTTTCTTCTCCCTTTACCCATGGGCTCGGAGAAGTTAAGCGGACCGTGTATTCGGCCGAAGCGCCGGGAGGAAGGGTGCCGATTTCCAGAGTCGGATCCTCCAAACCGAGAAGATTGCTTTCCAGCCCGGCTTGGGTGGAAAAAGCGGTAGCGTCTCCGGTGTTGCTAACGATAACGCGGGCCAAGGCCGACCACGGTGAAAGAATGAATTTGGCTAGGGTAACTTCGGCCTGGAGTTTTGGTTTTTTGGTGATGACATCTTCTTCCGTGGAAAACGATACTTCTACATCCTTTTTATTAGGATCTATCTTGTAGCTTCCCGCCGGGAGAGGGTACTCCGAAGATTCGCCTTTTACTACGAAAGCCAAATGAGAGAGATCAAACGCCGAGAAGTAGTTGCTTCCGGAAGTCGAACCCCAGGTTGGATCCACCATGGTCCATCCCGTTCCGGGAATGTACACTTGAGGCCAGGCGTGGAGTACGTCTCCTTCCACCCGCAATGAGAGGGGGCGGCTGGTGTCGTCCGCCGTATAGGCAAATCCGTTTACTTCTCGGGCTGGGATCCCCGCGGCCCGGGCCAGCGCAACAAATAGATCGGTGTATTCCATGCAGACGGCTTTATCGGTTTGAGACAGGGCTGTGAGGGCTCCCAACCTCACTAGTTCTCCGCTTTCCAGTTTTTTGAAATCGTAGGATAGTTTTCCGGTGACGAAGGTATATATCCGCTGCAGGATTTCCGCAACCGAGAGCTTAGGATCGGCCAGTTGGGCGGCTTCCGCTTTTATTTCGATTTCCTCTGTTTCCCAATATTTTTGGCTGCCGGTGTATTTCGAAACCAGTTCCGGGGGGAGAGCGGCTAGTTTATCCGTTGCAAAATCGCGATCGGGGTAGTACAACGCTGCCCACCCCTCCCAAACCACCTCCTTTTTTTCCAAAGGCCTGAGATTATAACGAGCTAAATAATTCCCGTCGTTGTCGACCCGAATCGAGACGGGAGCCGGCAGGAGACTCTTCTGGATGATTTCCTGATATTCGGGGATATCCGAAGGTATGACGATTTCGGTATATCCCAAACCGATTCGGGTGTTTTGGAGATGATAGGTAAGTGCCAGTTCATAAAGCTGAAACTTGCCGAATCCCATCCGCGGAGCTCCTTGGAGAAGCGCGGCTTTATTGAATTTGATCAGCCGGCGTTGGTTGGAGACTTCCTGGGAGGTCGGGGAGGGGAATTGGAAGAGTGGTGGTCCGAAGCTGGTGGGGACGGAAACCGTCAGATTATAGGAAGAGAGATCCGCTATTCCGGTGATTTTAAGAAGGTTTATTTCCCAGATCAAACCATTTCTGTTTGCCAATCCCGGAAAGTCGTAAGAAACGCCGAAGTTAAGCTTGTTTCCTTTCCCGACCACTCGGGCCCGGAAGTCTAGTGTGATGAGGGTTTTTCCGTCTTCTCTTTGGACTTTGGGAGTAATGCTTCCGGTCGAATCCCAAGCCGTGACATTTTTGGGAGACTCGCTTCCGATCGTGAATTTATATTGGGGAACATAATATTGACTGGTTAGATTCTCAATCGTAATATTTTGGGTAACTTTTACTTCCTCGTTTTCTTCCACGTTGTAAACCGTGTCATAACTGGTCTTAAACTCCCCCGCCGCCTGAATTTTTCCGGTCTTTAGTAACGTGGGAGAAGCAAGGAAAAAAAGGATGAGCGCAAAAAGGACGGCCGCTTTCAGCGACCTAGGTTTTGACTCTACAAAAATAACATCCCGCCAGAGGCGGGTTCTAGTTTTTCGCTTCGCAAAAAGAACGGTTGCCACCTTCGGCATCAGAAAGATGGTAACATAATGGACGTGTTTACGATTTTGAAAGTTTTTTTGGCATCGGTGGCGGCGCTTTTTGCGACGGTTCAGGTCATCCCTGGAATTTCCTACCAGAACGATTTTCGAATCCTCTTGGCGGCGGCGCTCATATTTGCTTTTTTACACTCGATCGTGAAGCCGATCTTGAACTTCATCACGATGCCCTTAAATTTTCTTACTCTTGGTTTGGTATCAGCAATTCTGAACGTTGTGATTTTCTATGCGATTACTTATTTGGTTCCTTCTTTTACTTTTTCGGCGGCTTCTTTGGCCGGTTTTGCTTTGGGGGCAGTAGGAGTTATCCTTGTCGGAGCAGTTGTTGCGGCGGTTTTTCTGGGCTTTTTTGAAAAAATCCTCAATGTCTGACGCGCTGGCGCTGGTGCAGATTATTCTCGCAGTTCTTCTCTCCACCCTAATTCTCTTGCAGGGGCGCGGGGCTGGTTTATCCTCTACGTTTGGGGGGATGGGAAGAACTTTTCAGACTCGGCGCGGGGTGGAGAAGATATTCTTCATCGCGACGATTATCCTCTCCGTTTTGTTGGTAATTTCTATCGTAGTTTCGGTTGCGGTTTGAAATGCTCCGTTATTTTATTCTGGTCATTCTCTTGGCGGCGATTGGGGGTTGGTTGGTCCTTCGTTTTAGCTGGCAAACCACTTTTACGGAGGGGGTTGTCGGTCAACCCGTGGATTTGATCCCCGGCCAGGGTCCGGCGAACCCTGTGGATGAAACTCTGGAAAACCTTCTTTTCCGCTCTTTGTTTGCGTACAACAAGAAGGGAGAGATCGAACCCGATTTGGCCGAAAACTATCGCCTTTCTTCAAACAGTTTGATATACACCGTTACTTTGAAAGAATCGGTTTGGCGGGATGGGCGTCCCGTAACCGCAGCCGATGTGGCCTTCACTTTCACGCGCGATCCGGCTTTCTCCGATATCACGATCGAGCAGGAGGGGGAGCGAGAGGTGAGATTTGTGCTTAAAACCCCCCTCGGTTCATTTTTGGATATCCTCACCAGGCCGGTTGCCCCGGTCAACTTTCGGGATATCGACCTCTCGGAGTTGGGAAACCGGGAATTTTACATCTCCGGAATAAAACAGGAGGGGGAAACGGTTACGGAGATTACTCTTAAATTTCCGAGTTCGGCGCGAATTAAAACCCTTCGTTTCAAGTTTTTTGCGACCGAGGAAGATCTTATGACGGAGGCCAGGATCGGGCGGGTGGATGGATTTGTGGACGGCGGTTTTTCCGATCCCTCTTTTATGCTCTACCAGACTCCGGTTTACTCCCGCTATTTTGCGCTATTT
>MEUW01000018.1:4105-10248 GCA_001772805.1 candidate division WWE3 bacterium RBG_19FT_COMBO_53_11
ATGGCCCACTCTCCGGGACTTGGGCGCAAGGAAATCTCTCCTTCCCAAGTTACCGGCAGAGGGCCGTCGGAAAGTTCAAGGGTTCTCTTGAGATCACTGTCGCGAAAGCTGATCCTCTTCCGCAGTTTGCTAAAGAAATTGCCCAATCTTGGCGAGAAAACTTGGGCGTAAAAGTAAGCGTGCGGGTAGTTTCCCCGGAATCAATCAATGATGTTCTGCAAAACCGCTCTTTTGAAGCGATTATTTTGGGACAAGAGGTGGGGCGCGATCCGGATCGCTATAGCCTCTGGCACTCCAGCGCCAAAGACTCTCCGGGCCAGAATATCAGCGCCTATGCCGACCCCCGCTCCGATCGGGCTTTAGAAGAGGCGCGCAAGGTCCCCAGTCGCCGCGATCGGCGAACGCACTACTCGAACTTTCAGCGACTTTTTATTGAGAATAATCCGGCGATTTTGCTTTATCACCCTAAGCTTTCCTACTGGGTACATAAGAAATTTGCGGGTCCGGATTTAGATTCGGTTTTTAGTCCCGAAGAACGGTTCTGGAATTTTTCCAGTTGGCATTTAGCGTTAGAACCCTGAGAGCAGATTGGTAAAAATCTCTTGCGGATTAGGGGCGGTAACTACCGCGGAGGAAACAATTGCTCCGATCGCTCCAAGTTCCAGCGCCTTAGTGATATCGGTTTTTTCATGAACTCCGGCTCCAATCAACAAGGGAGTGTTTCCGGCCGCTTTTACCGCCTCACCAATTATTTCCGGTTTTGCCGAAGTGACGGAGATATCTCCTCCGATCAGTTCGGGGGGTTCATAGGCAATAAAATCCGGAGATAATTTTACAAACTCAGCTACCTTTTCCGGATCACGGGCGAAGATCAGGGTCTTTAATCCCGTTTTCTTGGCGAGATCAGCGGTCCTTTGGATTGTTTCCAGGTCCAGGGGGTGTTCGCTGTGGTTCAGAAATGTTCCTACCGCTCCCGCGGCCTTAGCATCGTCGGGAGAGAGATATCCGGTGTACTGCCCTTCCCGGGCGGGATCAGTGTGCTGGGCCCAAATTGGGGATTTGCTATGAGCGGCAACTTCGGCGAGTTCGAGAGAAGGTGGGGCAAAACCGACTACTACCTTCGCAAAACCCTTTGCCACTTCCTCTAAGCTCTTGGTTAATTTCAGAGCGTTTGGTCCGATTGCTTGGGGGTAGGTTTTGAAGTTGATTAAAATCACATCTAAAATATAGCAATAACCATATTTTTCACGGCGATGCGGTAAAATAGAGTAGTCCTGCTTCGCAGGACGCCGACGGACGCGATCCTAACGGATCGCTACCCTCGGCTACGATGTTCGCCGAGGTAGCCAAGGTGGTCACGGCGGGCGCCTGAAGAGCGTCAGATGTCGGTTCGACTCCGACCCTCGGCACCACGTTTGCGGCGGTAGTACAGAACGCGATTCGCGAGAATCGCTAACTTTTCGCAGAAGCGAAAAGGGGGACGGCGCGGCCATGCCGCACCTAGCCACTTCCTCCGCGCTCGCAAAAAATCTGCGGCGGTAGTTCAGTGGTAGAACGCTTCCTTGCCAAGGAAGAGGTCGCCGGTTCAAATCCGGTCCGCCGCTCCAGAGGGCGGGTGGCGAAATGGTAGACGCGCAGTCTTCAGAAGGCTGTGGGGAAACCCGTGGAGGTTCAAATCCTCTCCCGCCCACCACGCGGAGATGGCGAAATTGGTAGACGCGCAGTCTTGAGGAGGCTGTGCCGAAAGGCTTGAGGGTTCAAGTCCCTCTCTCCGCACCATGAATGGGCGCTTCATTTCAGTCGAAAGGGTAGTTAGCTCAGTGGGACGCCCGCCTCAGGCGGACTAGCTTTTCCGCATAGCGGAAAAGGAGAGCATTCGGATTGAATCATCGTGGTCAGGTAGCTCAGTGGTTAGAGCTCTCGGTTTACATCCGAGTGGTCAGAGGTTCGAATCCTCTCCTGACCACCACGATGATTATCCGTCTTAGGCGGATCCATCCGAAAGGTCGGAGGTTCGACCCCTCCACTACCCACCATGGGAAGAGCCGCCCTTAAACGGCCTGCTTTCGCGAAGCGAAATTGCAACCTGAGCTTAGCGAAGGGCAGCACTTTTCTCGTTCCGGGATCGTCTAATGGTAGGACTGCGGAATTTGGATCCGCCAATCTTGGTTCGAATCCAAGTCCCGGAACCAGTACGGACACCCCAAGGTGAGCGCGGTTTCTAGGTTGGTTCACTTCCGTGGTTTTGACTGATTTCGCGGTGGGAAAGAAGGGCTTAGATCAGGAAGAACCCTGAATTATTCAGCTTTAAACTCTTATTATTTGTATTTGCTGTCAATCTTTTTGTGAGACGGGAATAGTTGAAAGTCGCATTTTTGATCTTTCTACGTGTTGCCAATTACAGATATTGCCATCGATACTTCCTTTTAACTTATTAATTCTCACAAGTGCTTTAGTCAGTGCAACATACTCTACAAAACTAAGGATGTAAAAATAAAAGTACATCGCTGGTGCAACCAAGAGATAAAACACCCTTTCTTTGTTGTCTAAGGTTTCTTCTAGCAACACATTTATGGACATATAGAAGGTAATTACAACCAAAGCACTTAATATCGCCAGCGGATTTGCGTAAACAAAGCTTACATACAGTATGTACAAGAGCATTACTGGCTCAAATAGATACGCAATATCGCTAAAAATTGCAAAGGGCAAGTACAAAAAGGTTAAGCCTTTCGTAAATCTTGAATCGCCATTAAAAAAAATGGATTTATTCTTCAAGAATGTTTGGCATCTGCCCCATTTCCATCTGCAACGTTGCTTTATTAGTCCTTTCACATTTATCACCGATTCCGTATGTGCAATTACATCAGATCCGTAAATAACCTTGTTTTTTCTGTTGCCTCTATTTAGAATCTTCATCGTTAGGTCAATATCTTCCGTAACAGTGTTGCCGTCATAGTAATTTGCTCTTTCTAGTGCGGATCGTCTAAAAACAGATCCAATACCGCCAATAATGTACTCGATGTTAAATACGGTTTGGGCTCGTTTCATCTGGTAGCAAATTATATATTCGTATCTCTGTAGTAGATTCAGAAGTCCGTCGTTTTTTATTATCTTTACATTTGAAGCAACTGCTTTGACTTTTCTATCTCTAAAATATTCAGTACAGTTTATTAAGGCGTTTCTTTCAAGATAAGAGTCGGCATCAAGACACATAATAAGTTTGCCAGTTGCAAAATTTTTTATTGCGTTGTTAAGTGCGTTTGCCTTGCCGGAGTTTTTTTGTTTAACCAATGTTAAATTGTCGATCCGATTTTTTGTTTTATATTGCTTCACTATTTCATAAGTTTTATCAGTCGAACCGTCATCAACAACGATTATTTGCAATTTGTCTTTTGGATAATTGCTGTTAACAACCGACCTTAAGTTTCTTAAAATAGTACTCTCTTCATTGTGTGCGGGTACGACAACGCTGTAGGTGTAATATCTTCTCCTGCGCGTCCCCCCCTTCCTTTTTAAGTCTCTCTGAAGCGAATACAAATCGGACCCGACAATAAATGTAGCCATCCTTAGAAGGTTTATCGATCCGAAGAACACGATCAAATATGGAATTATATTAAATGCGCTCATTTTAATTTTTTAAAAATAAATGTAAACAGTTTTCGTTTTTCGTTAAATAAACCTGAACAAGTTAAAAGACTTAATCTAATATCATCTCCGGATTGAAGAATTTGAGTATCTGTTGGTCTTACTTTTTCAGTAGATTTCAGTTCGTATTCAAAGACATATCCCTCTTTTGTGTACAGGTATGCAACATCTCCTACGTTTAGTTTTTCCAGTTTCATAAACACTTCAGGTGTGTTGTGGCCATAGATTACTGTATTTCCCGCTTTGGTGTTAGGCAGGCTTGTGACAGTTGCAAATTGGGCCTTATCTTTAGAAAGATCCCACGAGACATTAGCTTTATCGTAATTGCCGTCTACAACTTGGAGGTTGATTCCAGCTGAAGGCACAATTATTCTTTCGGGTGTGCCCTGGGTATATTCTTTGTTTCCAAAGGCAATTTCATCACCTACCTTAATGGGAAGTGCTGATAAAACCACAGGTGCTTGGCTGTCAGGTATCCTATTTATTGGGTAGTACGCAAACAAAAAAAATATAAAGGTGTACGCGGAAAGTATGTAGACAGCTGCTTTCCCTTTCATAACTTACCTCGTTTGAATGACCTTGCGGAGGATACGCGTAATTACTAAAGAAGACAAAACAATTATACCTAGACTTATAGATAGAAGTGGGAGGATAAGATACAGAGGATTATTTCCTGTATAAGGCAATAGTGCAACACCGCCAATTGCTGCAGCACCTAATGTTTGTCCTGTGGTTGTTCCTGTCATAAAGTTCTCCTACCTATAGGTCATATTACTATAAGCAGCACATTTGTCAAGTTATTGTTGTGTTTTCCAGTTTCGGAGGATTACAGAACCTCTTCTTGGGGGGCTAGACCCAGCAATTACCCCCTCTTGCGAATCTCATAGTCTGCTGTTATTCTTAGAACCAATAAAACTTATTCCTCAAGAAGGAGGTAGAGAGATGGCTCCTCAAGAGATCCTGGCTCGGGGCCGCGAGGTATCGGTCGCCATTGAAAGCGAAATCGCCAAGGTCGTTTTTGGCGACGAGATCAAACCGCTGGTGGACATCCTGATCACCGCGCTTTGGGCTAACGGGCACGTTTTGGCTCGGGCTCCAGTGGGTACGGCTAAGACCTTGGCCTGCAACGCGCTGGCCAAATCCATTGGCGGAGTTTTCCGCAAGAGGCAATTCCGCCCCGACATGCTCCCTTCCGAAATCAGCGGCTTCGAGATCTACAACCAGAAGACGCGGGAGTTTGAGGTCCACCACGGGCCCCTGTTCGGGACGAATGTTTTCTTGGCGGACGAGATCAACCGCGGCACTCCCAAGTCCCAGTCGGCTCTTTTGGAGGCAATGGAAGAGCGCTACGTTACCATCAGCTCTACCGTCTTCGAGCTGGAGCCGGGTTTTCTGGTGCTGGCAACCCGCAACCCGATGGAGCACGAGGGTACCTACCCTCTTCCCGAGGCCCAGCTGGACCGGATTTTCGCCCAACCGATAATCAAGGAAATTTCTTTGGAAACCATACTCCTGATTATCAAGGACCCGGATTACCATCGCATCGCCGGAAAGCGCCTTGAGCGCATTCAGGCGGTTACCGATCCGGCCGAAGTCATTGCGATCCGAGAAGCGATCTTTGCCGCCATTCACGTCGAGGATCGGCTCGAGCGTTACATCGCCAGTTTGGTCGTGGAAACTTGGAATCACGATCAGGTGGGATACGGCGTTTCGCCGCGCGGAGCGATCGATCTCAAGAAAGCGGCGACGGTCGCTGCATTTCGGGAAGGCCGGGACTACGCCGAACCCGAGGACGTCCGGCGCTATGCGGTTGACATCCTGGCCCACCGGATCTTCTTCAAGCCGGATTACCAGGCGGATGCCGCACGGGATGTGTCGCCGGCGGACATCGTGCGAAAGGTTTTGGCCGATGTCCGCTACGAGTAACGGTCAGACAAGGGGTGGGGCGAAGCATCGTTCTCACCCCTTTTTGCGCGATATCCACTACTGGCTGGGTTGGCTCTCCCGCAACTTTCCCAGCGGGAAGTGGGACTCCCACTACCTGGGGCGGGGCTACGACTTCCAGGGGATCGTGCCGTATCGGGACGACCCGGATCTACTTCGGACAAACTGGCAGGCGACTTTGATCATGGACGAGCCGCAGGTGAACGTCTTCTCGGAAGAGCGGAACGTTTCGATCTACCTGCTAGCGAATGTCGGCCCTTCGATGGCCTTCGGATCGGAAGAGACCAAGCTCGAGCGCCTGGCGCTGCTGGCGGCGATCCTTTCCTACAGCGCTTACCGGGCGAAAGACTACTTCCGGTTCATCGGCTACACCGACGAGGTCGAGCTGGGATTCCCCAAGCCGCGTGACCAGTCCTACCCGTTGATTTTGTACCGCGCGATTCTCAGCTTCGACTGGCGGGGAAAGAGGCGGGGCGGGCTGGTCCGCGCGGTTTCGCGCCTGCCGAACCAGAAATGCCTGGTCGTGATCGTTTCCGACCACCTCGGCCAGC
>MEUW01000018.1:10317-11235 GCA_001772805.1 candidate division WWE3 bacterium RBG_19FT_COMBO_53_11
ACGAAGTTCCCGGGCGGCTGGGGATTCCTGCCACTGCAGGACTTGGAGACGGGGGAAGTGCGGCACGTGCTGGTCAGCCCCCGCTCCCGGCGGATCCTGGAGCGAAACATCGCCGAGCGGAAGAAGGAGATCGTAGAGCTCTTTCGGGGATTTGGGATCGAGCCCCATTTCTTCGTTCACACGAGTGAAGACCTTGAGGAGAGAGATCGGGGTCAGGATTCCGGCGAGGACAAAGAACACCGGACCGAACCCTCCTCTCGTGCCTCCGCCTTGCTCGAGAAAGATATGGCGAAGCTCGTGCGGATCTTCATGGCTCGCCAAGCGCGGCTTTGATCTGCTTACCCCTCACCTTTGTGTTAGTCGAAAAGGTGAGGGGCTTTTTTGTTAAAAATTAGTAAGCGAAGCGAGCCGTTCAATCGAGCGCTAGCGAGATTGCTAGGTCGCCTCGGGCGGCCGTCCTTTTATTGCCAACCGCCGGATTCGGTGATAATCTTTAGGCAAGTAATCGCAACGCGAATTGCAACTCGCCCTAGGCGAGACAGCACTTATAGGCACTTGAATAACCGAAAACTAAGAAAGCCACCGCCTAACGGCGGGGCTCCGCTAGAAGCGGAGGAGGGATCAAATGCGTCGGTTCCGTTCGGCAGGGTTGCGGTTTTTGAAGCGCCTCGCCATCGTTCTGGTTCTTTTGGCGGCGGCGGCTTTGTTAATCACCGGTTCGCAAGCGCGCTTTATCTTCACGGAAAAGATTCAATCACCCTTAACGGAGTGGGAGATCGCTTCCGTCTCCAACAACTACATCGGGTTCCCGATCACGATTGTTTTTCGGGTTTCCATTTCGGCGAAAGCGCAGGTGGATCTTTCCCTTCTTCCGGAGGTTGGGGATACGGTGGATCTTTGGCGGATCGTGCCGCCGAC
>MEUW01000018.1:11268-29314 GCA_001772805.1 candidate division WWE3 bacterium RBG_19FT_COMBO_53_11
GAGAATTCGAGGTCCAAAATCGCGTCATTCGGGAGTATTTTCGAGGAGGTCAGCGAATAATCGAAGCCACCTATACCTTCCTCTATCTTGACCCGATTGACTTCAAGAGGCCGTTCACCGAGAAGGTGACCCGTTCCCCGAATGTTCACATCCGCTATATCTTGTTCATTCGTGGCACAGGTAAGTTTGTGCGTGAATTTGTTAACACCACTTCAAAGGATGCGACTTTCTATCTCGTGCGGCGAGTGAAAGAAGGGGATCAGCCGATTTCCGATCCATTGGCAGTGGCGAAAGTCGTTTCGCCTCTCCCGCACTACTTGAGGTTGACGGCGGCGGGCCTGGTGGTGGGAATGCTGTTCGCTCAGGGTTGGTCGGGAATTCGCCGTCGGAATCTCCACCGCCGCGAACTGGGAACGCTTTTGTCCCAATCCCCACCTTCCACCGCGGCGGTGCTCTACGCCCATTGGCAAAGCCGCGGCGATTACCGGTATTTTCTGGAAGCAATTCAGTTCTACCGGAAAGGATTCTGGGGAAGACCGCGGCCGCTGGATTGGTTCCGAACGACCTTCATCCTTTACAGCGGGCGGGTTGTTCCCGCTTCCCAGATCAAAGAGACCTTTGAGTACCTGGTCTCGGAGGAGGTGCAGCGTGAATCTGTACCTTGAGAAACCGCTGTTTCTGCTGGTGATCCCGGTCGGGATTGCCTTGGTTTGGCTCCTGGTTCGCCAGCGGGTTAAGGTGGGCTTCTCGCAGAATGAGCTGCTCACCGGGATGCCGAACATTCCTCTTAACCTCGTGCAGAAGCTGGTTCTCTCCCTGGCGATCGGACTCCTTGGAATCGCGCTGGCGCAGCCAATGCGCTACACCACGACCCCCGTTCCCGTTTACGTCCAGGCCCGCGACATCGTGATCAGTTTGGACATTTCGGGAAGCATGATCTCAACGGTTCCCATCGGCGGCAAATTGACAGGCAAGCTGACATTGGCGAAGAGCGTGATCGAGGACTTTGTGGCGGCGCGGCCGCAGGATCGGATCTCGATCGTTGTCTTCGACACCCGGTCTTTTTTGGAGTGGTCTTTTTCGATCGACCACCGCGCGCTTTTGATGCAGTTGGAACAGATCAAAACGACGGGCGGAACTCAAATCGGGCAGGGTTTAACCGTGGCGCTGGAGCAGCTGGTGCTCTACGGCAACCAGGAGGGAGCGGTGATTCTCCTCTCCGATGGCGAGTCCGAACTCAAACCCGAGGAAAAAGAGAAGATTGAACTCCTGCTCGCGCAGACTCATCCCCATCTCTACTGGATTACGATTGGGGATCAAAACAATCCCCTCACGGTGAAATTCCGGGGGTACGTGGAGGGTTGGGGAGGAAAGGTTTACCTGATCAGTCCCGAAGAGCTGCAGGAGGTCTTTGACGAGATCTCCCAGCTGGAGTCGAGCCCGGTGGTCTACGAGCAGAGCGCGACCACGCGAGTGGAATTCGGTCCTCTGCTCTTCATTCTCGCCGGAGCCTTGGCCTTGGTCTCTCTGCTCGAGATCACCAAGGAGGTGTAGCGATGGTAAAGAGACTGATCAAATGGCTTTGGAAGCCGCGGTTCTGGTTACCGCTCCTGCTGACGATCGCGCTGGTTGGAGCGGCAAATCACCTAGAAGCGCGCGCCGCGCGCAATTACTCCAACGGCCTCGATCTGCAGTATGCCGCTTTTGCGATGCTGAACCAAGGAGATCCGGCCGCGGCTTACGCCCTTTTCATCGAGAGTTCCGTCTACTCGACGGATCCCGAGATTCGGGCGATTTCGCTCTACAACGCCGCGAACGTGGCGTGGGGAGCGGAGCTGGCGGACTACGAAACGCTGGTGGAGCTCTACAAAGAGTCGCTGCGCAACCTTCCGGGTTTCTACAATGCCAGTTGGAATCTTGAGATGCTGTACTTTCTGAAATCGCAAGCGCCGGATATGCTGCCCGATCCAGGGAATGGACCGGGTCCGGGGGAGGAACAGTATGTTCCCACCGGTGACATTTAATCAACCTCTCGTTGCCCGGATCGCGCCGTTGGTTTTTCTGGCGCTCCTTCTGCTCGGTCTGTTGGTGAAGCGCAACCAGCGCAGGCTTCTGACGCGCTTCGGTCTTGTGGAAACCTTGCGGGGATTTTCCCAAATCGGCGTCGGCCGATGGGGGACGGTCCTGCTCGCGGCGGCGGTCGCGTTCACTCTGTTAGCCGCGGCCGAACCGGCGTTCAAGCATGGAACGAACACGACCGGCCGCACGCTGAATGCGGTGGTGGTGTTGGATATCTCGCGCAGTATGCTGGCCGAGGACGCGCCGGAAGGCGAATCTCGATCAGACCTGGCGCGAGCGGCGGTGGCAAGACTCTTTAATGCCTATCCGCAGGGCTACTTCGGAATCGTGACCGTGGCCCGCAGCTCCCAGAGCTATACTCTGACCGATGACCACTCGGCGCTGCGGATTCTCCTCGATTACAACGGTAACCCTTACCGCGCCCGCGACGAGGGTTCCGACCTTCCTGGAGCGCTGTTAGCCGCCAGTGAGATGATCGAAAAGTCCGAGATTCCGGTGGACTTGGTGATCTTCGTGAGCGATGGGGGAGGCCCGGAGATTAACCGAGAACTCTACCGGCGGCCGTTTGATAGTCTCAGTGAGATGGGAGTGCGAGTGGTCTCCGCCGGAGTGGGGGGGATGAAGCCGGTGCCGATTCCGGCCCGGGATCGCGGCGGCAACCTGCAAGGTTACCATTCGAAAAATGGGGTTCTCGCCGTGACTTCTCGAAACGACATCGTTTTGCGCTTCTTGGCCGAAGAAAGCGACGGAGTCTATCTCGTGATTGAGGAGGCCAACGATCTGGTTGAGGCGGTGCGGGCGCACAATCTCGCCACCCAATCGGTCCTGCAGGGCGGAGAAATCAGCTTGGTGTACATTCCACTGCTGGCGACTTTGCTCTGTCTGCTCCTCTTCCTCTGGAGTAACCGTAGGTTCGACAAGGGGTAATCACTTTCGAGTGATTGCCCCTTTTCTTTTTGCTAAGCAAAAACTAGAACCCGCCTCTGGCGAATCGTTATTTTTGTAGAGCCAAAATCTAGGTCGCTGAAAGCGGCCGTCCTTTTTGATCCGGCAAAAAACAAGAGACAGGGAAACTGCGTAAGCAACCCGACATTGAAGTTTCTTATAGTATACTATATTTACTATTACGCTCACGATATGAGCGGAATAGCCAGGTCGTCGCAGGCGGCCGTCCTATAACGATCGTGAAACGAGCCGTTCATTTTTTTGCTGTGAAAAAGGAGAACCCGCGCTTTTTATTCTGGTGGCCTTCGGCAGTGTTAAAATTAATCGGAAGGGGGTGAATAAAAATAAGAAGACTAATTTGGGTAGCTTTAATTCTAGTTTTGATCTTGGCTCCTCTGGAGACGATGGGGATTTTGCGCAAGGGCTTTGACCAGTTCAAAACGATCACGGCCAGTGCCGAAACTCAATCCCTGGTTTCCAAGTTTAAGATCGAACTGCCCAAATTGAGTTCGAGCATTTCCGACATTCTCGCCAAGTTCCTTCCTTGGTTGGAGGTGAAGGTTAAGGAGGTTAAGTAGGGGCGGGTGGCGAAATGGTAGACGCGCAGCCTTTAGGAGGCTGTGGGGAAACCCGTGGAGGTTCAAATCCTCTCCCGCCCACCATGTGATATTAACGGGGATTGGCGCAGTGGGACGCGATGGAAACATCGCTATCTTTTCGGGCATAGCCCGAAAAGGAGCGCGGTCGCCTCAGGCGACAGATCGTCGGGGTGTAGTTCACCGGTAGAACGCTCGGTTTGGGACCGAGAAGTAGGAGGTTCAACTCCTCCCACCCCGACCACATTTGCGAAGCAAAATGACGAGCTCAAGCTCTATCCCCGCTTCGCGGCGGGCAACCGAGTAGAGCGAGGACGGCACCTTTTGCTAAATTTTAGCCCTCAATGACGAAGAGCCGGTGGCACAAGCTTTTCAGTTCAAGCTTATCCCATTGCTTTTTTTATTTTGTAATTGCTAGACTTTGAGAGTCGTGGTTAAAATCTCTAAAAGAACCCTTTCTAAAAGAATCCTTATAGTCGAGGACGAAAAACCAATGGCAAGGGCTCTTGCGCTCAAGTTTGGTGCTTTGGGTTGCGAAACTAAATTAGCCTCGGATGGCGAAGAAGCCCTTCAGCTTTTAGGTAGCAAAAGATTCGATCTCATTATTCTGGATTTGGTCATGCCCAAGTTGGATGGTTTCGACTTTTTAAAGAAAATGGGACCTAAAACCAAGAAAATACCTGTAATTGTCCTTTCTAATTTGAGCCAAGAGGAGGATGCTAAAAAAGCTAGGGAATTGGGAGCAAAAGAGTTTTTTGTAAAGTCGGAGATGCGGATTGTTGACATTGCAAGTATAGTCAAGAAGGAGTTGGGCTTGTAACTATGAAGGAGAAGCAAACCGAAAACTCGTTTCCTAAAGAGATACGGGATATCCTTCTAAAAGAATCTTATATAACCGAGGAGGATATTAAAGAAGCCGAAGACCATTCCAAAAAGACTAGCACCTCCACAATCGAGTATCTTTTATCCACGGGCCGCATTACCGAACGATTATTAGGTCAAGCCGTTGCCGAATCATACAATGTACCTTTTGCTGACTTGCAGTTCAGCCCACCTTCAAAAGAAAAAGTTCTCAAAATTCCTGAAGCAACGGCCGAAAAGTATCAAATAGTTGTTTTTTCGGAAGACGAGAAGAGCGTAACCGTTGCCGCTTCGGACCCAACAATCAAAGGGCTCCAAGAGGATCTTAAGAAAATTTTAAAGAAAAATGTCAAACTTGCTTATGGGCTTCACGAGGCTATTGAGGATCTGTTTGTTCATTACCGCAAGCCTTTGGAAACCAGGTTTACGAAGATTATCCGAGAACAAAAAAAGGTTGCACCTGAGATTATCGAGGAAATAATAGAGGACGCCTTGGCATACCGTGCATCTGATATTCATTTTGAGCCGCGTGCAGAAATGGTGATTGTTAGATTTAGGATTGATGGGGTCTTGCATGAGGCAGGCGAGATTCCCAAAGATCAGTACGGGAACATTCTAAACAGAGTTAAGGTTCAATCACGGATGCGAATTGATGAGCACTTTGCCGCCCAGGATGGTGCCCTGCGATACACTACCAACGGTACCACCGTTGATATGAGGGTTTCGATTGTGCCTATTCTAGACGGCGAAAAAATTGCTATTCGGATTCTTTCCGAATACGTTCGCCGGTTCACTCTTGGGGAACTTGGTTTGTCCGATGCCGACCAGGATGTTTTTCTTAAAGCGGCCAGAAAGCCATTCGGAATGATTTTGGTTTCAGGTCCTACAGGTTCGGGAAAAACTACCACACTTTATGCGCTGCTCTCCATTCTTAATCGTCCTGAGGTAAACATCACTACTATCGAGGATCCGGTTGAGTATAAGATTAACGCTGTTAATCAGATCCAAGTTAATACCCAGACTAATCTAACTTTTGCCTCCGGACTCCGTACTATAATCCGCCAAGACCCTAATATAATTTTGGTTGGGGAGATACGTGATCCAGAGACGGCAGAAATTGCAGCGAACGCTGCGCTAACGGGGCATCTTCTGCTTTCTACCTTCCATGCGAATGACGCTGCCGCATCTATACCTAGGCTACTTGACATGGAAATAGCGCCGTTCCTTTTAGCATCGACTTTAGAGTTGGTTATTGCTCAGAGACTTGCCCGTAAGATTTGTCAAAGGTGCAGGCACATTGTTTCGACCGATTCAAAGGAAATAAAAAGCAGGTTTCCTGCAGGGGCTTTATGGGATTCTAAAATTCCCACCGCTATTTACGAAGGAAAAGGATGCGAAGTTTGCAACGGCACCGGGTATTACGGGCGTACTGCGTTGTTCGAACTTATTAAAATCTCACCTGAGATGCACGGGTTAATTCTTAAAAACCCGTCATCCGGGCAGATTAGGGAGTTGGCTGATAAACAAGGATTTCGTACGCTTTTCGATGACGGCATGGATAAGGTTGAGCGCGGAATATTAACTATTAACGAATTACTGCGGGTATCAACACCCTCCTAAGGCAACTCCATGGCAGAAGCGAGCGAAAGCAAAAGAGCCAGAAATCTTATTCTCGTTGACCTGCACTTTAAAGAAGATAGAGGTTACTTTATTGAGGACTTGTCTATGCTTCTGGCTTCGGGGATGCCGATTTTTTCCGCCTTGGCTGCGATCAGAGCCGAGTTGCGCTCGCGGAGAATGAGAGACGCCGTCGATTCCATAATTGCAGATGTCGATGTTGGCTCTTCTTTATGGAGCGCTATAGAAAGAACCGAGGTTTTCCCGAAACGTGTTGTTTCTCTCATTCGGGTAGGAGAGGAGGCAGGAAGGCTTTCGGAAAACCTTAGGGTTGTTGTTACTCAGCAGCGCAGAGAAAGCGACTTGCATGCCAAGGTACAATCTGCAACGCTTTATCCTATTTTGGTGCTCTCCCTGGCCGTTATAATCGGGACCGGAATCTCCTGGTTTCTTCTGCCCCGCTTGGCTACCGTTTTTTATGCTATGAATATTGAACTGCCTTTATTTACGCGTATTCTTATCGGCTTTGGAAACTTTTTGGGAAACTACGGATACGTTGTAGTTCCCCTCTTTCTCTTACTAGTTGCTGGTTTTATTTACGTTCTTTTCGTATACCCGAAAACTAAGTTTATCGGTGATAGAATAATCTTTGCCCTTCCTGGTTTTAGGAGACTGATCCAAGAAATTGAGCTGGCGCGCTTTGGTTACATTTTAGGTAGCCTTCTTGATACGGGTTTGCCCGTCGTTGAGGCGCTCGAATCTCTGTGGGGATCAGCAACTGTATCCTTTTACAAAGATTTTTACGGCCACCTTCGAGGTAGCGTTGAGGAAGGCAATTCGCTTAAAAAAACCTTTGATTCCTACAAGGGGGTACAGAAATTGATACCAACTTCGGTGAGGCAGATGGTTGTGGCCGCCGAACAGTCGGGGCGGTTGCCGTCGGTGCTTTTGGAGATAGGAAAAATATATGACGACAAGACAGAAAACACCACTAAAGATTTGGCTATTATGCTGGAGCCAATTCTTCTTGTTGTCGTTTGGATAGGAGTAGTTTTGGTAGCGTTGTCTGTCATCTTGCCTATCTATACTCTCGTGGGGCAATTTAATTAAACCATGCTTGGACTGGAAACTAAGAATAAAGTTACCCGGGGGGGATTCACAATTCTTGAGATCTTACTTTCCATCGCAGTAATCGGTATTCTATCGGGTATTCTCATACCCGTTTCCCGATCGTTCCAATTGATAAATGACCTGGATGTTGCGGCAAATACTACGGTCCAAACCCTGCGGCGCGCCCAGCTTCTCTCCCAAGCTATGGATGGGGATACCAGTTGGGGAGTACGTGTTCAAAGTGGAAATATTACCCTTTTTAAAGGTGCAAGTTACGCCTCCCGCGACCCTGCTTTTGATGAAACTTTTTCTTCGCCTTCGGTTACAGTTTCAGGATTGCAAGAGGTTGTTTTTTCCAAATTTCTTGGTACTCCCCAAACTACTGGTACGCTAGTTCTAACTTCTGCCAATAATGAGGTAAGAGAAATTGTAATAAACGGGAAGGGGAGAATAGATTATTAGTCGGATAACTAAATTTTATGTTAAAAAATAATTTGAAAAAACTAAAGGGGGTTTACGGTGCGTTCGCTCTGGTTGAGGCGCTCCTCGCTTTATCAGTATTGTCTCTAATTGTCGGTTCTTTGGTGGGGGTATTAATTTACGGCAGGGAAAGTACGGCGCTTTCCGGAAGCCGCGGAAGAGCGGCAACACTTGCAGAGGAGGGTTTAGAGGCCGTCCGCAATATCCGGGATGCAAATTTCTCTAATCTGGTTTTGGGTGCGCATGGCCTGGGAATTTCAGGAAATGAATGGGTGTTTTCAGGGTCTTCCGACACGACCGGCATCTTCACTCGTACTGTTGAGCTTTCCCAAGTTGATGCCAACACCATCCAAGTCGTTTCCAACATTTCTTGGCAACAGAACCCCCAGCGGCTCGGCACCGTTTCTTTACTAACTTATCTAACCAATTGGTTAACTGGAGGGGGAGGAGATTGGTCCAATCCAAAGGAAGAATCTTGCAGTAGCTTAAGTGGGGGCCAAGACGCCCTCAAAGTTCAATTGCAGGGCGATTTCGCTTATGTTGTTACGAAAAGTTCTTCCCGCAGCTTTGCGGTAATTGACATATCCGATCCCACCAACCCTTCTTTTCTGGTTGAAGCCAGCATATTACAAAATCCGAACAACCTTGCTGTTTCTGGAAACTATGCCTACGTTACAACAAGTTCTAACAGCCAGGAGCTGGCGGTTGTAGATATTTCTACCCCCTCCTCCCCAAGTGTTGTCGGTACTTTTGATGCTCCCGGCAGTGCCGACGGTTTGGGGGTTTACGTAGTTGGATCGAGGGTGTATCTGGTTCGAGCGTCAAGTAGTAATAACGAGCTTTGGGTCATTGATGTTTCTAACCCAAGCTCCCCGTCATCCTTGGGATCTTTGAACTTAAATGGTAACGGAAATGAAATAGCAGTACTTGGAAACTACGCTTATATTGCTTCAAGTCCCGATTCCCAAGAGCTACAGGTAGTTGATATCTCGAATCCGAGTTCTTTATCCATTAATGGATCCTACAATCTTTCTGGAACTTCAAATGCTCTAACGACTACTGGATTTGATAGCACGGTTATTTTAGGAAGAGGTAACGGTGAGATTAACATTTTTAATGTTTCTAATCCCGTATCTCCCAATCTTTTGGGTAGTTTTAATGCCCAAGACTCCGTAAATGATCTCTCACTAGGAAACGGCAATAATTACGTCTTTATCGCCAGCGATAAGGATAGCGCGGAGTTTCAGGTTATTGATATTTCAACCCCGTCGTCCCCAACGTTTGTTGGTTCATTTGATTGGCCAAAGGATTTAAACGGCGTTGCCTACTATAGCGGCGGAAACATGGCGGCCGTTGTTAGCGACTCAAATCCCGCTGAGTTTTGTATTGTATCGCCACAGTGATTAAAATGGATCGGCGTCAAATAAATGCAAAAGGGGGGTTTACGTTAATAGAACTTTTGCTTTATGTAAGTATTGCTGGGGTTATTTTCTTAGCAGGTTCTACTTTCCTTTTTCTGATTTTGCAGTCCCGCGTCAAAAATCAAACGATTGCCGAGGTTGAGCAGCAGGGGATTCAGGTTTTACAGATTATCACTCAATCTATCCGAAATGCCGAAGGTATTAACTCGCCACCGTCAGGGTCCGGCGCTTCCTCGATTTCCATCGATGTTCCTTCCGCCCCCAATGATCCAACAGTTTTTGACCTTGCGGCCGGGGTAGTGAGGATAAAAGAGGGAACAGGTTCCCCAATCTCTCTCACATCTACTTCTGTAACCGCTTCCGATGTAACCTTTGAGAACTTATCTAGAGTCGGTACGCCTGGGGTTATCAGGATTCAGTTTACCCTGACAAGAGCGACCCTAACGGGCAGGAACGAATATGACTATTCCAAAACGTTCTATGGTTCAGCTAGTCTTAGGTAGCATAAGTTAACTAATTTATGAACATGTTCTATATAAATTGGAAGAAAAATGGTTACGTGATGCTCGTTAGCGTACTTGTAATTGGGGCAATCGGGGTGGCGGTTGGGGTTTCTCTTATCTTACTGGGGTTAAGCGCTTCCCGAACAAGTTTTTCTTTAGAACAGTCCAATCAAACTAAAGCGCTGGCTAACGCTTGTGCCGAAAAGGCCCTACAGCAGATAAAAGATCTGCCTTCGTTTTCCGGGACAAACAACCTAGCTTTGGGACAAGGGAATTGTACATATACAGTAATAGCCGGATCTGGGGAAAACAGAACAATCGAAGCTTCCGGGAATGTTGATACAATAATTAGGAGGGTCAAAATCACAATCGATCAGATCAACCCGACCATAAATATTATTTCCTGGCAGGAAGTGTCGGAATTTTGATGTTGCTTAATAGGGTAAAAACAAAAAACGTTAAACAGGGATTCACTTTTGTAGAGTTTCTTTTGGTTATTGCTGCTATTGCCATTTTGATGATTGTTCTTGTGGAGGTTATTAGACCGGATGAGAAGTTAGCCGCAACGCGCAATACTGAACGCAGAGCCGACGTAAACACCATTCTTAATGCGGTTTACCAGTATGCTCTTGACCACAGTGGCCAGCTGCCTTCGGCTATTAAAGATATACCTTTGGAAATCTGCAAAACAAACGCCGAAGACTGCTCGGATTTAGCCGACCTATCCGTTTTGACAAAAGATGAGAAGTACCTCTACGCTTTACCCGTGGATCCAATCGGCGAATCGGCCGATGGGACTGGATACGAAATACTAAGAACGCCCGGGGGCAGGGTTAACGTTATCGCTCCCTATGCAGAGTTAGGAATAAAAATTGACGTTTATAAATGATGGGCATTGACAGGGATTTAGCGAATTGTGATAATCAGTTATCTGAAAGGTGGTGATAACTAATGCATAAAATCAGAAAAGGGTTTACTCTTCTGGAAGTTTTGTTGGTTGTTGCCATTATTGGTATTCTGGCCGGTATTGTTATTTTGGCCATTAACCCAACAAAACAGCTGGCGGACACAAAGAATGCCCAACGGAGGGTTGATGTAAATACCGTCCTGAATGCGGTTTACCAGTATGCTCTAGATAACGATGGGTCGTTGCCAGCATCAATTACCACAACTCAGACGGAAATCTGCAAAACGGGAGGCACCTGTACGGGTCTCGTAGATTTATCGGTTCTTACTGCTAGCGGGACGTATTTGGTGGCCATGCCCACGGATCCGACCGGGGAAACGACCAATGGTGCCGGATACAAAATATCCAAGAATGCTAACGGGAGGGTGACAGTCTCCGCCCCGGACGCCGAGCAGGGCGCAACCATCAGCGTTACTCGGTAGTAGTTAGTCAATGTCTCTGGTTAAATCAGTAGAGGAACTGAGCAAGTTCAAGTTAGCGGTGGATGCCGCTTATGATTGCGTGGTGATCACCGATCCGGACGGGATGATTCTCTATGCGAACTCAGCGATCAAGAGGATCACCGGATTTACCCCGCAAGCGACGCTCGGCAAGAAAGCCTGGACCAAGGAATTATGGGGAGGACTATATGAGAAGCTCTGGAAAACGATTAAGCACGACAAGAAAGTTTTTTCCGGCGAGGTCAAGAACAAACGCAAGGACGGGACGCTTTATAATGCTTTTCATACCATTACCCCCATTCTGAATGAAAAAGGAAATCTGCAATTCTTCATGGACGTTCAGCGCGATATCACCCGCGAGAAAGAGGTTGACCGGGCCAAGACCGAGTTTATCTCGTTGGTATCTCACCAGCTACAGACGCCCCTGACTGCGATCAACTGGTATGCGGAGATGCTCCTGTCAGGAGACGTGGGTCGGGTTACCGAAGATCAATCCAGCTATCTGGCGGAGGTTTACAAAGAAAGCAAGCGAATGTCGCGGCTGGTAAGCGATCTTTTGAATGTTTCTCGTTTGGAGATTGGGGGAGTGCTCATTGAGCCGATCCCCGCAAAAATAAATTTGCTAATCGCCGACATTATTAAAGAGAGCAAGTTCGTTGAAAAGGAAAAAGAAGTTCCGGTCCTTTTTGCAAAGCCCAAAGAAGAGATCGAGCTGGCGATTGATGCGGATCTCTTTCGCCAAGTTTTGCGCAATCTCATTAGCAACGCTACCCGCTATTGTTCGGAACAGGCGGACGCCGAGATCAAGGTTCGTTTGGAGAAGCAGGCCGTGGGGGGAATTGATTCTTTGGTAATCAGCGTCATGGATAATGGGATCGGGATTCCGAAGGAAGAACAGCACCGGATCTTTGAGAAATTCTTCCGGGCCGGCAACGCCGAAAAAGCCTCCGCGGGCGGAACCGGGTTGGGACTATACATTTGTAAGATGGTTGTCGAGAATTGGGGAGGAAAAATCTGGTTTGAGTCCGAAGAAGGAAAAGGAGCCACCTTTTACGCTACAATCCCATTAACGGGAATGGTTTCCAAGAAGGGAGAGAAGAAGCTGGCATGAAAAATTCAGACGGCAAAAAAGTGATTTTGGTAATCGAGGACGAGGTTCCGCTTCTGGAAGCGATCAAGCGAAAACTGGAATTGGTGGGATTTGATGTCCTGACCGCAACCACAACCGACCAAGCTCTCTCATGTTTACAGGATGTGAAGAAAGTCAATCTGATTTGGCTGGATCACTACCTCTTCGGTAAAGAACCCGGGTTGCTCTTTGTTGCGGAACTTAAAAATAATCCGAAGTGGAAACTAATCCCGATTTTTGTGATTTCGAATGCTTCCGGAGCGGAGAAAAAGCAGGCCTATCTCAGCTTAGGGGCGGACAAATACTACGCTAAAGTAGATTATCGTCTTGAGCAAATTGTTAACGACATCCACCGCTTTTTAGCGGAAAAAAGAAAGACTTGAAATTCCCCAGTAATCTCAAAGGATAAGTGGTGCCCTCGGCAGGAATCGAACCTGCACCAGCGCCTTAGAAGAGCGCTGCTCTATCCGTTGAGCTACGAGGGCCAGTCAGAAATCGCGTCGAAGAGTCCTGCTTTATCCGTTAAGCTACCAGGGCACGACCCATCGCGTCGAAGGCGCTGCCCGTTGGACGTCCGCCTCGGGCGGACTAGCAATCTCGCATAAGCTCGATTGTGCTACGGGGGCATTGGAACGCCCTGTCAACCTCACTGGTGCCCCTGGAGGGAATCGAACCCCCAATAACTGCTCCGAAGGCAGCTGTGATATCCATTTCACCACAAGGGCGTGGGGTGGTTGGTGGGACTTGAACCCACAACATCCTCCTTCACAGGGAGGCGCTCTGCCATTGAGCTACAACCACCATACGCAAAATGCGAGGCGCTCGAACCCTCAACAACCGCCTTCCTTTGCAGGTGGTGGGCCTGGAGGGACTCGAACCCTCAACAACCGCCTTAAGAGGGCGGTGCTCTAACCAATTGAGCTACAGACCCGTAACCTAATCCCTGCAAAGCTAGCGATTTAATTCTATTAAATCGCGTCCGAGGGTGGTACTCTATTAACGCTAATTCTAGCGTTACCCGCCAAAGCGGGTTCAATTGGACACGACTTCCGTCGCTAGCAATCTCGCATAAGCTCGATTGTGCTACGGAGGCTCTGGAGCGGGATACGGGACTTGAACCCGTTTCTTCAGCTTGGAAAGCTGACGTTGAGCCCATCAACTAATCCCGCTTGGAAGGCTACCAATTGCGCATCTTGCAATTGCTAGATCGCTTTAGCGAGTGTCCATTCTACCACTGAATTACACCCGCATATTCTTAATTATAAACCACCTTAACAATGAGATGTTAAATACAATTTTAGTCCTATAATTTAAACGAGCCAGTTCTGAGGAGTTAAATTACTAGGTTTGCGTAAGCAAGCCGTCTAATTTGACTTCAGCTCGTTTAACTGCTAAACTATAGGTTGCTCGAGTAGATTTACGGCGGTTTCAGAGAATATCCGAGACCGACGGGTTTGCTTGAGCCTTTATGTTTTTTAAACGGATTCACGAAATCTGGGCCAAAGTGGTCCGCCTCAGGCGGATTGTTTTTTCGTGGGCCAAAGCGGCTTTAGCCGTTTTTCAATCGTTGTCCCGCCGCTTTCGCCATCGTCGAAAATTCCGCCGTCTCTATCTCAAAGGATTAATCTATCTCTACGTCGTCTTTGTTTTGGCGGCGCCGTTTTCCCAAGCCAAATTGGTTCATGCGCCGATTCTTCCTCCCAAAGTGGAGGCGCAGGTTGATTCTCGGATTGTGAGGCTGGGGTCTTACCTGAAGGAATATAACTCTCCGCTGGCGCCTTATGCCGCTAAATTTGTGGATTCCGCTGATAAATATGGGGTGGATTGGCGGCTTCTGGTGGCAATTTCCGGAAATGAATCCGGATTCGGCCGGGTGTACGTCCGCGGTTCTCACAACGCCTACGGTTGGGGTGGGGGATACATCTACTTCAAATCTTGGGAAGAAGGAATCGAAACGATCAACCGCAAGATCTATGAAGACTATTACAAACGCGGAAAAAGCCCCCTTACGTTGGAGCAATTTGGGAAAATCTATTCCGGCCAACCGAGCTGGCCTCAGTGGGTTGGTAAAATCCGCCGTTTTATGAATCAGATCTCTGCCCACCAGCTCGCCGCGAATAAATAGAGTTTCTCCCAGTGCTAAAATTAGAATGTACTGGGCGGGTGGCGGAATGGTATACGCACGGGACTTAAGATCCCGGGTCCGCAAGGACGTGAGAGTTCGACTCTCTCCCCGCCCACCATTCGCCTAAGGCGAATAGCTAGAACTTGCGAAAGCAAGTCGTCCCCCATTTATGAAAAAAATAGTTGAACTTAACGGAAAAAAATACAAACGTCTGCCGATCCAAACTCACAAGATCGGCTTTGGGGAAGAGCTAACCCCTCTTTTGGAAAAATATGTTAAGGCGCATCTTAAGAAAGGCGACTGGGTCGCCGTTTCCGAGAAAGTTGTCTCAGTTTGCCATAACCACGTTCGGCATCTCTCTACGGTTAAAGCTGGTTGGTTAGCGAAACTAATTGTCAAGGGGGTCAAAAAATATCCCAAAGACATTGGTTACTCTCGGCCGGAGAAGATGCAGGTGGCGGTAGAACGGGCGGGTTATCCGCGGATTCTGACTGCGATGGTTCTGGGTTCGATTGGAAAGCTATTCGGAATCCACGGTATTTTCTGGATCGTAGCCGGCAATCGCGTTTCCGAAATCGATGGTTTTAACCCGGATGCGATGTATCCCTATACCGAATACGTGATGCTTCCTCCCGAAGAGCCCGAGAAGATTGTTCAGGAACTGGAGGAAAAACTCGGACATCCGGTGGTGATGGTGGATGGAAACAATGTCAACGTCGAAATAATTGCCCAGAGCCGCGGAGTTCCTCACCACGAGAAGATTTCCCGACTGATCCTCTTGGATAACCCCCTCGGCCAGGATCAAGAGCTTACCCCTTTTCTCATCGTTCGGGAAACCCCTTGACTTTAGGACCTCTTTTCTATAAAAATAGGCAAGCGTTTAGCTTTTGCTTGTTAAAGGGGGTGATTGGTTAATGGAAGAAAACGAGAGCGAAAAGATATACATCTGCAGCGAATGCGGGCACGAGGGACCCGAGAATGATATTTGCCCGATTTGCGGCGGACAGATGCTGCCGAAAGAGGGATCCGCGAACGAAGTTCTCGGGGGGGAAGAAGAGGAAGAGGGGATAGTGAACGCGATCTAAGATCCGCTAGCAACTTGACGAAAGTTGGACGCGAAGAAAAATCGCTAGCAACTTGACGAAAGTTGGACGCGAAGAAAAATCGCTAGCAACTTGACGAAAGTTGTAGACTTTAACCGTGGCTGATTCGCAAATTTCCCGCAAAGATTTAGAGATTACCTTGACTATCCGTATACCTGCAAATCAGGTGGAGGATGCTTTTAATCGGGTTAAGAACGAGGCCTTGAAAGAGGTTAAAGTTCCCGGCTTTCGGGCCGGAAAAGCCCCTGCCAAACTGGCAGAGTCTCAAATCAGCGAGGACCATCTCGCGCAGTCCCTTTTCCAGGAGGTAGTTCCTTTGGCTTACGCCCAAGCCGTCTCCACCCATAAAATAAGACCGGTTATTCCTCCGCAAGTTGCAATTAAGTCTTATAAGAAAGGGGAAGATCTGGTTTTTGAAGCCCGCACGGCAGAGGCTCCGGAAGTCCAGCTGGGGGACTATCGGAAAGCAATTGAAGCCGTTAAAGGAAAAATAATTTACGGGCCCGAAGGAAAGCCACTGGATAATTCCCAAAAAATAACCGCCGCTCAAGTTCTGGATAAAATCCGCGAGGCCGCTAGGATTTCGATTCCCCATATTCTGATTGATTTTGAAGTTCATCGAATGCTCTCATCTTTAATCGATCAAGTGAATTCCCTTGGACTCACCGTTGACCAATACCTTTCATCGCAGGGCAAAAAGCCGGAAGATTTGCAGAAGGAGTATCACGAGGTTGCCGAGCGCAACTTAAAGGACGAGTTTATCCTCAATCAAGTTTCCCAAGAAGCTAAAATAAGCGTTTCCGAGAAGGAGATTGAAGATGCCATCGAAGCGGCACCGGACGAAAAAACCCGCGCCAGTCTTAGGGAACAGCGCGGCCAGGCCTACCTGGAAGACGTGCTTCGCAAGCGGAAAACGATTGAGCATCTGATTAAAATCGCCGAGGGGAAATAATTCGTAACTCTTCCCCTTTCCACTTGCTACTCGCTACTCGCTATTCCCGTTAGAGAATTAGCGATTGTAATCGCGCCCTTTATACCTTATACTTTTTCTAGAAATGCCAGGATACCCGGTTCCGTTCGTAGTTGAACAAACGCCGAGAGGAGAACGCGCTTACGATATTTTTTCCCGGCTTCTAGAGGAGCGCATTGTATTTTTGGCCGGTCCGATTTCGGACGCAATGGCTAATGTGGTCATCGCCCAGCTGCTTCTTTTGCAGCAACAGGATCCGAAGAAGGAGATCAAAATGTATATCAACTCTCCCGGCGGTTCGGCTTACGCCGCTTTCGCGATCTACGATACGATGCTGCAGCTTTCCACTCCGATCTCTACCATTGCGGTCGGGATGGCGGCTTCGGCGGCTACCCTGCTTTTGGCGGCCGGCAACAAAGGAAAGAGAATGTCGCTCTCTCATGCTCTGGTTCACATCCATCAGCCGATGGGGGAAGCCGGGGGACAGGCTTCCGACATTGAGATCACCGCTAAGGAGATTCTCCGGCTCAAAGACCTTTACGCCGCGACTCTGGCCAAACACTCCGGGCAGACCAAAGATAAAATTATGCACGATATTGACCGCGACCTCAATATGACTCCCGAAGAGGCCAAGAAATACGGGATCATTGATAAAATCGTTTCTTAATTCCCAGTCGGTTATAATTGGTTAAGTTTGCGAGGGTGCTGTTAGCTAATAGTGCACACGAGAGGAGCACTATTCTTTGTTCGAGCGTAAGCGAGGACAAACCAGTGGGACGCCCGCCAGAGGCGGGCTAGCTTTCCGCTTCGCGGAAAGGAGAGCGCACTTTGAAATCGTTTTGTGGGCGGTTAGCTCAGTCGGTTAGAGCGCCACATTGACATTGTGGAGGTCAGAGGTTCGATTCCTCTACCGCCCACCACAACGATTAAAACTCGAAGAGTTTTCCATTGAGGAGGTCCCCTGGATTCCGAAGGAATAACGCTCCGTGAGAGCGTTGCTCAAATCCAGGTACGCGCACCATATCCTTACACCTGGTTGGACGAATTTAAAGACCTTTCATTCAATCTGAACCACATCTTATTTGACGCAGGGTTAATTTATTTTACCCGTTGACACTACTATGGCCCGATAGTATGATTATTTCAATCTCTAAGAAGAGATTAACAATCTTTTTGGAAAGGAGACAACGTGAGACGTATCTTCAAGCACCTCGGATTGTTCTTGCTTGTTTTGGTGGTTGTGTCTGGAGTAGGTGGGGCTGGGTTCTTCCTTGGGATTCGGCAGGTTAAGCCCGCCGAAGGCCAGTATGTTCTCAGCAACATTACCAACGAGCGCTTGGGGGAGTTTGCTCCCCTTATCCAAACCTTTGAACTGATCAAGTCGAGCTTCTATTTTGAGCTCCCCCCGGACGAGAAGCTTATCGAGGGGGCAATTCAAGGGATGATCGATGCCCTTCCGGGTGAGGGTGCAAAGTATACCTATTACTTCAACCCTCAAGAAGCTGAAAGCAGCAAATCGATGATGGCCGGAGGATTCGCCGGGATCGGGGTACAGATCACCTTTGAGAACGGCCAAACGGTGGTTTCGGCAACGGAGAAGGGCGGCCCTGCGGAAACAGCCGGAATTAAGGCCGGCGACGTTCTGATCGCCGTGGATGGCCAAAGTATCGAAGGCGTCCCCTGGGAGATTCAAAAGGGCC
>MEUW01000018.1:29354-30289 GCA_001772805.1 candidate division WWE3 bacterium RBG_19FT_COMBO_53_11
GGTGAGGGAAAGCTTGACATCGAGGTTACCCGCGGCTACATCGCTACTCCTGAAGTCCAAACCAGGATTCTGGGAGACGGGAGAATCGGGTATATCTCGTTGGAGGTCTTTGGCGATACTGCCACCGACGAGGTGAGGGCTGCCCTTAATCAGTTTCTCAACGAGGACAAGGTGGGAGCCATCATCTTGGATCTTCGCGGCAACCCCGGCGGCCATATGATCGCGGGCCAGGAGCTCCTGTCGCAGTTTATTCCCGGTGGGATGGCGGCGGCGCAGATCTACTCGTCCGATGGCAGCTACTATACGATGGCTACTTCCCCAGGAGGCCTGGCGCTTGATGTGCCTCTAGTCGTACTCGTTGATCAGGGTTCAGCCAGCGCCTCGGAGTTCGTGGCGGCGGCGCTTAAGGACTACGGCCGGGCCATCATCATCGGAGAAACGACCCACGGAAAGGGCGTTGGGCAAACACCCGTTGACCTTCCCGACGGCAGTATGACCATGGTGGTTGGTTTTGAATTCCGGTCTCCGAAAGGAAACGTCATCCACGAAATCGGAGTCCAGCCGGATATCCGCGTCCCCACTTCGCCTGCCGAGCGCCAGCGCGGAACGGATCGCGCTCTGGACAAGGCCATCGAGGTTTTGCTTGAGCAATTGGATTCGGCCGACTCGACCGCTCCTTAGGTTGTCGGCGGCAAAAGAAAAAGCCCCAGCTTCGAAGTTCGAAGACTGGGGCTTTATGTTTATCTACGGATTGCCTGAAGGAGGCTCCTCGGTTTGAGATTCATGATCGATTTGCACTCCCTCATGGGTGACCACGTTGTAAATACCCGTGATCCAGATGTATCCGTCCTGGCCCGGTACCGGTTCAATGTAAACGACGAACCGATCTACGGCACCTCCCGGGAATTCCCTGGAGGCGTAGACGGAAAGCTCCC
>MEUW01000019.1:0-391 GCA_001772805.1 candidate division WWE3 bacterium RBG_19FT_COMBO_53_11
CCACCGCCACCCCGCCCGCCGTGGTGCAGGTCGCCAAGGAGATTGACAGGCTTTTAACCTACGGTGAAGACAAGCCGCTCACTGCGGATGAGTTTGCCGAACTGGTCAAGTACCTCAACTCCGATCCGCTGCCGATATCCGCGGACACCTACTATGTGACCTTCTTGGCAACGGAGAACTCCTACCGGACGTTTTTGCAGGATTACGACGAGAGCCTGCAGTCCTACCTTCTTCGCCACGTGGCGTGGGCGGATCGGGAGTTCAAAGCGGCCAATCCCCCCGTAGAAGGAGGGCTGGTCCCCCGGCGGTTGATCATCCTTGACGATGGCGTTTTCGAGTCCGAAAATGTGGCGCGGGGGTACGATTACTCGGCCCAAGGCCTGGCGGACTC
>MEUW01000019.1:436-748 GCA_001772805.1 candidate division WWE3 bacterium RBG_19FT_COMBO_53_11
CCAATCTGCGGCTCGATGCCGGCCTGATCCACGAGTGGATCCACACGGTCTTCCACCTTCCCGATCACTATGGACTGGACTTTTACGATCCGGGAGGCGGGGATGCGTTTTTTGAAGGGATCAATGAGTGGTGGAGGAGGACTTACTTGGCCAGCGCCCGTCCGGACATCTCCCGCAACGACTTTGCGATGGGCGGCGACGGTTTAACATTGCGTCACTACAGCGCCCTCCAGCTTTCAAGGCAGCGCCGCGGAGAGACAGTAGTGGACCCCACCACCGGCTTTCCGGCGCAGGTTCCGCAGCGGGTGGTTC
>MEUW01000019.1:768-8142 GCA_001772805.1 candidate division WWE3 bacterium RBG_19FT_COMBO_53_11
ACCAAGGCCTCGGAAAACGCGAACTACAAGCCCTACTTCGCCAAAGAGCTGTCACCCGATCCGATCGTGGCGGGGCGGCTTGACGGGCTAGGAAGGATCCTAATTGCGGGTGAGGATCTTTTTCGCGGCTCCAGCCAGACGGTTCCTTACTCGGATGGGGTGATTTTCATCCGGGTTGAGGTTGGTGAAGCGGCTTGGATTCGCTGGATGGATATCCGCGACTTCAATCTCGCTTACTGGCATGGTTTCACGAATTCCGTGCTGATGAAGATGAAGCTGGCCTCCTTCGAAGATGACCCCGTCAGTTTCGATTGGTCGATCGTTTACGAGGATGCCGACTTCGATGGACCCGATGAGCCGTCTGTTACCCCCTAGGTAGCAGGACGGCTCCTTTTTTGGACACGATCTGTAGATCGCTAGCAATTTCTCTTCGAGAAATTGGACACGATCTGTAGATCGCTAGCAATTTCTCTTCGAGAAATTGTATTCTTTAAGTAGAAATGGCCGAATTGAATCACCGCGGGGTCGAAGAGATCCTGGTGGAGAAAAATCTGCTCACGGTTGAAAAGCTCAAAGAGCTGCAAGTCGATGCGGCTAAACTGGGCCGGCCGGTGGGAGACCTGATCTCCGAGCGGAACTTGGTTTCCCCGGAGGATTTTGCGCAAGCGCTCGGAGAAGTGCTCGGAGTGCCGTTCGTGAAGCTGACCGGGATGGATATCCCGGCGGAAATTTTGAACCTGATTCCCCAGAACACCGCTTCCCGTTATGTCCTGATCCCCTTTGAGAAGACCGACAGTACCTTGAAAGTCGCGATGAGCGATCCCCTGGATCTGCAGGTGATCGGTTTCTTGGAACGGCGGAGCGGTTTGAAGATTGAGACCCACATCGCGCCGGCGAAGGAAATTGTTGAGACGATCGAGCATGAATACCGGAAGACGCTCGGGGAAGAGGTGGTCGCGGCGCTGGAAGAGGCGGGGGTGGGCAAGCCGCTTAAGATTGAGGAGGTCAAGGATATTGAGCGTGAACAAGATACGGTGCGCCGATCTCCGGTCGCCGAGATTGTTTCCTCGGTCCTCTCCTACGCGGCGCGCAATCGCGCCTCCGATATCCATATCGAACCTACGGAGAACAAGACGCGGGTGAGGTTCCGCGTCGACGGTGTTTTACAGGAGCGTTTGACTCTTCCGCTCGAGATTCATTCCTCGATCGTTTCCCGCATTAAGATTCTCTCCAATCTCAAGATCGACGAAAAACGTATTCCCCAAGACGGGCGCTTCAAGGTCGAGGTGGGAGGAAGGGAGATCGACTTGAGGGTGGCGACGATGCCGACTTCTCTGGGAGAAAAAGTGGCGATCCGGCTCTTGGAAGAAACCGCCGAGATTCCCACCATGGATCAACTGGGGATGCGCGGCGTCGCCCTGAAGAGGATGGAAGATTCCATGCGGCGGCCCAACGGGATCATTCTTGCCACCGGACCCACGGGGTCCGGCAAGACTCTGACTCTGGCGGCGGCGCTTTCCAAAATCAACAGCCCGCGCTTGAACATTGTCACAGTGGAAGACCCGGTCGAGGTCCGAATCCCCGGGATCAACCAGACCCAAATTAATCCCGTGGCCGGATTAACTTTCGCCGCCGGTTTGCGCGCTTTCCTTCGCCAGGACCCCAACGTCATTATGGTTGGGGAGGTGCGGGATAGTGAGACGGCGGAGCTGGCGGTGCATGCGGCGCTGACGGGCCACCTGGTTTTTTCGACTCTGCACACGAATTCGGCGTCGGGCGCTCTCCCCCGCTTGATCGATATGCAGATTGAGCCCTTCCTTTTGACTTCCACCATTATCGCGGTCGAGGCCCAGAGGCTGGTGCGTCGAATTTGTCCCGAATGCAAAGCCGAATATGAAGCTCCCTCCGAGGTCATCAAACAGGTCAAAGATACGTTGGGTTCCCTCTACGTAAAAACCACCAAGACCGAGAAAAAAGATAAACTGGTTTTGTTCAAGGGCGGTTCTAAAGGAGTGGAGTGCAAGATCTGCGCCGGCAGCGGCTATTCCGGCCGGACCGGAATCTTTGAGGTGCTTTTGATGTCGGACACGATCTCCCGGCTGGTTTTGGAACGGCGGCCCACCTCCGAGATTGAAGAGCAGGCGGTCAAAGAAGGTATGATTACTTTGGTGCAGGATGGTTTCATGAAAGTGTTGGAGGGGGCGACGACCGTGGAGGAAGTGTTGAGAGTAGCCAAAGAATAACATGACAAATTCGAAGCACGAAGCACGAAATCCTAAACAAATTCAAATATCTAAATTCAAATGCCCCAAACGTTTTGAAAATTGGAATTTGGGATTTAGGATTTGTTTAGATATTCGGATTTCGGATTTCGGATTTAACTAAGATGGCTACAACAACAGGAGGAGTACGAACGCTTTTGCAAAAAACAATCGATTTGAACGCTTCCGATTTGCACTTGACGGTGGGGGCGCCGCCGACCTTGCGGGTTCACGGCGATCTCACCCCCGTGCCGGGAACGGAGATTCTCGGGCCGGAGCAGGTCGAGCAACTGGTCTTTGAGCTGGTTTCGGACGAGCAGAAAGACCTGCTTTTAACGCAGAAGGAGATCGACTTCTCTTTCGCTTACGGGGAAGCGGCCCGCTTCCGCGTGAATGCTTTTCACCAGCGCGGTTTTCTGGCGGCCTCTTTACGGCGGATTCCGCTGAAGATTCCCTCCCTTGAAGAACTAAGCTTGCCGAGCATTCTAGGCGAATTTTGCAATCTTCCGCAGGGGTTTATCCTGATTACGGGTCCTACCGGTCACGGGAAGTCTACGACCATCGCGGCGATGATTCAGCGGATCAACGAAACCCGCCCGGTGCACATTGTCACCATTGAGGATCCAATCGAATACATCTATCCGCAAGAAAAATCGCTGGTGGATCAGCGGGAGATGCATTTGGACACCTTCTCTTGGGAAGTAGCCTTGCGGTCGGCCTTGCGGGAAGACCCGAACGTGGTGATGATCGGTGAAATGCGCGATTACGAAACGATCGCTTCCGCGATCACGATTGCCGAAACCGGGCATCTGGTTTTTGCGACCCTGCATACCAATTCGGCTTCGCAGACCGTCGATCGGATTATCGATGCTTTTCCGGAATCGCAACAGCAGCAGGTGCGGGTTCAGCTTGCCTCGATCCTGGAGGGAGTGATCGCCCAGCGCTTGGTCCCTTCCCTCCGAAATACTTTGATACCGGCGGTGGAAATCATGCTCCCCTCTCCGGCGGTCCGTTCGGTAATTAGGGAAGGAAAAACCCATCAGTTGGACAATGTTATTGCCACCTCCTTTGATCAAGGGATGATTTCGCTGGAGCGGTCGCTGGCCCAATTGGTGAACGATGCCAAACTCGATCCGCAAGTCGCCAAGATGCACGCTTTGCATCCGGAAGAGTTAACTCGCCTTATCAAAGCATGAAATTCGAAATCCTAAATCCTAAATCCGAAACAAATTCCAATTACCAAAATTCAAAACGTTTCGAATTTAGATATTCGTGCTTCGGATTTATTTAGATGCCTGTCTACAACTACATCATCAAAGATCCCGCCGGGAAAACAATCACAGGAGCGGTCGAGGCGCCCAATCTCACGCTAGCGGGAGATATTCTTCGGGAGAGGAGATACGTGGTTATCTCTCTGGTGGAGAAGAAAGCGGGTGGTTTTCTCCAGCAGTTTTTGCAGCGCTTCCGAGGAGTTAAGATCAGTGAGAAGACCGTCTTCGCCCGGCAGCTGGCAACCATGGTCTCGGCCGGCCTTCCCCTGACCAATGCCCTAGAAATTTTACGGGTGCAAGCTACCACCGAGCGGATGCAAGAAGTTTTGGGGGGCATGCTTGCGGACGTGCAGGGCGGGTCTTCCCTAGCGAAAAGCATGTCCAAGTATCCCGATGTTTTTGACAAAGTGACGGTTTCTTTGGTGGAAGCGGGGGAAGCCTCCGGCAAACTGGATGTGCTTCTAACCCAGCTGGCAGAAAATACGGAAAGGGATCGCGATTTTCAGTCTAAGACTCGCGGTGCTTTGGTGTACCCGGCCGTAATTGGAGTGGCGATGTTAGCGGTTTTTATCATCATGATGGTCTTCGTGGTCCCCCGCCTAACCGCGCTCTACGAGGATATTGGCGCTGAACTTCCTCTCCCCACCAAAATTCTAATTGGAATTTCCAACATTCTGGTTCACGGTTGGTGGGCCGTTTTGATCCTTTTCGGTTTGATCGGATATCTTGCTTACCACTACTTAAGAACCGAAAAAGGAAAATACCAACTTGCCGCATTCGCTTTTAAGTTTCCGATTTTTGGGAAGCTCAGCAAGGACTCGGAGCTGGCTCGTTTCTCCAGAACTCTAGGACTTTTAATCGGAGCCGGGGGGCCGATTACGCAGGCCCTTAATATCGTCGCGGCGGCGATGTCCAATATTCTCTATCGTGATGCGATTTTGGCGGCGGAGAAACAGGTTGAGAAGGGAGTTCCCCTCTCGATCCCGATCCGAGCCGATCCCAATTTTGATCCCTTAATTTCCCAAATGATTGCGGTCGGAGAGGAAACCGGCAAGCTCGATGAGGTTTTGGAAAAAGTGGCGGAATTCTTTGAATCTCAAGCCGAGCAATCGGTGAAAAATCTCTCGACGGCATTGGAGCCCGCTATTTTGATAGTTTTAGGAGTGATGGTGGGAGGATTGGTGTTGTCGATCATCACACCAATTTATAATCTGACCACACAATTCTAGTTTGACTAGAATTGCTAGGTCGGAGCCGGCCGTCCAGTTTTGATAAACATAATTTGATGAACATGAAGGGGGGTGAAAATTAATGATAATTAAAAAAGGATTTACACTGATTGAGCTCTTGATCGTCATCACCATTATCGGTATTTTGGCCGTGGCGATACTCTCCGCAATCGACCCGGTTGAGCAGATCCGCCGAGCGAGGGACCAGGGCAAGGAATCGGACGCCGCCGAACTTTTGAGTGCGATGGAAAGATACTACACCGCGTTCTTTGAATACCCCTGGGATGCTCTGAACCAAGGCGATCCGAATAATGATTTGGTTAGTAACAATCTTGTTTGGATTCAGATACTAATTGACGAAGGAGAGGTTAAGCCTCCGTTTAAAGAACGAGACACTTGGGGGTCGGTTCGCGCAACTCTTGCCGGTACGGTTCTTCATCTCTGTTTCGTGCCGGAATCGAAGTCGTTCAAGGCGCGGGTGGATTCCGGCGGCAATATCTGTTTGCCGAGGTAGTCTTGAATTTTGATGCGCAGATATTCCGGTTTAACGGTTTTAGAGCTGGCTATTTCTATGGGTTTGGTCTTTATCCTGGCGGCCGTGGCTTTTTGGGCGATGAACCCGTTGGAACGGCTGAAGCAGGGACGGGATCAAACACGGTTGGGAGATTTTGACGCCATCCGCAAAGCGATCGAGACCCAGTTCCCCTCAAACCAGGCGCTTGGGAAAAGCACCTTTGGAATTCCATCCAGCACCGTGGGAGTAGAGGTTTCTTACAAGAGCGACGGCTCGGGCTGGGTCCCGTTGGACATAACCGGCCAGCTCCCCGCTTTACCTAGTGATCCCCGAAACGGGGAAACCTTTCCCGATGTCTTAGGGAGCAAGGTTCTGGGGGAATACCAGTTCATTTCGGACGGGTCTTACTTCATTTTGCGAACGCATCTGGAAGCGGAAAAGAACCGCGACCTGTATGCGCAAGATGGAAACGATAATACTTGGTACGAAGTTGGCAACGCGCCGGGGCTAAGCACTTACTTCGGGCTCTGACCCGAAGCTAGGTTCGCGAAGCGAGCCGTCCTTTGGTCTTTAAGCACGAAATCCGAATATCGAAATTCGAAACAAGCACCAATGCCCAAAATTCAAAACCCCAAACTGTTTAGAACATTGGGACATTTGGATTTTGATATTGTTTCGGATTTAGAATTTAGTGCTTAGAATTTTGCTAACCTGGAAACAGTGAGCACCATTGTTTTAGTTTTTTATTTCATAATTGGTACTGCGGTGGGGTCATTTTTAAATGTCTGGTCCCGCCGACTGCTTCGCGGCCAATTCCCTACCGGCCGTTCGCGCTGTGAGCATTGCAAACACGTTTTGGGTTTTTTCGACCTGATTCCCCTCCTCTCCTTTGCGGCTTTGCGCGGCCGCTGCCGTTACTGCAAAAAGCCGTTCTCTTGGCAATACCCGATTGTTGAAGCCGGGACTGGTTTGCTCTTCGCAGCTCTTGCATCTAGCCAACTACCGACTACCGACTACCGACTATTGATTATTCTTGCTTTTATCTCTTTGCTGGTTGCTTCTTCTGCTCTGATTGCGATTTTCATCACCGATATCTCGGCCCAAGCCATTTTTGATCAAACTCTCTGGATTGCGGGAGTGGCGGCATTCTTTTACCGCTTGTTTCTTAAGGAATTTAATCTGAACGAGCTGCTTCCCGATCTTTTTACCGCGTTTCTGGTTTTCCTTTTCTTTCTCTCGGTCCGTTTGATCACTAAGAAAAAGGGTTTGGGGGAAGGCGATCCCCCGCTCGGATTCGCCGCAGCTCTTTTGGTGGGCTTTCCCTATGCGTTGGTGGAACTCTTTTTGGCGTTCGTTGGGGGCGGGGCGGCGGCTACGGTGCTGGTTTTGTCAGGAAAGAACAAGCTTAAGGATCGAATCGCCTTTGGGCCTTTTCTTGTACCGGCCGTTTTTGCTACTATCTTCTTTGGAGAGCAGATTTGGAACTGGTATCTTGGCGTTTTGGGTCTTTAAATGGACGGTTTGAAAAGAAACAAGCCTAACATTTTCGCTTTGCTCAAATGAATCGAAAACTACTGACTACTGACTACCGACTACTGACTAAGCGTGGCTTTACGCTCATTGAGCTATTGGTCGTAATCTCAATCATTGGCCTTCTTTCCTCGGTGGGCCTGGCTTCCTTCACCAGGGCTCAAGAAAGGGCGCGAGATGCCAAACGACAGAGCGATCTCACTTCGCTTCGCAATTCTCTGGAGATTTACTATTCTGAAAACAATGCTTACGTGGATACCTTAGGGTCGTGGCAGAATATCGATACCTCCTTGGATGTTTTGGTGCCAACCTACACGAAGGTTCTTCCCGCCGATCCTATGAAGGATCAGACTTACCGCTACCGCTCCGTTACCAACCAAGGTTATTGTTTGGAGGCAATACTCGAAGCTGCCACCGAACCCCTCCAAACCACCTGCACCGTTTCTCTGGAGTCCGGTTATAATTTCGGAGTTGGCAACCCTTAACTCCGGAATTACTAGAACCGCCTCGGGCGGTCGTCCAATTACGGAGTCGGGAACCCCTGATTAGGAAGTAGCTAGTAGTTAGTA
>MEUW01000019.1:8168-25727 GCA_001772805.1 candidate division WWE3 bacterium RBG_19FT_COMBO_53_11
GAACTATGAACTCTGAACTACCGACTAAGCACGCTCGCGCTTTCACTCTCATCGAACTTCTGGTCGTGATCTCGATTATTGCGATTCTGGCCGGTTTTTCCGCCGCCGCTTTTAACAGCTACTCCCGCCGCCAGAGGGTTGTTCAGGCCACGGCCGAGCTGATATCTCTGATCCAGGACGCCCAGAGCCGAGCTTATTCTTCGGTCGACGGTTTAAATTGGGGGGTGCACTTGGTCGAGGGCCAGAGCAGCTTTTCTCTTTTCTCCACCGGATCCAACTTTAATAATCCTTCCGAAGTTCTCAACCGCGGTTTTGAATCCGGGATTGTGGTTTCCGATCTGACGCTCTCCTCGGCGAACACGGTCAATATCATCTTTTCAGTTTTGACCGGCGCGGTAGTTTTTACTGCCGATGATGGAACCTGTTTGGGAGGTTCGGCGGACTCTTCTTGTGCCTCCCCCACATCCCGTTGTTTGGCGATTGAAGTCAATTTGCAAGGAACAACGGATAAACGTTATCTTAAGGTGAATGAAAGGAACATCTTTGAAAGCTCTGCGCTCGATCCGTGCCCGTAAAGGTCAATCCCTAGTTGAGGCGGTCGTCGCGATTGGAATCGCCCTGATTGTAGTTACCGGGTTGGTCGTTCTGGCGGTGGGGGCAGTCCGATCGGCGACGCTCTCCCGAAACCGTTCCGTAGCGGTCCAGTACGCCCAGGAAGGGCTGGAGGCCCTCCGCTCGGTCCGGGATCGAGATTTCACCGATCTTCCGGATTCCGGTACGAACAAGCTCTTTTGGGACGGTTCCCAGTGGAACGCCATTTCCGGATCCGAGGCGATTGATCTTTATTCCAGAAGCTTCACCTCTTCGCTGATTTCTCCCGGAAAGATCAAAATTGTGATGACGGTAGGTTGGGCCGACTCCGCCGGCAGCCATACTTTGGACTTAACAACTTACCTGACGGACTGGCAATGATTTTAGTTGACAGTGAACAGCAAACAGTGAACAGTCTTCTGAAAAAAGGTTTCATCTCCGAGCGTAGCGAGGCGACAAAGTCCTTGAGCATAGCGAAAGGCTTTACACTCCTGGAACTCTTAGTCGTCATCGGGATTATTTCGATCATAGGCGTCATCGCCGCCGACATTTTCTCCAACGTCACCCGCTCCTACAACAAAGCGGAAATCATTAATCGAGTTCAGAGCAGCGGTAATAAGATTTTAGCGCAGATGGCGGAAGAAATTAGGAATGCGCGTCGGGTGGTTTCTCCCACCCTCGGTTCTTCCGGCTCTTCTTTGGTGATCAAAGACTTCTCGGGAAGTAACGTAAATTTTTCTTTTGTTTCTCCCGATGCGGATGACAACGGGTTTGTTTCCCGAAACGGGGTTCTGATCTCCGATAATGACTTCTCGAACGGGGTGAACGTTACCTCTTTAGTTTTTAATGTTTTGAATACCAGCCCCGTGGTGATCGGAATTACCATCAGTCTAGAGCAGCCGCTGGGTGTACCGGGGCGGATTGATTTTCAGGCAAAAACCGATCTGACAACTTCAGTTTCTTTGCGAACCTACGAGTAAACAGTAGACAGTGAACAGTTGTAGTATAAAAGCGATGCAGAAAGTGCGAACTGGACAAGCATTAATCCTAATTCTTTTGGTGATGGCAGTTTCTCTAACCTTGGGGGTTTCGGTAGCTTCTCGTTCGATTACGGCTCTAAGGCAGGTTTCTTTCTCGGGCCAGTCGGCCCAAGCGTTGGCTTTTGCCGAGGCGGGGGCGGAAGAAGCATTGCTGTGTCTGGATGGCGGGGGCGCTTGCTCGGGGGGCAGCATTGATTTGGATGGGGGCGGCGATGACGTTACTTACACGATAACCCCACTTTCGTCAACCGATTTACCAAAAGTAGATCGGGATTCAACCATCGAGCTTGCTTTGAGCAGGTTTGGTGGCGCAGCGGTGACAGTTTGCTGGTCACTAACATCAGTATCTTCAGAGGCAAACGCCGCCCTAACGGTGGCTTATGTTAGATTGAGCGGCGGGAACTACTTAATAAGCCGCTACTCTTATGACCCCGATGGCTCACGGAGAGCCCAAAACAATTTTTCTAACCCTTCTCCTGGGTCAGGCTCCTGCGCAGGATACCGCTACATGGCAACTATTCCTACCCCCGCGACCCAACAGATTCTTAGACTAAGGCCTCTTTATGTTGGCCCAATTGCAATTGCCGTGCCAGGTCTTCCATCCCAAGGAAGTAAGATCACCTCTACCGGATTTTCCGGAAGAGTGATCCGAAAAATTGAGGTAATTCGAACGGGTAGCGCTTTATCGGAAATTTTTGATTACGTGATGTTTTCCGGTTCGGAATCGTCTTCTCTAGTCAAATAGAAATGGAATTACAAACTGTTCCCCCAAATACACAGGAAAAACCGCCGGGAAGCAGACTTTTAAGATGGGTTGTGGCCATCGATCTTTTGCTGATTGCGGTGATTGCTATCGCCGCCCTGATTCAGAGGCCGCTGAGCCCGCCGGATCGTAGTTTAGAGCCGGCATTAATCGTAAATGGGGTAACGATTACGAACGAGGAGTACGACGAAGCTATTAAGTACTTTCAGGATTTTTGGGGATTAGAGACTGTTTCTTTGGATGGCCAGGGAGAGGTTAAAGCCAAATTGATCGAGAGAGTTATTCTCGAACAATGGGCTCAAAGCAAGGGGCTGACAGTTTCGGATGGCCAAATTTTGGAAAAGAGCAAAGAAATGCACGAAAATCCTCCCTCCTTTGAGGAGTATCCGGATTTCAAAGCCCAAGCTAAAGCGGAAATTTTGAAGGGGTACCTGAAAGATGAGAAAGGCCAAGATTATGAACTATGGATTTCCGAGGAAGTAGAGAGGGCTGAAATCACGGACAATGTTCAATAATTCAACCAAACTTATCAAATTAAAAGGACGACCCGCCAATGCGGGTTCTAGTTTTTTGCTATCGCAAAAAGTGCTCGCGATCTTATTTACCGCCTTCTTGATGTTTGTTTTGGGAAGTACGTACGATGTGTTGGGGTATACATCCGGATTTAACACGAACCCCCCGACCACCGTGGGGCCCTTTCCTTACGCCGGGGTGGCAGCGATTTACTGGAAAAGCTTCGACTTGGGGAGTTCCGTTAGGTGTCCCACTTATAACGTTTATATCACGATCAAACACAACGGGATAACTTATCCGGAGATGGATACGAGCACCTTTACCCCGGCGGGGTCGAGCGGTTTGAAGTTTGGCTCCACTGGGATTGCGGTAGCGGCCGGAGACTACATTGAAATGAGCGTGCGGGACAACTGCCAACCGACTTCGCAACCGCCGCCGTGGTGGTCGCGAGGCTGGGCTCCATCAGGAACAAGGGGGCCGGGGTTATCCCAATCACCGGATCTGTGCGGTTGGGACCCTTGGGGTAAGAAGAACATTGCGGCTGACAGAAATTATGTATTGTCGACCGGTGAATCTATTGTACCAACGCCGCAGTCGTTGCAGTGTTGGGGTGATTGGGATCCCCCCTCGGAGGATTTTGACGCGAACGACGCTCTCCTAATTGTGTCCTACGACCACAATGACAATCCGGTAGGATACCATGACGGGGACTCCGGGAGCAGTGCGCAGTGTCTAGTCCGGGGCTGGGCTTGCGACCAAGATAAGTACACCCAGCCCTTGAACGTCCATATTTATGAGGGAAGCACGTTTCTCGCCTCAACCCTGGCTGATATTCCGGCCGAAGCGGGGGTCGCGGCGGCCTGTGGAGGAAATGCCGATCATCGGTTCTCTTATACTTTCCCTTCTGTCTCCCCGATTTGGGACGGGAATTCCCACACCATCTCGGCTTACGCGATCAATATCGATGCGGCCGGCATCGCTCGTGGCAGCAATCCTCTTCTTAATAATTCTCCCCTAACGATGACTTGCACTTCCCCGCAGCGCGATCCCTGGGTCCAAACGAAGTTTGGGGATATTCATGCCAATAATTCCGTAAATTTTTCAGCTCCTCGCCCCAGTGGGGAGGACAACGCCAGTTACGTAATTTCCGCTCGCAGTTTTATCACCGGAAGTTCCGAAGCCAATTGGATTGCCCAGTACTATCCCGAGGGGAAATCGGATTGGACCCTAAACACTGCCGTTTCCGCCCCCAGTTACGACACCCTTTGGGGGCGCTTTGGTCGGGGAAAAGCTACCACTTTCTCCGGGGGCGGGTTGCCGGCCGGAACCGGCGTCTATCTCATCAACGGCGACAAGACCGTGGACTCGGTCTACACTCAAAATTCCCGAGCAAGGACGCTGATCTTCGTTAAGGGCAATCTCACAATCAATGCCGAAATTCGCGTCCCCTCCAATTCGGCAATCGCCTTCATTGTTTCCGGCGATATTAACTTCGCCAAGAACCTCACCGGCGGAAGCGGCACGACCGATTCGGTCGGCGGTCTCTACGTTGCCAACGGGACGATCAACACCGCTTACAATAAATCCTCCGCGGGTGAGATCACCCGCCAATTATCGGTGAGCGGGTCGCTGATTTCGCTTTCCAAAACCGTAGTTCTGAATCGCAACCTTAGTCCGGCCAACAACGCCACCACTCCCGCCGAGAAAGTTAGTTTGGACGGCAAATACTACATTCTGCTGAAATCGATTCTCGGCCGGCCGAAACTCTTCTACCACGAAGTCCCCGCGGGATTCTAAAGCGCTTTCCGCACACGAACGCGAATTTCATTCGCTAGCTTTTTCGCTTCGCTCAAAAGGAAAATCTAAAAAAATTTAAAAAGAATAAAGTTCAAGGAAATCTGTCTATTATAGTATACTATGTATACCATAATAAATCGATTACGATCTTGTTTCAAGCGGTTTGTTTTCTGTATTGTAGAACTGTATGATTCGTTCTCATTTGGTTCGAACGAATATTAGGACGCTTAGCGTCGCCAAGCTATCTATCTTCGATAGTGCGCTCGCTGGGCGTTCTCTCTTGATAGCGAGAGAAGAAGGTTTTCGGCAAAGCCGAGGTTCTTACTAATGACAGACTTTGTCGGTTTGGATATTGGTACATCGGCGATTAAAGGCGTTCAGATTAAGAATCGAACCCTAATCTCATACCATAAGATCCCCGCTCCCGGAGTTTCGATTGTTTCGGAGAATCCGGAAGACCTTAAACGGTTGTCGGAAGCGTTGGAGCGGTTTTTTAACGAGGGCCGCTTCAAGACTCGAGACGTGGTTGCTTCCGTTCCGGAATCGCAGGTTTTTGCGCGGGTGATCACTCTTCCCCAAATGGGTGAAGCCGAGATCGCTTCCGCCGTCCAAAACGAAGCCCAGCAGTATGTTCCGATGCCTCTCGATCAAGTGGCCTTCGATTTTGAGATCTTGGGTCCTTCGGAGATGGAACCCGGCAAAGTCGATGTGCTTCTGGTGGCGGTTCCCAAGGTGCTCACCAACAAGTATCTCCAGGTTACCCGGGCGGCCAATGTTAATTTGCTCTCCTTGGAAACGGAAACGATTGCAATCTCGCGGTCGGTGGTGGGCCAATCCACCGATGCGGTGTTGGTGGCTTCGATTGGGGCCTCCACGACCGATCTCGCCGTGTTTTCCGGAGGAGCGCTCCGCTTTACCCGCTCAATTGCGACGGGAGGCCAGGCGTTGGAACGAGCTTTAACCCAGTCTTTCAATCTTGCTCCCGGACAGGCGGCCGAGTACATTCGCACTTACGGTTTGGAAGAGAAGCTTGAAGGCAAGGTAATGAGCGCGATTAAGCCGGTTTTTGATATCATCAGAGATGAGATTAAGCGGACCCAAGCTTTCTTCTCCTCCCGAAGCAAACGTCCACTCCAGCGCTTGATTTTGGTCGGAGGAACGGCAAATCTGCCGGGAGTTCTAGTGTACCTGGCGGACTCTTTGGGGATGGAGGTAGCGCGGGGCAACCCGTGGGAAGCGATCTCGATCCCGGGAAACTTCCCGCGCGAGCAGTTGGAGGAGATTGCCCCCTCCTTTGCGGTAGCGGCAGGTTTGGCGCTGAAAGAAATCTAATGGTTGAGCGAAAAGAAATCGAACTTATTCCTAAAGAAATTGAAGCGGCCAAGGTTCAAGAAGTCCTTCTGCGGAGATTCCGGTTGGCAAGCTTCGGTTTTTTTCTCCTTACGCTTTTAATTTTTGGAGGTATCTTTGCCTTCCGATTAAGTCTTACCGCGCAACTCGATAATTTAAAACAACAGTCCGCCAGCGAAAAGGCCAAAATCGCGCAATATGCCGATGTGGAGTCCAAGGTCTTGGGGTTGGAGTATAAATCGTCCTCCGTCACTGAAATTCTCTCCCAAAGAGAGTACCTTTCGATTGCGCTGTCAGCAGTGAGTGCAAGCCAACCATCAGGTCTAAAAGTTACCGGCGTGGATGTTACCCGGGGTGAAAATACCGCGACAATCAATGGGGAGTCTGCCAATTACGTTATTTTAGCCGCTTTTCTGCAAAATCTGGTGGATAAGGACAAGGGTGGGGCACTATTTACCGATGCTCTCCTCAGCTCGGTAACCCTAAACAGCTCTAAGTCCAAGGCCGAATTTGTCATCGAAGCCGCCATGCTAAAGAACGGGTTAAGAAAGTCGGGTAAATAATAAAATTATGCCAACCGGTAAATCTTTCCTAAATCGACCGGAAGTGAGGACCTGGGGAATTCCGCTAGGTTTGTTCTTGATTGGAATTCTGCTGGTTGTTTTGGGAGTGGTTCCAATCTGGGAAGAAGTTAAAGATCTCAGGATTACAATTTCCTCCGAAAAAGACCGCATCACCGCCCTCCAGGAAAAGAGCAGGAAACTTTCCGATCTGGCGGACCAGGTGGAAGGGATCGACAAGAATTTTGAGGTTTTTGATCAAGCCGTTACCAGTGAAAGTAAGGTTCCGGAGCTGCTGACTCAAATTCAAAAGATCTCCGATTCCTGCCGGGTCAAAGTCACAGCCATGCAGTTTGGCGGCGAGACTCAAAAGTCCGGCGAAAATTCATTCGAAGTTCGAGTGCAGTATGCTTCGGAGAGTTCCCTCTCACAGCTTAAATGTTTGGTCTCTTCACTGGAAGGTGCCTCTCGTTTGGTTGATTTTGAATCTCTCCGTTACAACTTGGGCATCGATACGGAGACTAAGGCCGAATCTGTCCTGGCGCAATCAACTTTGATTTCTTACTACACTCCTGAACCCAAACTGTTGCCGGATAACCCGATCACGTTTTCCCTTTCCGATCCGCAATTTCTTGGGAACGTCGAGCTCCTCAAAGACTTCAAGGTTTATTAACGAATGTAGTGAGTTAGCTAGGTTCGCGAAGCGAGCCGTCCTAACACGGTTAACGCACCTGAGCGCAAGCGAAGAAAGCATTAACGAATCCTCATGGTTTTTCTGTGGACGGCCGAAGAAACGACCTAGCATTCTCGCTTTGCTCAAATGGACGGCTTGAAAGAAACAAGCCTAGCATTCTCGCTTTGCGAGAATGTTAAACTATCTTGCAAATGCTTAAGATTAGACTGGTTCGAATCGGCAAAAAGAATCTTCCGTCTTTTAGGATCGAGGTGACCGAGGGCGCGAAAACCGTGGATTTAATCGGTTCTTATTACCCCCACTCGGCAAGATCACATTTCTCAATTTCAAAAGAGAAACTAGAACACTGGTTGAAATCAGGAGCGAAACCCACCCCCGCGGTGGCAGATTTGGTAAAGGGAAAATACGAGTTCAAGCCTTATCATGGCGCAGTGGCGGCTAAGGAAGAGAAAGCCCCGCCCGCGGCCCCAAGTGGGGAGGTGAAAACCGCCTCCGATGAAGTCCCAGCCCCAAGTGCCCCAACGGCCGCTGAAGCACAGGAGCCGGTCCCGCCGGAAGCACCCGTTATGGAAGGTTCCTCGGAAGAGAAGAGTGTTGAACCTTCTCCCCAGGAGGAACCGGTAAAATCTTAATGTTTAAAGAATTATTGGAATACATCATCAAGGAGATCGTTTCCCAGCCGAAAAAAGTGAAGATCGATGAGACTGCCGAACCGGACGGGACCGTTCATCTGACCCTTTCGGTTTCGGAAGAAGATATGGGAACTGTGATCGGCAAGCAAGGAAGAACCATCATCGCGATCCGCTCTCTTCTTAAAACCGCTGCCGCCAAAGCCGGCCAGCGCGTATTTTTGGAACTCGAGGAAAAAGATCTAAAGAGGACGGCCGCTTAACAGTGGCCTAGCTTTCTCGCTCAGCTCGAAAGTAAATCCAAAACAGCCAAGCGGTTATGGTTATAACCCGAATCCTGATTTGTTCTTTAACTAATTCAGGAGGTCGGGGCGGAGTTTCTTAGTCTTCTTCAGCGCTTCTTGCGCTCGCCATTTGGCAATTTCTTGGTGATTTCCGGAAAGAAGAATCTTGGGAACTTTCATTCCTTCAAACTCCTCCGGACGAGTGTATTGCGGCGGTTCCAGCAGGATTGCCTTTTTACGTCCGATCGCCGCCGACGAGAAAGATTCGTTCTGGGTCGCCTCTTTCTCCAACACTCCGGGGAGGATCCGGGTAATCGCATCAACGACCGCCATCGCGGGTATCTCTCCTCCCGAAAGGACGTAGTCCCCAATTGAGATCTCCTCGTCGACGATTTTTCTTACCCGTTCATCCACCCCCTCATACTTTCCACAGATTAGAACGAGATATTTTTCTTTAGCTAGGCGAAGCGCGGTTTTCTGATTAAATTTTTTACCTTGGGGGTCAAGAAGAATAATTTTTGATTTTTGCTTTTTAATTTTTAATTTCGCAATAGCTTTTGCGATTGGTTCAACCCGTAAAATCATCCCAACTCCCCCACCGTAGACCCGATCGTCTACTTGCCAATACCCGCCGATGCCAAATTTTCGCAGATCAACTAAATTAACTCTTAATTTTCCTTGTTTTTGAGCTTTGTTCAGAATGGAAGATTTAAGAAGCGGTTGGAAAATCTGCGGAAACAGGGTCAAAATCGAGACGTCCATCTCTTATTCCTCCGAGCCCGGTTTAATCTCCCTTCCGGAATCTAGGGAATCGAGCGCTTTGCGAGCGGCGTTTTCTTCGGCCTCTTTTTTACTTTTTCCCTCCCCTTCGCTAACTTTCTTGTTCTTCAGGTACACCGCAATTAAAAAGCGGTGGTCGTGGGCCGGTCCCCACTCATTTTGAACTCGATAGTTGGGGGTAGTTCCGAAACGGGCCTGGGAGATTTCCTGAAAACGGCTTTTGGGATCTTTAACTCCGGCGCGAAGGGATTCCTCCGTCTTGTAAAGGAGTTCACGATCTATGAACTCTTTTGTCTTGTCCAATCCTTGGTCAAGATAAAGAGCTCCGATTACGGCCTCGAAGGTATTGGCGAGCAGATAGGGATTGTCGCGGCCCCCTCCGAGTTCCTCACCCTTGGAGAGAAGCAGTTCATTGCCGAGTTTTAATCTCCGCGCTTCATCGGCCAGCGATTCGGTCTTTACTAAGGCGGCCCGCAGAGCGGTTAAATCCCCTTCCGGTAAAGAGGGGAAGCTGTGGTAGATAAAATCAGAGACGATTTGCTCGAGGACGGCATCGCCGAGAAATTCCAGACGCTCATTTGAGGGGAAAGGAAAATCGGAATTTTCATTCAAGTAGGATCGATGGACAAAAGCGTTTTCCAAAAGGTCCGGATTCCTAAATTTGATTCCGATAATCTTCTCAATTTTCTTTTCCGGATCGCGCGGCGCCTTATTTCTTGGCGTTTCTAAAGAAACAGGGTTGCGGAGCGCCTTATTCTTCGATGTTTTCATCTTTGGATGGAGGGACCTTACCCTCCAGATATCTTTCGACAACCGTTCCTAAAACGCCGTTAACGAACGGTCCGGAGGAAGAACCGCCAAACTCTTTCGCGAGTTCAATCGCTTCGTCGATGGCGACCTTAGGAGGGACTTGTTTTTCCGCCGGGAAAACTTCTTTTGAGAGAAGGAGTTCCCAAATTGCAATCCGCAAAGCAATCAGATCAATTTTGTTGATTTGATTGGTGGGCCAAGCGGGAGCGGTTTCTTCGATGATCCGATCGATCTCTTCGGTTTTCTCGGTTACGCCTTTGATTAGCGTGGAGAGGAGTTCTTGATCAACCTCTTTTTCTTCAAGGATCTCTTTGACCCGCAGAATGCTCTCTTCCGGTTTAATTGAATGAAAAGCCCTCTCAAAGAGGGTGGCCAAGGCGACCCGCCGGGCTTCGTGACGAGGATCGTTCTGAAGTTCCGACTGTGAACTGATCACTAGTATTTTCCGCACTCCGGACAAGCCCGGTGCGAAAGCTTCTGCACTCCGCAGTGCGGACACTTTACCGTCGCCACGGATTGGGCCCGCTTGTTGAAATAGCGCCTTTTCTTGCGGCCGTGAGAAAATTTCCTTTTTGGTAGTGGAGGCATCGTTAGTGATTAGCGATTAGGATATAGGACGCGATCGGAAGATCGCTAGCTATTGTTCGCTAATGCTCATAATAGTATAACGGAAATTACTCCCTGGTCAAAAATGTCACCTTGGTCGAGCCGTAAATGCGCCGATCGAATATTCGAAGTCCTGGAATAACGGGCGGTTCGGTCATTTTGGAATGCTCGTAGACGACCACTGCCCCTCTCCTCAAATGAGGAAGGAGCCTTCGAAAGATGTGGTCCAGCTTCCCCACCGCATAAGGAGGATCCACAAAGACAAGTTCGAGACCACTATTGGGAAGTTCCGAAAGGGCCTGCTCCACGTCCCGGCAAATAACTTTTCCCTTCGGCCCAATCCTGACCGGAGTCAAATTTTCCCGAATAATCTCGCAGGCGTGGCGGTTCGACTCGATAAAAATTGCTTCTTTTGCTCCTCGGGAAAGGGCCTCCACGCCCAGCGATCCCGATCCGGCGTAGAGATCGGCAACTTTTTTACCTTCCACAAAATCGCCGAGGATGTTAAAAATCGCCAGCCGGATCGATTCTTGGGTCGGTCGGATATCTCGGACCTTGGGAACCTTGAGAGAGTGCCCTTTTAATTTTCCTCCAGCAATGCGCACGGTTCAAGTTTAGCAGAGAACAGGACGGCTCGCGATGCGAGCTCTAGCAATCTCGCTTTACTCGATTGTGATCAGAGAACAACTTTTCTGATTTCTGATGCCTGATTTCTGATCACTTATTTAATTTGGTTCGACCAGGGCGGAGGAAAAACGCTTGAGCTCTTCCTTTAGGGACGGGTAGCGATCGAGGCGGGGGTTTTCCTGAAAAACGTCCTGCGCGGCCTCCCGTGCGGTTTTGAGAAGATGCGCATCGGTCAGATCCGCTACTTTTAGTTCGGTTAAACCGTGCTGTCTTACTCCGTAAATCTCACCGGGACCGCGCAGCTTCAAATCCAGTTCCGCCAGCTCAAACCCGTTGCGGCCCCCTTCTAAGGGTTTCAACCTTTCGAGGGCTGCGGAAGATTCTTCGTTGGTGAAGAGGAAGCAGTAGGAATCTTTTGATCCCCGGCCCACCCGCCCGCGGAGCTGGTGCAGTGAGGCCAACCCGAACCGTTCGGCAGCTTCAATGACCATGATGGTGGCATTGGGAACGTCAATTCCCACTTCTACCACCGGAGTCGAAACCAAAACCCCGATCTCTCCCCGTTTAAAGCTATCCATAATTCCGGTTTTTTCTTGGGCTTTCATTTTCCCGTGGAGAAGGCCGACTTTAACGTTCGGCATCAACCGGGAAATCGCCTCAAACTGGGCCGTCGCCGCCTTAACCTGCCGCATCGATTCTACTTCCGATTCCTCAATTAACGGACAGATGACGAAGGCTTGTTCTCCTAGTTCCACTTTTTGGCGGATCCATTGATACCCCGCATCTCTTTTGCGGGAGGGCACCACAAAAGTTTTAATCCGTTTACGGCCGGGAGGCAATTCGTCCAAAACGGAGAGATCCAAATCCCCGTAAACGGTCAGGGCGAGGGTGCGCGGTATGGGAGTCGCGGTCAAGGTCAGGAGATGGGGAGTTACCTCCGATTTTGATTTTTGGAGCAGTTCGGTCCGCTGCTCGACCCCGAAGCGATGCTGCTCGTCAATGATCACCAATCCCACTTTCTCGAACGATTGGGAGCGGTAGAAAAGGGCATGGGTGCCGATCCAAAGGTTGAATTCGTCCGTCGGCTCCGGTTTTTTGCTCCCGGTTTGAATGGCAATTTTGACCCCGTAGGGAGTGAGAAGCATTCCGAGAGTCTGGAAGTGCTGATCGGCCAGGATCTCGGTCGGAGCCATGAAGATCGTCCGCGTGCCGCCGAGGTAGGACAGGTAGGCGGCGATGGCCGCTACCGCTGTCTTTCCGCTCCCGACATCTCCTTGCAGCAACCGGTTCATGGGGGTGTTTTTGCCCAAATCGGCCAGAATTTCCTCGGTAGCGCGCTTCTGCGCCTCTGTTAGCCGAAAGGGAAGATTCTTAATGAAAACATCAATTTCTCTTTGGTGATCGCCCGGATTTAAGGGGTAGGCGGTTCGCCGCTTCTCCCAGGCCGCGCGTTGCGTGTTGGAGCGCAGGTTAAAGAGAAGCAGCTCTTCCAAAGCAAAACGGTAACGAGCCTGCCTCGCCGCCGCCGCGCTTTGGGGAAAATGAATCTCCTTTAACGCCTCGGGTAGAGAGGGCAAATCGTACCGTTTAATTACGGCCGGGGGAAGAAACTCATCCAAAGCAAGGTCACTCTTTAACAAACCCTTGATGCGAGTTCTCAGCCACTTGGAGCTTAGGTTGGCCGTTTCCGGGTAAATTGGGACCAATCCGGCCGTGTGGGAGGGTACCGCCCCGCTTTTGAGAACCTCAACCTCGGGGCTGACAAAGCTCGTTTTTCCGCCGAAATTCTCTACTTTTCCGGCTAGGCCAACCCCCACTCCCTCTTTGAGGGTCCGGGTTAAATACGGTTGGTAGAACCAAACCGCTTCAATTGCGCCGCTCTCGTCGGCCACCGCGGCTTTGGTCATAAATTTTCCTCCTTTGGTGCGGATGCTTCCAATTTTGATGATTTTGCCACGCACCGCGGCGTCCGCCCCCGCCGTCAGCAGGCGGATTTTGGTAGTTTGGGTGTAATCTTGATACCGAAACGGAAAGTGGTAAAGAAGGTCTCTGACGCTTTGCACTCCCAGTTTGCCCAATCTTTTAGCGTAGACTCCCCCTACATACGGGATTTTTTCGACGGGATCAGTCCAGTTCAACTTATCTAAACAAAAACGGCAAAAACGAGGCCAAGACTAAGCTTAAAGAAGCGACGATGACCAGCACGGTCCAGAGTTTTTGATTTCTTTGAAAGAATTTCATTCTTCGATTACCACTCAGAATGACCCCGAGCTCGTCGAGGGGGTCACTCGATTCTAATGAACACCCGTTTCCCTACTTTCAAGACGCCCTTTTCCAGGGTGACCTCCGGTTCCATCAGCTTCCGGTCGTTTAGAGTTATCCCGCCTTGAGAAATTAGCCGGCGCGCTTCGGATTTGCTTTTTACCAGTCCCCGGTCAACCAAAACTTCCGGAAGATTGACGCTTCGACCGGAAAGTTTCCAAGTTGGTATGTCTTCGGGAATTCCTCCTTTAGAGAAAACGTTTTTAAATTCTTTCTGGACTTGCTGAGCTTTCTCCTCACCGTGGTACATCTTTACCACCGTTAAGGCAAGAAGGCACTTCTTATCCAGAGGAGACAACTTTCTCGCCCCATCCAATTCTGCTTGGGGGACATCCGTCACCAATTCCAAATACGAGTCGGTCTGCTCATCGGGAATAGACATCAACTTTCCGTACATTTCCGAGGGCTCATCCTCCAACCAAACGCAGTTTTCGGAGGTCTTGCTCATCGGTTTCCCATCGGTTCCCAGAATCATCGGAACCGCCAGAACGTATTTTTCCTTTCCGCGCATTTTTTGCATCAGTTCTCGGCCGACGAGCATATTAAAAGTCTGGTCGGTTCCCCCGATCTCCAAATCGACGTCCAGGGCGACCGAATCGTACCCCTGAAGAAGCGGGTACAAGGTTTCGTGGGCCCAGACGGTGTCCCCCCGTTTTAAACGTTCTTGAAACATATCACGCTTAAACAGCTGGACGGCGCTAATGTTGGAGGCGATAGCAATCAAATCCTTCATCGTCAATTTGAGCAGCCAATCGCCATTTTGCTTGATCCGCACCTTAGAGAAGTCCAGAATCTTCTCCGCCTGTTTTCTCCAAGTAGAGATGTTTCTTTGGATCTCGCCCTCATCTACCCGTTCTCTCGCTCCCGACCTTTGGGAGGGATCCCCGACCAAAACCGTCCCCGTCCCAATCAGGAGAATCGCCTCGTGGCCCAGTTCGGCAAACTTTTGGAGCTTGCGAAGCAGAACGGTATGGCCCAAATGGAGACGGCCTCCGGTCGGGTCAATCCCGAGGTAGAGACGAATTTTTCTTTGTTTTAGAATTTTCTCCAGCGCTTCCCGGTCGGGGTAGATTTTTTCAACCCCCCGTGAAAGGAGTTCTTCAAGGCTGTTCATTCGAGTAAAGCGAGAATGTTAGAACTCGCATCGCGAGTCGTCCATTCCGCTAAATTCTACCAGATTCTGTGCTAAAATTCTCCAGTGAGATCGAGAAAATATCTGCCGACTGGTTCCGGTCACTGGTCTCGGGGGCGGGGCGGAATCTTCGCAAAATTGACTAGCTCGTTAAAGAAAATCCTGCGGCCGTTTTTCCGGGTAATTTATTTCTTTGTTTCTAAGCTCTACAAACTAATCTTTGGGATTTTGGGCAAACTGCCCCTCTTTCGCTCTTTTATAAGACACGGGCGCCGGAGCCCCCTATATTGGCTAAATGTTTTCGCCACTACCTTCTTGGTGTTTCTGATATTTTCTTCCGTCGCCTTCGGCGCAGTGGCGATTATTTTCTCCAAGGACCTTCCTTCTCCGGATCGATTGGTAGATCGGGAAGTTTCTCTATCTACCAAAATTTATGACCGCAACGGTACTCTTCTTTACGATATCTACGGCGATGAGAATCGAACACTGGTTAAAATCGATCAGGTTCCGGAGATTGTCAAACAAGCCACCATTGCGATCGAAGATAAGCATTTTTATACGCATCAAGGTTTTGATCCGATCGGAATGGCCCGCGGGATTTACAATACGATTGTCAAAAGGGAGCTGCAGGGTGGATCTTCGATTACTCAACAGCTGGTTAAAAATACTCTCCTCACCACGGAAAGAACTATTGTGCGAAAGGTCAAGGAATTTATTTTGGCCTTACAGATCGAAGCCCGTTATTCCAAGGATGAGATTTTGCAGATGTATTTGAACGAAACTCCTTACGGCGGGCAGGCGATCGGCATTCAAGCCGCGGCGGAGAACTATTTTGGTAAAAATGTCGGCGATTTGAATCTGGCGGAGGCAACTCTTTTGGCCGGCTTACCTCAAGCCCCTTCTCGATATTCTCCCTATCGAGACCCGGAACTTGCCAAGTGGCGGCAGGGAGAAGTCCTCCGGCGGATGCGGGAAGACGGCTACATCACCCGAGATCAAGAGGAATCGACCAAATCCACCAAGTTGAAATACAGGCCGGAAGGAGTCCAAATAAAAGCCCCCCATTTCGTGATGTATGTAAGGGAACTTCTTGCGGATAGATACGGGGAAACTTTTGTCGAAACCGGCGGTTTGAAGGTTACGACCACGCTGGATTTGAAATGGCATAATAAGTTCCAAAAGATCGTCACCGATGAGATCGCCCGGGATCGCGGGTTCAAAGTCTCTAACGGAGCACTGATTGCCATTAATCCTAAAACCGGCGAGATTCTGTCAATGGTTGGTTCGAAAAACTATTTTGCAACCGATATCGACGGGCAGTTTAACGTCACCACCTCCCCTTCCCGCCAACCGGGGTCTTCAATCAAACCGCTGATGTATGCGACTGCCTTTAAGCAGGGTTTTTCTCCAGCGACCAAGCTGGTCGGGGTACCAACCAGTTTTGACATGGCCGCCGGTCAGCCTCCTTACAAACCGCAAAATTTTGCCAACCGCAACTATGGAATCATTTCTGTCAGAAAGGCGATCGGAAACTCACTTAATATTCCTGCGGTAAAAATGCTCTCCTTGATCGGAGTGGATAACCTGATCGCGACTGCCCACGATATGGGAATCACCACTCTCACTGACCCAACTCGTTACGGAGTCGCCCTTACTCTTGGAGGTGGGGAGGTTAAGATGATCGACATGGCAACGGCTTTTTCCGTTTTCGCGACGGGCGGAATCCGGCACGACCCGGTGGCGATCCTGAAAGTTACCGATTCCAACGGCAACGTGCTGGAAGAGTTCAAACCGAACAAAGGGGTGAGAGCTCTCTCCGAGCAGGTTGCTTACTTAATCAACAATATTGTTTCGGACTTCAACGCCCGTCTTCAAACCTTTGGGGGAGGCAGCCAGCTTGGTCTCAATATCCCCGGCCACACCGTCGGAGTCAAGACCGGAACCACCAATGATAATCGGGACAACTGGGCGATCGGGTTTACCCCGGCCCATTCGGATTCCAAAGTCGCGATCACGATCGCGGCCTGGATTGGGAACAATGATAATTCGCCGATGAACCCGAATTTTTTTGCCGGATCGGCGAGGATCTGGAACCAAGCGATGGTGGCCTATCTTAGCGGCAAACCGAACGTCGCCTTCAAGCGCCCGGATGGAATCGTTTCCGGAACGGTGGACGCCCTTTCCGGCATGGCTCCCGGTTCCTACACCGCGGGAACCGAAACGGATATCTTCATTGCAGGAACGGTACCGACGGAAACCGATAATTGGCACGTTCGGTTGGACATCTGTAAACCGGACGGCAAGCTGGCTTCCGAAGCCTGTATCGCGGCCGGACAATCCGAGGAGCGCAATTACATCCAAATTAGGGCCGAAAAGCCCGAATGGCAGGATGATGTGGATGCTTGGGTTGCCAAGGTGTACAAAGGCAAGTCCCAGTATTTCCCGCCCAAAACAACCTCGACGCTTTGCTTTAGCGGGGGAAGCGTGGTGAGTTGTACGGACCCGGGGGCAGGGCCGATTATAACCGAGGCCGACGTTTCTTTTCGTCAGTACCCTAGCGGCCCCACCGAGCTTGATAGAAATTCTCTTCCTTCCAGTTTCGCGGTGTGGGTTACACCGACTCCCCAACCGGGGGCCGAGATCGCTTTTGTCCAATTTTCTCTTAGTGGAGCAGACTGCATTGCTGAAAACCCAAATGAATGCAATAAGAGTGTATCGGGAGGAACCATCGAGAACTGGCTGGTTACCACCAGTACTTGCGGGGAAGGATGTTACTCTTCGAAGGACAACGGGCCGATCGGGACGGCTCTCCCGCTTTTCCAAATGGCAAACCAAGATCTCTGCATTCCCGGACCATACACTCTCAAAATTGAGGTTCAAGATAAAAAGGGCGGCTCATCGACGCTGGAAATTCCGATTACGCTTGCTTGTACTTAGGAGCGAAGCGAGTAAGATAGGTTGCTGAAAGCAGCCGTCCTTAGGAGCGAAGCGAGTAAGATAGGTTGCTGAAAGCAGCCGTCCTTAGGAGCGAAGCGAGTAAGATAGGTTGCTGAAAGCAGCC
>MEUW01000019.1:25735-32173 GCA_001772805.1 candidate division WWE3 bacterium RBG_19FT_COMBO_53_11
CTTGGCTGATTTTGTTTCTAATCGGTTTAACGTCATCGGCGGAAAGACCTTTCTCCGGGGATTGGAACGTGATTCGCAGCGTAATTGACCGCTCACCGGATTCTGTTTCGAAGCGATCTTTAAGTTCAACCCCATTAACTAATGGGGAAGTAGTTCGTACATCAGAAACCAGATTAGCCAACGATTTTGTCTGCGGTAGGACGAAGGAGTAATCCTCAAGAATCTCAGGATAGGTGGAGATCGATTCAAAAGTCCCCCACGGTTGGGAAAGTTTGGCGCACCTCTCGGAATCGATTTCGAAAAACGCCGCTTGCGGAAGACCAAACGCCGTAGCCAAATGAGGATGGACCGTGCCAATAACGCCAATCCTTTCTCCGCCCGCCCTCACTTCGGCAACTTGAATTGGATGGAAGAATTCTTCTTTCACATGGCCAAACTCTAATCTCAGGTTTGCCTTATTCCCTAACGTTTCCAGAACACCCTTGAGGGTCAGAAAAAGATTTTCTCCCCCCCAAATCAACGCGCCTAAGGAGAGACTTTCACCTTTTTTCGGGTAAATCTTTTCCAGCTCAAAGACCTTGCCTTCTTTGCGGCGAGCCGCATTTCTCTTGGCAACTTCGAGCAATGAAAACAGCAAATTGGGGCGGAGGTACTCCGCTTCGACCGAAATGGGATTTTTGAGCCGAAGAAGCCCTTCCGTTTGGAGATGCATCAACGAGAAGGTTGAAACGAAAGGATAAGTCTTTGCTTCGGAAAATCCAAGATCGGCCAGTAACGAGGTCGTCCGGTCCCGCCAAGTTTCCAGTTTATTCTCTCGGACTTCTTCCAAAGTAGTTTGAATTGGTTTGGCTAAAATGTTTTCGTAACCGTGCAGGCGCAAAACCTCTTCTGCCACGTCCTCCGGAATCCTAATATCACTCCGAAAGTGGGGAGGCCAGCACAGCAAACCCTTCTCGGATGACATTACTTTGAAACCAAGCCGTTCCAAATAAATCCGAGCCTTCAGGAGCGGAATTGCTTCACCGGCCACCCGGGCCAGCTTTTCGTGAGTAAGGCCGACGGAGTACGGTTCGGTGTTCTTCTCCCCTATCGAAGCGAAGCCCGAAACTACACCCTTCCCGTAAACTTGATAAAGATTGAGGATTTTGTTGAGAGATGTGTAGAGGTTATCTGGAGAAAGGTAGTGCTCGAAGCGACTACTGGCCTCAGAGCGGAGTCCAAGACGGCGGGCGGTCCTACGGATTGAAAGCGGATCAAAGATCGCCGCCTCCAGAAGAATTTCCGTGGTGCCCTCATCCACCTCGGTTTCCTCTCCCCCCATCACTCCGGCGATTGCGATCGGTCCTCTCTTATCGGCGATGACAATATCCCCGATCGTAAGCTGGCGATCTAGACCATCCAGAGTCTTAATTTTCTCCCCTTTCTTCGCTGGGCGAATTTCAATTGAAATAGTGGAATCCCGGCGGGCAACTTTTTCGGCATCAAAAGCGTGAAAAGGCTGTCCCCATTCCAGCATCACATAGTTGGTGAGATCGGCCCAAAGATTGACGCTCCGCATCCCCGCCTCCTCCAGCCGTGAAACGATCTGTTTCGGGGTAATTTTGTAAGAGAGTTTTGAGATCTTTGTAAGCGTGTAAAGCTTGGAAAGCTTGACATCATTTTTGACGGCAAGCGGCGAAAGTTGATCTGAAGGTTGGAACTTTTCGGGGTGACCCTTAATTGCCGTTCCATAGAGAGCGGCCAGTTCTCTTGCTACCCCTACTACGGATAGCAAATCTCCCCGATTGTAGGTGATGTTCAGATCCAAAACCTGCTCTCCACCGGTCTTTTTGATTCCTTCCACTCCGATCACGGCTAAAGAAAGATCGCCGGCAACCTGCTCGATTGGTTTTCTTAAGTTAATGAATTCTCTGAGCCAAGAATAGGGAATCAGCATCTTAGAACTGTTTCGCGAATCTCAAATCCCCTTCATAAAAATAGCGAATGTCTTCGATTCCCAGTTTGATCATCAGCATCCGGTCCGGACCGAATCCCCAAGCAAGTCCGGAGTATACTTTCGGATCAATTCCCCCGTTGCGGAGAACTTGGGGGTGAACCAACCCCGCTCCCGCAATCTCGAACCAGCCTTCCATTCCGCAAACCCGGCAACCCTTTCCTTCGCAGAAGGGACAGAGGGCGTCTACCCCGACGCCCGGCTCCACAAAGGGGTAATACTTAGGCCGGAAGCGGGTTTTGGTTTTTTCTCCCAAGACCAGCTTGAGGAAGAGATCGGAGAGAAAACGGAGCTGACCCATTGAAACGTCTTTGTCGACGTAGAGAACCTCGAATTGAGTAAAGGTGTGGCTGTGATGAGGATCCACGTTCTCATAACGAAAGCAGCGGTCAAAAGTCATTACCCGGATCGGCGGTTTGCGCCGGCGCATCTCTCGAACCTGCATATTGGAAGTATGGGTGCGCATCGCTCGCCCGTCTTCCAGATAAAGCGTGTCCCAAAGATCTCGGGATGGATGATCGGGAGGAATGTTCAAAAGGCCAAAGTTGTACTCGTCCTCTTCCAAATGAGGGGCGTAAGCCTCTTCAAATCCCAAGCGAGAAAACGTATCCCGAACGAACTCCCGAAACTGGGTCAGGGGATGGATTGAACCAACATGCGGGGAAATCCCGGGAGAGGTGATGTCGAACGAGGAACGGTCGATTTCCTTTAAATCTTTTTTCTTGAGTTCCCGATCTTTTTCTTCAAGAGCGTTTTCGATCTTTTCTTTTACCGAATTAATTAAACCCCCGGCTGTTTTGCGATCTTCCTGGCGGGGAAGCTCAGGTATTTCACTCAAGAGTTGATTTATAACCCCGTTTCTTCCCAGGTGGCGAAGGCGCACTTCTTCCAGATCGGCAAGGGAGGAAGCCCGGGCGATCTCTTCTAAGGCTTTTACTTCGGATTCGACAACGTTCATTGTGAGTGATAACGAACAATGCTAGGTTTGTTTCTTTTCAAGCCGTCCATTTGAGCAAAGCGAAAATGCTAGGTCGCCTTAGGCGACCGCCCATCTTTGGTTACTTTCCGCGGAGCGGAAATTACCTTCTCGACGAGCGCCTTGAACGATTCCGGTTCTGCCAGCGCCAGCTGGGAAAGGATCTTGCGGTCAAGGTTGATCTCCGCTTTTTTGAGCAGGGCGATGAACTTGCTGTAGCTTATTCCATAGGGTTTTAGAGCCGCGTTGATTCGGCTAATCCAAAGCGTGCGGAAATCTCTCCGGCGCAGCCGGCGTCCGGCAAACGCGTATTGACCGGCATGGAGAACCGCTTCTTTAGCCCGCCGGTACTGCTTTCTCCGCGCCCCGCGGTAGCCCTTGGCCATCTTTAATATTTTTTTGTGTCTTCTGGCAGTAATGCTGCCTTTTGCTTTTGCCATTTTGTTTCTTCAAAATGCTAGCTCTGTTTCCTCAGAGCGTCCATTTTTGTTTCTCTAGTTTATACTCCTAACACTCTTCTGAGATGCCGGCGATCGGCCCTGCTGATCAGCTTTTCTCCTCCACCCCGAGCCACCAAACTGGCCCTTTCTTTGGAACGCCGGTGTTTCAATCCCCCACTCAAGTGGAGAACCTTGCCTCCGGCCGTAATCTTAAATCGTCCCGTAATTGTTTTCGAAACTTTTGCTTTAGGCACTTTTTTTAATCGGGAGGATCATCACTTCGTAACCTCGATCAAACCTCGCCGGTTCTTTCTCCATCTTCCCAAACTCTTTGAGCATATCAGTAATCAACCGAATCTTTTCCAGCCCGAGCTCGGGATGGGCCGCTTCCCTCCCCCGGAAAACAACGGTTAATTTTACCTTATCTCCCGCTTGGAGGAAATCCTCGGCGCGCCGAGCGCGCAATCGCAGGTCATTCTCACCAATGTTGGGGCGGAAGCGAAGCTCTTTGAGTTCACTCCTTTTTTCGCTCGCCTCCCCTTTCTGTTTTTCGCGCTCAAAAAGCCAGCGCTTATAGTTAACAATCCGGACGACCGGGGGCTGGGCGAAGGGTGCTACTTCGACTAGATCTAATTCTTTTTCCCGGGCGGATTTTAGTGCTTCGACCGTGCCCATCACCCCTAATTGCTGGCCATCCTCGGCGATCACCCGCACTTGCGAAGCCCGAATCCTTTCATTGATGCGATAAGAAGGTTTTTTACTCATTCCATATATCAAGGCCGCGGGTCCCAATAATTTCCGCGATTTTTTCTGCCACCTCTTGGAGTTTATGCTCTTTGAGATCGCGGCCGTCCCGCAAACGCACCGAAACCGACTTCCCTTTCTCCTCTCTTTCCCCAATGATCAGCATGTATGGTATCTTCTGCAACTGCGCGTCTCTGATCTTTGCCTGCATCTTTTCGTCCCGATTGTCGAGTTGGACCCGAATACCGCTGCTTTTGAAAACTCCCTCGACTTCTTGACCATATTTCTCGAATTTTTCCGAGATCGGAATAACCATCGCTTGAACCGGCGCCAACCAAACGGGAAAATCCCCCCCGAAGTGCTCAATCAAGAATCCGATAAACCGCTCGTGAGACCCGAGCGGAGCCCGATGGATAATGACCGGAGTTTTTTCTTTCCCGTCTTTATCGGCGTATTTCAATTTGAACCTGTCCCCCATGTAGAGATCAATTTGATTAGTGGAGATGGCGAATTCGCGCCCGACCGAAGAGCGGATAATGAAGTCGATTTTCGGACCGTAGAAAGCGGCGCTCCCGGTCTTTTCGATCATCTTAATATCCAGTTTGGAAACCGCCTCCCTCATCAATTTTTCGGCTAGTTTCCACATCTTCTCGTCGCCGTGGTACTTGGCTTTCTTTTTCGGATCGCGGAGTCCCATCTCCAGATAGTAGTCGGTGATGCCCAAACTCCGGTAATAGTATTCGTGGAGCTTCATCACCGCCACAAATTCATCCACGGCTTGATCCAGAGTACAGTAAATGTGGGAATCGTTTTGAGCGAACCCCCGCACCCGCAAAAGCCCGAAAAGCTCTCCGGCCGCCTCGTAGCGATAGCAGGTGCCGAACTCCGCCAGTCGGAGTGGCAATTCCCGGTAACTTCGGGGACGGGCAGCGTAAATCAGATGGTGGTGGGGGCAGTTCATCGGCTTGAGATAATACTCCTCGTTGTCGTCTACCTTCATCGGCGGATACATGTCGTCTTTGTAGTAAGGTAGGTGACCCGAGATGTGATAAAGCCCGGATTTCGTGATGTGGGGGGTGGTTACGCGCTGGTATCCCCACTCTTCTTCGGTTTGCTTGGCCCAGTTCTCGAGTTGTTCCTTAATGATGTTCCCCTTGGGCATCCAGAGGACCAGTCCCGGCCCAACCTCTTCACTTTGGGTAAAGATCTCCATCTCGCGCCCGATCTTGCGGTGATCGCGTTCCTTGGCCAGTTCCAATTGGGCAAGGTGCCGTTCCAGCTCCTCTTTGGTCGGAAAAACGGTCCCGTAGATCCGCGTTAGCATGGGGTTCTTCTCATCCCCTCTCCAGTAGGCGCCGGCAATAGACAAGAGTTTGAAGTTTTTGAGATCGGAAAAGGGTTTGTCGGTGTGTCCGCCGCGGCAGAGATCTCGGAAATCACCGGATTGGTAGATGGAAATTTTTTCCTTATTTTGGACCAGCTCTTCGATCAATTCAATTTTATAAGGGTTGTCGTGAAACTCTTTCCGAACCTCGGTTGAAGAAACCTCAACTCGCTTGAACTCTTTCCAAGAGGGTAATATTTCCCTCATTTTCTGCTCGATACTTGGGAGGTCTTCTTCGGAAATCTTGGTTTTCCCGAAGGACGCCCCGCCCTTGGTGGCGGAGCTGGCTTTTCCGAAGACGTCGGAAAAGTCAAAGTCGTAATAGAATCCGTTTTCGATCGCCGGTCCGATGGTGGGTTTTACCGAAGGCCATAAATTTTTAACCGCGGCTGCCAAAAGATGGGCGGTGGAATGCCGCAGTGATTCTAAATTTTTCTCTTCCACGGGAAGAATAATAACAGAAAAAAGCCGTGATCAGGAAATCACGGCTTTTTGATCGTTAGGGGTTAGTGAAGCCCGCTTGCCTAAGGACTTCCTTAAGATGTTCTTCCGTCATCTCACCCCGAAAGGCGTAGATCACAAACCCATTTCGATCGACCACAAAAGACATGGGGATCCCCACACCCCAGTAGGACTTGAAGATCTCGGAATTCTGGTCCAAGGTGATCGGGAACGAAAAGGGAACTTCCCGGCGGAATGTTTCCACTTTGTTCCAGTCTTCACCGACGTTCACTCCCAGTATCAGGAACCCCTGGTCTTTGAATTCCTGGTGGGCACTCTCAAAGATCGGCATCTCGCGCCGGCAGAAGCCGCACCAACTGGCCCAGAAGTTAACCAAAACGACCTGACCCCGCAGGTCGGATAGTTTGGTTACTCCTTCCAAATCCGGGGAACTCACCGC
>MEUW01000019.1:32205-32784 GCA_001772805.1 candidate division WWE3 bacterium RBG_19FT_COMBO_53_11
CGGGTTGAATATAAATCTGCCCGCTCTGGTAAGGAACCGAAACACAGGAGGAAGCAAAAGCCACCAACAGGACAAGGGCCGCCAGCGACCTGGTCTTCATCTCTCTTCTCCTTCTTTCTTTGAATTAATAAACATCCTAACCCATAAGTTGATGGGAAGCAAATTTTCCGGCGTCAAATCGACTTGACCGGAGCATGTTTTCGTGATAAACATAATTCAAGCAGTCCTCTGCTTATACAACTAAACAAGGAGGAGACGTGAGAAGTTTTCGGATTCTGTCTTTGGTTTTGGTGTTGGGTTTGGTTTTGGGAGCTTGCGGAAAGGCGGAAAATCCAGTGGTAACACCGGAATCGTCCGGGATTACCCCTGCACCCTCCAGCCAGCGCCCTCCGGTCTTGCGAATTCTGGGTACCGATCCGCCAACGCTTGATCCTCAGATGGCGACCGACGCCGGTAGTGCGAGCTACATTGTGGAGATCTTCTCGGGTTTGGCTATGATTGACCGAGATCTCAACCTTGTTCTTCACATCGCCGCGTCGTGGGATATGTCGGACGATGGGAAGATCTACCCCTTCCATC
>MEUW01000019.1:32809-36554 GCA_001772805.1 candidate division WWE3 bacterium RBG_19FT_COMBO_53_11
CAAGTGGTCGATCGAGCGCGCTTGCGCTCCGGAGACCGGCTCGCCGACGGCCGACACCTACTTGGGAGATATCATCGGCTGTCGCGAGAAGCTGCGCGGGAATGTGGAAGAGGTGCAGGGTGTGCAAGTTATCGACGACTACACCCTCCAAATCACCATCGACAAGCCGCGGAACTACTTCCTGGCGAAACTGACCTATCCGACGGCTTTCGTCCTAGAAAAGGACAACGTTGGGCAGGACGAGCCAAACCGCCCGTGGACGGACGATCCGGTAGGAACGGGGCCCTTTCGGCTCGAGCGCTACGCACAGGGCGAGCAGCTGGTCCTTGTTCGCAACACCTACTACTACGGCGACCCGCAACCCCAGCTGGAGCGAATCGAGTTCATGATCTCCGGCGGATCACCGATGATCCTCTACGAGACCGACATGCTGGACTCAACCCCCGTTGGTCTACAGGACTTGGATCGCGTGACGGATCCCAATGACCCGCTCAACGCGGAGCTCGAGATCGTTCCCGAACTCTCAACCGGGTACATTGCCCTCAACCAGGATCAGAAACCCTTTGACGATCCCAAGGTCCGCCTGGCCTTCATCATGGCCACCGACCGCGAGAAGATCGTCCAGGTAGTTCTACAGGGCGCCTTGCAATACGCCCCTGGAATTCTACCTCCGGGGTTGCCGGGGTACGATCCAAACTTTCAGGGAATCCCTTACGATCCCGAACGAGCTCGGCAGCTCATTGCCGAAAGCTCCTACGGATCGGCGGATAACCTGCCGGATATCGTTCTGCATGTTTCCGGCGGCGGCGGAGCGCCTCCCGGTGCGGTCGAAGCAATGTTGGAGATGTGGAGGAACAACCTCGGGGTCGAAGTTCTGCTGGAGCAGACCGAGTACTCGGTCTTCCTGGTGGACGTCGCCCAGCGGCCCAATCCCTACCAGATGTTCTCTCTGGGTTGGATCGCCGACTACCCCGACGCCCAGAACTTCTTGGAGATCCTTTTCCACAGCCAGTCGCTCGACAACAAGGTGGGCTACGACAACCCCGAAGTCGATCGGCTGCTCGACCTGGCTGCGGTGGAATCGGATCCCGATCTTCGAGTTGAGCTGTATCGTCAAGTGGAACGGCTCATCGTTGAGGATGCGGCCTGGCTAACTACCAGCCACGGCAAGTCCTACATTCTCATCAAGCCCTGGGTTAAGGGTTTGTTCAACCCGCCCTTGGTTCTGGAACGGTTCAAGTACGTCTCAATTGAACCGTAAGCTTTAGCATAAACCCACCTTCATTCCGCTTAGGCGGTGGGGGTGGGTTTCTTTGAAGGTAAAAGTTCTCCTCCCGTGCAATTCGGGAAACCTTCACTCGAAAGCACGTTACTAAACAAAAATAGAAAAGGAAAGGAGGAAAATATCCATGTACGGCTACCTGGTAAAGCGCGTACTTTGGATTCCGGTGCTTCTGGCAGTGATCACATTTCTGGTCTTTGTCTTGGGTGTTTACGGGCCGGGCGATCCTGTACAACTGATGCTTGGTCAACACGCCAACCCCGAAACCGTGGTGCGACTTCGCCATGAGCTGGGCCTAGACCGGCCGCTGATGGTGCAGTACACAGGGTACATATCCAAGTTTCTCCAAGGAGACCTTGGGACATCGCTCAAATACCGCGGGCAACCCGTCTCGCGGCTGATCGGCAGATGTCTGGGGGTTTCCGCCCCGCTCAACGCGGTGGCATTGGGGTGGAGCATTCCTTTAGGCGTGCTCCTAGGAATCCTCGCGGCCTACAAAGAAAACACGCCGATAGACCGGATCATCGTTTTAACCGTGGTCGTCGGCATCTCCATGCCCGTGTTTGCCATCGCTCCCATTCTTTTGTACTTCTTGGCGGTCAAGGTTCATGTTCTTCCCCCCGGTGGTTGGGATGGGATCTTCTCAACGAAGGTCATTCTTCCCGCCATCGTTCTAGGGATCGGACCGTTAGCCGTCATGGTTAGACAAACAAGAGCGGCGGTTCTGACAACGATCTCGGAGATGTACGTCACGACCGCAAGGGCCAAAGGACTTCTGGAAGGAAGGATCATGTTCAGTCATATCCTACCCAACGCCTTGATCCCGGTCATGACGATCGTGGGGTTGATGCTGGGATCACTCGTGGGAGGAGCCTTCGTTACCGAGTTGCTCTTTGGCATCCCCGGCTGCGGCCAACTGGCTCTCCAAGTCTTTACCGCCCGGGATTACCCGATGATCATGGCGTTCACGATTTTAGGCGCGCTTGCCTTTATCGTGAGCAACTTACTGGTAGATTTCCTCTACTTCGCCATTGATCCAAGGATTCGGAGGCCCCAATGAACTTAAAAGAAGTACTGCGAGGGCTTGGGCACGATCGGTTGGCGCTTTTCGGATTGACGATCGTTGTCATCCTCCTTGTCACGGGGATTTTTGCTCCGCTCATCGCTCCCTACGGCTACAAGGACCAGAACCTTGATGCGGCTGAACAGCCTGTCTCCCGGGAACACCTCCTGGGAACGGATCAGTTGGGGCGAGATATCTTCTCCAGGATCGTTTGGGGAGCCAGGACCGCTTCTTTCGTGGTAGTAGTGTCACTGGCCCTTGGAACGCCTGTGGGAATATTCCTGGGTGCCATCACGGGGTACTTCGGCGGGATTGTGGACACAATTGTCATGAGAATCGCCGATATCCTGTTTGCTTTTCCGGGAATGCTCTTGATCTTTTTCCTGGCGTCAACACTCGGACCAAGAATTGATCAGATCTCACGAAGTATTGCGGCCTTAGATCCCTTAGTCAAAGGGGGATACATTGACTACATCGTCGTTGTCGTGACCCTGTCTCTTATCGGATGGGCAGGAGGAGCCCGGCTTGTAAGGGGGCAATTCCTATCCATCAAGGAGCGGGACTACATCGACGCGGCGCGCTGTCTTGGCGCTTCAAATTGGCGGTTGATCTTCCGCCATATTCTCCCCAACGCCGCCAGCCCGATCATCGTATCTCTGTCGATGGGGGCAGGAGGGATCATCCTCTCCGAAGCGTTCCTCTCGTTCTTGGGGATTGGGATTAGGCCACCCAATCCTTCCTGGGGAGCCATGATCTTTACCAACTATGCGTTCTGGAGAACCAGACCGATGCTCGTTTGGATTCCCGGATTGGTGATTGGAGTGATCATTCTGGCCTTCAACTTCCTGGGCGACGGACTCAACCGCGCCCTTAATCCGTTCTCCAAAAGGAGGTAAGCGGTGAAGAACATCCTGAAACGCTTTTCCGTTTTCCTGAAGGTCAATTGGCTGCGATTGCTCATCGGTGCTGCCCTGCTGGGAGCCGTCGCCTTCAACGCTGTTCAGTACCAGACCAGCAGCATCCTGGCCGCCGCGGTCGGTAAGCTGTCCGTCAGCAACGCGACCATGGTACAAGAAGCCAGCGCGCAAAACGTGAAGATCGCCCAGCTCGAACAGGATAAGTCCGACCTGGAAGATCGGTTGGCCCAGGCCGCAGCGATGCTTCAGCAATCGGTTCCTCTGCCTCAAGTGATTTGGTGCACGGATATGGCTCCGGATGTAATACCCCAGAACTACACCGGAGTGGTGCAGCTGGTAATCCAGGGTGTTGCCATGTACAACACCGAGGTGGAACCGAATCGGATGTGCATCGATTTCCTGAGCATCTATACGTCTCCGCTAACCGGGGAGCTTTCCGTCTACGCCTCCAGGGAATTCCCGGGAGGTGCCGTAGATCGGTTC
>MEUW01000020.1:0-2556 GCA_001772805.1 candidate division WWE3 bacterium RBG_19FT_COMBO_53_11
GCGCGGTCCAGCAGGAAGCTGGGACTCTGCAGCGTCTTGCCGCATTCGCCGAGCACGCTCGACTTTGTAGGCCAAGGCGCGTAGAACCTTCAGGACTTTATCTTTCCGGTCCCAGCCAATCGGCCGGGAACCTGGCCCCCGCTTTCCTTGGGGAGGCGGAAAGCCAAAGAGTTTCTCAAACCCCTTGGATCGAGAAAGCGCCATTCAACTCCCTCCTTCTTCGATTTTCTCCCCAAATGATACCACGGGCAACAAAAAAGCAGTGGTCCTATTTGCGGCGGCAAATTGCAACCGCGCGCAGCAAGGACAGCACTGCTTTAGATAGTCGTTCCAACTCTTATCGGAAGTAGGCGAGGGTGAAGGAGACAAGATCGGCCCATCCTTCGATCTTATCGACGGTAGAGACCGTTATGACTACTCGGCCCCCGGCGGTAGGGTAGGACAGCGTCTCCGGGAAAGGTTCAGGATCGGAGAGAATGTAGGCCGCGGCAATCAGAGCGTGTGGCCCGAGTCCCTTCTCGCTGAGAAAATTCGCGGTATCCATCCAAAAGAGCTCCGTCTGTTCCTCGGATAGATAGAAATTCGTTTCCGATCCATAACGCTCCACTTTGGAGTAGTACCCCGGCGATTCCAACGTGCAGAATCTGTCTGCTCCCATGCACGCTTGCTCAACGGTCGGCACCGGCCAGAAGTACACCGTGCTCCCCATTGCTGTGAGCGCAACAGACAGCACAATCAGTACGACTAAACCTTTCCGCATGTCTCTCCTCCTTCTTGATTTTCTCCTCAAATGATACCACGGGAAAAAGAAAGCAGCGGGAAGCGGGATTTGCTCTGGTTGGAGACCTGCCTGAAAAGCTTCCTAATTTAAGATTCTGGATTTATAATGATCTCAAACATACCTGAATAAGGAAGGAGGCGGGGATGTCGGTAATCGACAACGCTTACGAAATTGCCAAGCGCGTGTTGAAGAGTTCCTACCGGGAAAACGGTATCGTCGCCGGTTCCGGGCAATGGGAACAGGTCTGGGCGCGCGACAGCTGTTTTGCATCGCTCGGCGCTTTGGCACTGGGTGATCGCGGCGTCGTTCGCCGGAATCTGGAAACTCTACTTAAGGCACAAGCGCCGGATTGGCAAATCCCTCTGCGGATTGGTCACGATCGGCGGGACTTGGCGCTTAAGATACTGGGCATTCGGGTTCCACCGGCCCAAAAGCCGGTTTACCTTGAGGACAAGCTGGGTCACCACGCGCGGGATTCCAATCCGCTTTTGGTGATCTGCGCCTCCGAATTTGCCCAAGGGGCCAGTGCTGATGAGATCGAGTTCCTGCGCCGCAATATTGGCGCGTTTGAGAGCGCTGTACGGTGGAGTCTGGAGAACGACGTGGATGATGATCTCCTCATTGAAGAGAGGGCTTTTTCAACCTGGGCCGATAACGTCCGCAAGGAAGGTAAGGTGCTCTACAGCAATGTCTGTCACTGCCATGCGCTAGAGTGTCTTTTTGAGCTGGAGCTGGCGGTGGGGAACTGGGAGACGGCCGCCCGGTACCAGAAATTGCATGTTCTGATTAAGGAGCGAATAAACCAGGAGTTTTGGAACGGTTCCTTCTACACCGACTGGATCGACTGGCGCAGGACGAGTACCCACTTCACAACCGACGGGAATCTCCTGGCGATGCTTTGGGGTATTGCTTCCGAAGACCAGGCGTACCTGATCCAAGCATCCATGCGCCGCTACCGGATCGCTGATCCGGTGCCCTGCCGGACCAACTCTCCTCGGATCTCTCTGCGGGATTGCTTTACGCCCTTGATTTTTCTGGCCGGGCTCACTGACTACCACAACGGGAGCTCATGGACTTGGTTGGGGTGCGTGGATGCGGTGGTGAAGCATCGGTTTGGGCAAGAAGCCGAGGCGCAGGCGGTCTTGGAAAAGATTGCCCAAAAAGCTGTGGAAGAGGAGACTTTTCTGGAGCTTTACGACCGGAAAGGTCGCCCCTACCGCAAGCTTTTCTACCGGGCGGAGCGGAACTTTGCTTGGAGTGCGGGCCTTTTCGTTTGGGCTTGCCGCGAACTGGCTTGAGTTGAAACTTTCCCCTGCGGACTTACTGTCAGCAGGGGATTTTTTGTTTGAAAAATAAAAAGCAGCGGACTTCAAGGTTCCAAGTTGATTCGCCTGTTAAAATAATTCCAAAAGAAAGGAGGTTCTCATGACGAAATGGGGACGGAGTTGGCTGGTCGGAAGAGTCGGGAGATCTCGCTCCCGCCGCCGACGCCGCGCTTCCCGGCTGCCGAAGAGGCTGCTGAAGCTGGAACGCGGATGGCTGAAGGAGACTTTGGACAAGTGCTCGCGTGACGTCGCCGAGCTTCCGGGCTGGGTTTTCGGGGGCGTCAATCCTTACGCGCCTCCTTCACAGGCCGAGCCGAAGAAGGAGGAGAACTGATGCCACTCCTGGCGGTTTTCGTAATGGGCTGGGCGTTCGGCAGTCTGCTTGCCGTTTTCTTCGTCGCTCTCCCGTACCGCGAGGCATTCCTCAAGGCGCGGACGGAATTGGATCAA
>MEUW01000020.1:2664-17360 GCA_001772805.1 candidate division WWE3 bacterium RBG_19FT_COMBO_53_11
CCCGGGAAGTCAGACTTTCCCACCGTTTCGGTCCTTTTCTGCGGTGATATAATTGCCTCAAATCGAAGAAGGAGGAGCGCAATGAAGCGCACCCGCGTGGAGTTGAGTACGAAGGAGTACCGGTTCGTCATCCTTCGCTTTGAGCGGGAGGATGGTGATCCGGTCATCAACGACGGGATCGTTCAGGCCGCCGCGAAAGAGGAAAACCTGCGCCCCGTCTCCCGGGAGGAATTCGGGATCTTTTGCCGTAAGGTTCTTGCTCTCGGATCCCGCCTGGTTGTCTTCGGCAACATCGCCCACGGCCCCGCCGATTCGGGTAGTTTCCCCGGTGTTCCCTTTCTGAATACCGAGTGGGAGATGGGTGTCGCGCAAAACTGGGTCCGGGGGAATACCGGCGACCAATGGGGTGATGATGACGTATTCCTCTTCATCCCGATTGCTCCGGCGGCGTAAGCAAACCGGATCCGAGAAAGCGCATCAAAGGAGGATTTGCATGGGAATGGATCGGAGAGCGAGGGTTTTTCTGACAGTCCTCAAGGACGGGCGGTGGCACCTAAAGTTCCCGCTCGCGGAGATCCCAATCTGGGTGGTGGAAGCGTGCTTCGACCTGGGTTTGGTGGAGCGCAGGCTCACCCGGGATCGGGGGACGCGTAACTCCATGGCTCGTTTCCGCATCACCGAGAAGGGGCGGAAGGCGCTAGTCAAAGGAAAGCGCCCGACGCGCGATGATCTTATGCTGGCCCGCCGGATTTACGTGCTTGGTGAAACGGTGGTTACTCGCAACAGCATCGACCGGGACAATTGGCGACGGCTCAACCGTTCGCTCAACGCTCGCTGATCCCTCAGCGAGCTTTTTTCTTGAGAAAAAAGACCCTCATGGGTTTGAGGGTCTCGGGATCGAAATCAGCGTTCGGTTGAAGGCTGCTTGGACTCGAGCAGATGGAGCTCGGCATGGGGGAGTCCGGCGACGTCGTAGGAGATAACCGCGTACTCCCGAAGGTCGTTGGGAACGTCGTAGTACCACAGGACTCGATCAGCCAGGATCTCCTCTGCGCCGCCGGCGTAGAAGATGGTAATCGCCGTCGCACGGCCGTTCGGTGTTGAGAAACTCACCTCCAACTCCTGCTGGTCCGCCGGCGGTTGAACCACCTTTTCAGGACCGCAGCCTACCAAAAGCAGCCCAACGGCCACCAGCGCCAAAACAAAAACCGCCTTCTTCATTGTCTCGCCTCCTTCTTCGATTCTCTCTCTAAATGATACCATCCAGTTATAGGATTTCAAGGTTGCTCTGCTAGAATAATTCCAAAAGAAGGGAGGACCGCGATGTACCAGAGCTGGGCTGAGATGGGTGGTGGTTCTGGAATGAGCTCTGCCGAAGAGCACGCTCTTTACGAAAGCGCCTTTGAGGCGGTTAAGCAGTTGCCGCCGGGGGTGTACTCCCCTGATGGGGTAGTCCGCCGGGTGAAGCAGCGCTACCGATACACCGTGGTGGCCGCCATTTGGAGGATGGTCGATCAGGATCTGGCGAGACTGACGCCGACTTCCCGCGTCAGGATCCTGCCGCCGAAGGAGGGGGGATCGAATGATTGATCGCCGGGTGAAGCTGCTTCTCACGGTTCTCAATGACGGCCGTTGGCACGACCGTCTTCCCCAGCGAGCCCTCACGGCCAAGCTGGTCGAGGCCTGCTTTAATCAGGGTTTGGTGTGGCGCAAGCTCACCAAGATTCCGGGGAAGCCAGGCCATTTCCGAGGACACTTTGCGATCACCCCGAATGGCCGCAAAGCGTTGGAAAAAGGCGAGCATCCCACTCGTGGAGAGATCAGCTTCACGATGAAGTACGGCGCCTGATCGTACTCTAAGGACTGAAACATCCGTTTCGGTCCTTTTTATTTTCTGTGATGTGTTGGGAACACTTCTATAGAATTGTCGCATGTGGAGAGAGGGGAGATATACCGAGACTATAGGTTTCGTGGTAAAATTAAGTTAATTTCATCGAGAGGAGGTCGCCATGCTCCATGTTCACGTTCTGCCGGGTTTTGGCTTGAGCGTCCACGATGTTTGTCCGGCGTGCGAGTTCACCCGCCTGACGGAGCTGGGAGTTCCAGCGGAGATCGCTCTTCCCACTGCCCGCTTGCGAGGGCTGGTCGCTCCGGATGATCTTTCTCCGCGGATCATCAATGTGATTCGGGAGGGTCTGGCGGAGCTGGAGAAGAAGTACGGGAAGAAGATTCCCTAGCTTCGCTGCTCGAAGTACGGGAAGAAAATTCCCTAGCTTCGTTTTAGGACTGAAACATCCGTTTCGGTCCTTTTTTCTTTTTTTACCATAGGACAATTCGCGCGAATTGTTCCATAGTTTTCTTTACTTTTATGGTGAGCGGAGTCGAACCCATTCCCGCAGTGCTAAAATTCGGGTGATGCTGAAGGTCAAAGATCTACACCTCTGCGATTATGCATTTATAGCCGAAGGCGGGAAGCTTGGTTTGATTGGTATTTTCGATAGGGTTGGGGTGGCAGCTGTTCCTGCCGTTATCAACCCGTTCCACGTCGTCGCTGTTTTCGGTAGCGACACCGAGTACACTACGGAAATCGAACTCACTATTTTGGACCCGGAGGACAAAGCGTTATTTAACGTCAAGGGTCTCCTAAAGCTCCAAGCCGGTAAAAGCCACAATTTCCTCGCCGGTATTGCGGGATTTAAGATCGAGAAACCAGGGACTTACACTGTTAGGTTTATGGAGAAGGGAAACGAATTAGCCCGGATGGAATTTCCAGTTCTAATTGTTGACCAGAACGCACCTCGGCCCCGCTGATCGGATTTTTAACTTTCCCGCAGTGCTAAAATCGGTTGATGGCTGAATCAGTTCCCAAATGTCTCTTTTGCGACATTTATCAGAATAAAACCGAGCCGATTTTCTACGAGAACGAGCATTTTTACGCACGGTTTGATAATTTCCCAGCAAGCCCGGGACACTGCGAGATAGTTTCCAAAAGGCATGTGGTTTCCTTTTTCGAGCTCACGGCCGAGGAAGCCCCGTTTCTTTTGGAAGCAAATAAGGAAGCAAAGAAGATCATTGACGAAAAGTTTCATCCCGACGCCTACAACATCGGGGTCAATGACGGCGAAGCGGCCGGTCGGACGATCCACCACTTGCATATCCATCTGATTCCGCGATACTCCGGAGACATGGAGAATCCCCGCGGTGGTGTGCGCCACATTATTCCCGGAAAAGGGGATTACACGAAGCAGAGTTGAGATTTCGCCGGTTGAAAACCGCCAGCTTTTCTTCCGTTCCCCAGTGTTAAAATTTTAGTCAGAGACTATGGGTATGCCGATTACAGGAAAAAGAGAGAAAATCAAGTATCAAGGAATACCGGTGAAGAAGAAGGCCAAACTTTTGGGACTATTCCCTTGGCCATCTCCTAGTACCGCCCAAGCATTTTACCCAAATATCTTTGTTTCAAGTGAGGTTTTTGGGATTTGCACCAACCACACCCCAACCCCCGATTTATCGCGGTTCTAGAACACGAAAAGAAGCATATTGAGCGGCAGAAGGAACTGGGTGTTTTTAAATTTGGGTTAAAGTATCTGTTTTTCCCAAGGTTTCGCTTCCAAGAAGAACTCTTAGCCATCAAAGAGGGTATGAAATATCTTAAGCGAAAAAACTTGGCGTTCGATACCGATAGGAGCGCGATGTTTCTATCTTCCTGGCTTTATCTCTGGATGGTGACATACGCTAGAGCCAAGAAAGAGTTAGATAAGGCTTGGGAATCCATAGGGTAAATCGCAGACCCGCACCGGTTGGAAACCTGCCTACCGGTAGGTAGACCGCTAACTTTTCCTCCCCAAAAGAAAAAGGCCCGAAACTGGTGTTCGGACCTGTAAGATCTGGGGCTGTGCGTATTACCGAGGCAGCATGCGGGAGCCGTACCCTAGTCCGACGGCAACCAGCAGGGGTTCGCCTCCCTTGTCGTCCCACACAGATGTGGCAGGCCACATCAATTGGGTGTAGGCGATTTTGCCGATAACTCGGACTTTATCCCCCTTCTTCCACGAGGACGGGTCATCGATCTTGACGCGCACCGTAAGACGGTCACCGAACGACCCGGTGTCTACGATCGCGAGGTTGCCGCTTTCAATGTCGATGAGCGTGCCGTCCCAATCAACTTCCAAGCCGATGGCCGGGCTGCCGGATAGCCTCCATTGCGCCGTTGTGATGCTTTCTTCCAGGTTGATCACGTCCGACGGCGTCAAATCCGAAGTTCTCGGCACCGGTTGGAGCATACCCTGATGGCGGAGTTCTCCAAAACCGAATCCGAAAAGAAACATCACGATCGCGGATGCGACCCAAAGCGGAAGAAAATTCCTCACGGTCTCTACTCCTTGGTTCTAGGTTGGATAAATTTTAACATGAGAATCCTATAGTGCAAGAGGGTTAGCGTCATTTCTTTTTCCAAAAAGTCGTTTTGATTCCGCTATAATCGGGATGTGAAAATAGGAGTTGTTCTTTGCTACGGGCTCTACGGTCCCGAGCGGACAGATTACAGTCAATATTTGGATTTTGTTGCCCAGGAGATTGATAAACGCGGTCTCAAGAAAGTAATTATTTGCGGGGGGTTCAATGTTCCCGAGCGGCCCAATGATTCCGAGGCCGCAACTGTGCAGGATTATCTTCTGTCGGTTAAGCCCGGCTTTACCAACTACATTTTGGAAGAAAAATCCATCAACACTAACCAAAATCTCGAGTTTGCCGCCCAGAGTTTGGGGGAAGAGGATGAAGTTGTGGTTTACGGCGATTTGATTCGACTAGCCAAGATTATCTGGACTGCGATGCATTTCCTGTTGAAGGTTCCCAAAGGCGAGATCTACAAGTCTCTTCACGAATTTGCCTACGCTAAGGATCTCCACAAAGAGTTGCCGGGAGAGTTCAACTACCGGAACCTCAAAGTTGTGGGTTTTGATTGGCCGGGGAGGACCAAAGAGGAAACCATCCGCCAAATCTTCGCCACACTTTTGGATGTAATGGAGCTCTACGATAAGGAGTTCGAGCGGATGGGTGTAGAGCAAAGGAAGAAGGATTACAGATTGAGTTAAAGATTTCCGCCGGTCGGAAACCGCTTGAGCTATTCTTTGCTTTTTCCGATTACCCCGCTTACAATAAGTTCAAATCGAAGAAGGAGGAAACGAGTGGATTGGACCAAGTCCCACCGTCTTTTTGGCGGAGAGGTGGTGGTTAAGCCCTCCGGCATCTACACCTTTGCCCATTTTTACCGGAATTCGCGCCAATTACGTTCGGTTATTCTGGTCGGCACCAACCACGTGGGCGACGCGGAATACTACCAGCGGATCAACGACATTCTTGCCGGCTGCGATCTGGTTCTCTTTGAAGACTCCGGCGGCGCGCAAGCGCCCGGCGAGTTTGAGGAGTTTGCCCGGTCAATGCTCTACGGGTCCGATTTGGAAAGCGCCTTCCAAGTGGCGATGCAGATCTACTTTCTCGTCGCCCAGCGGGTCCTGGCCCTGCCGACCGAAGGCGGGTCCTTTGACTACCAACAGCCGGGCTGGATCTCGGGAGAGAGGGAGTTCTTGACCGAGGAACAGCAGACGGCGCTGATGGAGGAGTTTGAGGCCCGGATGCGGAGGATCCCCGTCGGCCGCGTGAAACAGGTGGTGGAGTTTGCGCGCCGGTCAGTGGAGAAGATGGATCAAGGCGGATACACCGGCCAGGATCTGGGGGACGGCTTCGTTTTCTTCTGGAGCGATGCCCAACTGGTTGGGGCTGTCTCGGACACCATCGGCAAGCCGCGCGACCGCAACTGCCTGGAATTTTTTGATGAGGTGGTTCGCGAGCGGGAACCCAAGATGGTGGGGATCAAGTTCGGCGCCGGCCACACCGCCTTCCAGCGCCAGCTTCTAGAGGAGAGGGGATACGTTCGCGAGGTGTCCACCGAGCTCTGCAACATCCGGTACCGGTGAACCAAACCAAGCCAGCAAATCCGTTTGCTGGCTTTTTCTTTTTTGTATAATTACCACTGCTGGGGACCGATCCGGTCCGGTTGCGCGAATGTTCAATCCCGGATCTAGTGGTACGGCGGCGGATATTGAAAAAACGTCCACCTTCCAAGACGCGCCTTGGAATCCCTAAGGTGGTGCCGCAACGTTCTCATCGCCATCTGGCTATCAAGCCCGGTGGCTTTTTCTTTATTGTTAAAATCGGATTAATGGCTAAAGAAACATCCGGTGAGAGGTTTCCGGCGATTCGGATTACGATGCTCCCGAAGGACACCAACGCCTACGGCACGATTTTCGGCGGGGTGATTATGAGCCAAGTCGACCTCGCGGGCGGGGTCGAGGCCCGCCGCCAATATCCGAAAAAGTTTGTCACAAAGGCAATTAAAGAGGTGGACTTTGTCGCTCCCGTCCACTTGGGGGATTTAGTGACTTTCTACACGAAAACGATACGGGTTGGGAAGACTTCGATCACAGTTGTCATTGAGGTGGAAGCAGAGCGGATTGGAATCGGCGGCACTCGGGACACCGTCCGCGTGACGGAAGCGGAAGTCGTCTACGTGGCCGTGGACGAAAATGGCCGTCCCACCCCGATCAAGACTAAATAATCCCGTTTTACACCGATTAAAATCCCCGTTTCCACTGTCCTATAGCATTGACTTTCTGGAGTAATTGGGTTAAAATGAAGCATACCTTAAAAAAAGGAGGTGCATGATGGCACCGCTGATCTTTCTGGTTCTAATCGTGATCGCCTTAACGGCAGGTGGGCAGCCTTCGGCAGCTCCCACACCGGAGCAGTCCATTGCGACGGGGAACCTGATCTTTACCTTCCTGGTCATCTTCTTCGTCGTCATGGTTCTTTTCTGGCTCGGCCTGGAGATCCACGCTTGGATCGAGAACCGAAAGCTGGAGAAGGAGGGCTAGATGCCTATCTGGGAGGACTTCGGCGAGTACTTCGATGCGGACGGGAAACCGCGCCACGGTCTCTCCAAGAAGACCAACTTCTTTGGAAGGATCTGGAGCGTGATTCGAAGACTGGCCGCCTCCGTGAGCGATTTCATCGCCGGCGTAAGGTAACCAGTTGTTCGACAGCACAGGACCGGATTCTTCCAAGAATCTGGTCCTTTCTTTTGCTCCGGTTGTAAATATTAAAGTCTTAGATCATAATTAGCGGTGGTATGGCAATAAAAGGTGAAACCGAACCCAACTTCCGCTGCGTTTTGCACGGCAGTTTCCGCAAGCATTTTGACGAGATCAAAAGAATCCACCAGCTTTTTACCGAAAACGGAATCGAAGTTTTAGCGCCGGCGCTGGCGGAGATCAAGTCCATGGAAGACGGGTTTGCCGTTTTGGAGACAGATCGGGAAAAAGACCAGCGGATGATCGAACTCCTTTACCTCCACAATCTTAGGCGGCTGGGGGAGAACGGGTTTAGCTATTTTGTAAACCCCGAGGGCTACATCGGAAAAAGCGCCTCGTATGAGCTGGGGATTGCGCAGGTTTCCAATGTGCACTGCTTTTTCCAGGAAAAGCTCGCCGACCACCCGGCCTACGTGCATAAAAACGCGGTGATGAAGCCCGAACAGCTGGTGGAATCTATCCTCGAAAACGGGAAGCTCCCTGATCCGCAAGTAAAGCGAAACGAGCAAGCCATCCACAAGCTGTGGGAGGGGCTGATGGTCCCGGGATCGGTGGTGGCGGTGGGAGCAATTATCGAGCACGTGCCGTCGAAATCAAGAACAGAAAAAGAAGTTCTGCTGGTTAGGACGCACAAATGGAAAGATCGCTATTCCGTCGTGGGCGGCAAGGTACGCCGAAACGAACGGCTTGATGAATCCCTTTTGCGGGAGATCAAAGAAGAAACCGGATTGCAGGGCGGGGTGGGCGAACATATCTGCACCTTTGACCAAATCAAGAACTCCGGCTATTACCTATCTGGAGTGCAGCACATCTTCGTCGATAAGATAGTGCACGTTGGGAGCAAGAGAGTGCAACTAAACGAAGAGGCGCAGGATTACCTTTGGGTACCGCCATCGGTTGCCTTAAAGGAATTGGAGATGGAGCCAAACGCCCGCCACACCCTTGAGCTTTACTCGAAGATGTCCCCAGACCACTAGATTTCTTTTCCAAAAAAGAACCCTGCCGGGAGCACCATTTGGGAAATTGCGAAATCATTGCTCGACCGTCTAGAATTGGTCCTATGGTTAGTAAGAAAGAACTACCTGCCAACAATCGAGCATTAGCGAGATTGCTAGGTTCGCAAAGCGAGCCGTCCAATCGACCGCTGGAACTTGTTTTTGTCCGCCATGGAGAATCTGAAGGGAACGTGGCAACGGATGCCGCAGAGCACGGAGACAGCAGCTATTTTACGAAAGAGTTTAGCCAAAGACACAGTTCAACCTATGATTTAACCCCCAGGGGTGTTGGGCAGTCCAGAGCAGCCGGCAAATGGATTACCGCTAATATCAACGGCGGAAAATTTGATGCCTACTACTGCTCGACCTATGTTCGGGCACGAAAAACTGCCGGGTACTTAGGATTGCCGGGAGCCAGATGGTATATTCGGGATTACATTCGCGAGCATGATTGGGGCAATTTGGATGCCATGACAGATGAAGAGCGTTGGGCTAAATACCCCGAAGTTATGAGAAAGCGGGACATCAGTAAGTTCTACTTTGCATCGCCTGGTGGAGAGTCGATGGCGGACATGGCTGTCCGGGTTCGGGTGGGAATTTTAACTACTTTGTATCGTGATCTGCCAAACGGACGAGGAATAGTAGTTACCCACGGCAACGTGATGTGGCCGATCAGAATTATTATGGAGGGTTGGCTACCCGAAGAGTTTCAAGCGCTTCGGGATCGACACGACCCAAAAGATAAGATTTATAACTGTCAGATTCTCCAATATACTCGCATCGATCCTGTGTCTGGGGAAATCTCTGAAAAATTTGGCTGGGTGCGGTCGGTCTGTCCTTGGGATTTAAGCTTATCCCCTAACAAGTGGCAAGAAGTCGCCCACAAGAAATATACGAACGAAGAGTTGGTGGCAATGTAGGATGGGGGAGTGGGGACGCCGGACCCTCAATTTTCCGCAACAAAGAAAAAACCCAACGCCGTGTCCGCCTCTGGCGGGGGTTAGTGTTGGGTTGATGGCGGCTCGAAGGTACTACCGCGGTTCCAGTTCGGTCGGCTCATACCATGCCACCGAGCCGTCTTTGTGCCGGACGCCGTAGCACAGGCCGTGGGCGTCTGACCGGTCGATGACGGTTCCTCTCGCACCCCATCGCCGCTTCGCCCGGCCTTCGGCGGTCCAGTCGTTCGCTCCGGCATCCACCGTGGTGCGGACCTTGGTGCCGTACTGTAGCTCTTCGTCCGTTGGCCAGTAGCAGCCGCGGGTGCGCCCGTCCTTCACTTGAAGCCGCTGCCGGCGCTCGATGAAAGTCAGCGCTGCAGCTCCAGCGGCAATCACCAGAGCCCCAAGCATCAGACCGGATTTGCCGGTGATGACCGAAGCTCCCACAAGCCCGACGGCAACTAGCATCAGGGCAGCCCGAACCCCTTCTCCCAAAAGCGGTTTCTTCATTCCCGTCTCCTTCCCAGACGTTTTGATAATGGTATCACGGAAGTTTGCTCGAGGCAAAAGGACGGTCGCCTTAGGCGATCTAGTTTTTGCTACGCAAAAGAAAAGGCCCGAAACTAGGGTTTCGGGCCGGTGCGTTTTTCCCGCCCCACCTTATCGTTATACATAGTATACTATATATAATACAGATATCCAACAAAAAAACCCAACGCCTGCCTGACGGTAGTCAGGGGTTAGCGTTGGGTTTTGGCAATCCGGGCGAAGTAGTTGCAGGCATCATCCGCTCGGCCCGAGGTGATGAATCCGAAGCGCACGGCAAGGTCGTAGGCGCGGTTGAACTTCTTGCGGCACTGGTAGAACTTCCAATAGCTGGAGCAAAGCTCCACCGCGAGATTCCAGATCAGATGCTTCGGCCAGCGGACGGTTCTCCCGCTCTCCTCCATGTCGATGAGGGTCCGCAATCCTGCGCGCATCTCCCGTAGGATCTCCTGCGCCCTTAAAGCGGTTTCTCGGAGGTAAAAGGCGACCTCATCTCGCCTATCCCAAGAGATCGGCCGGGATCCGGGACCGCGTTTGCCCTTGGGCGGGCGGAAGCCGAAGATCTCTTCAAACCTGTCCCGCGCCATAAGATCGCGCACGGGCCAGTAGAGGTAGACCACGGCGGCGACCAAGGCGGCGGCAATCAGGGAACCCACCGCGTAAAACAGATTGAAAGCGTCCATCGCTCTCTCCTTTTCCTTTCCTAGTCCTAAGGATACGGACCGCTGGAACCGGCTTCCGAGTCACCTTCGGCTTGCTCCAGCCCCCGCTTGAGCCATCTGTCGTTCCTGCGCCGGAGATCGGCCTCGGCCATCAGTGCCACGAGGTTGCGGGCGCGGGCCGCCAGGTAGCGGGTGTTTCCTGTCGCGATCGCCCGGATTTCCCTGGCGATCAGCTTGTGCAGCTTCTCCTCGTCTGCCTTCTCAATCTCCTCCTGCGGAATATCAACATTGCTCACGTTCCACCTCTCCTACTTGGATTTGCCTAAGGATACCACGCAATCTGGGTAATTGAAATTCCATCGGCTGGTGATAGACTTATAGAACTGAGAAGAAAGGAAGATTGGTTATGTGGTGGTTGCTGGGAGCACTGATTCTCTTGGATCAAGATGACCGCATTTCTCGGATGGAGGCGCGGGCCCGAAGAGTACAGGAACCGCAGCTCAAGCCAAAGAGACTCACCAAGAAGGATAAGGAACGAATGGCCGAGTTGGCGAGATTCCGCGCCGAGCACTTCGGTTGGCCGAATGACCTTATGTTTTGATCTTTGAGCCACCTGGCTTACGCCCGGTGGCTTTCTTTTTAAAAGGACGGCCGCTTTCAGCGACCTAGTTTTTTCTGACGAAAAAAGAAAGCGCAGGGGTTAATCTGCGCTTGGGCTATCCCAGGTGGGCGAGCGGGTATTCTGTCCGCGCCATATGCATCTGAATGGTGTGCGTCTCCTTGGGAAACCGCTTGAGCAAGCGATTGTACGCTCGGCGGATGCCGCGGTGGAAGCTTCCCCGCCGGCTGTAGTTGCGGGCCCACACGCCGCTTCGGTGCGCGGTGGTTCCGTCCGCCTTATCGGTGACAATAAAGATGCGGACCTCGTGTCTTGCCTCCTCGTTCCTCACGCGATCTCCTTCCTAGTCAAAAAGCCGGGTGAAGGTTTTCGGTTTCAGATCCGGCTTCGGCGGGCCTTCGAGAACCGTGAAGATCACCGATCCGCAGTCCCGGCACCACTTCACCGTCTCGTTGTCCGCGATGGAGTGGATCCCCACCAGCGTGACAACATCAATGTGGTCTCCCTGGCGGCAGAGAGCCAAACGGGCGGCCAAGGCGGGGGTGATATCCAATGTGCTCATTCTCCTCTCCTTTGAGCGATTATTCTGCCTAAAATTATACCACCGAGATCCTGCAGCAAAAATTTTTATCGGTTGGATACCCACGCTTTCGCCACGCGAAATTGCAACCCGCCATAGGCGGGAAAGCACTTCGCTACCCACTTCGATAAAGCTTCGAGGGTCGGGAAAGCTACGAGGAGCAGGCCGTTGGCTTTATTTCCTTTCTCACATGCTATCATTCGAAAGATGGTAAAAAGCAATCTTAATTTCTTGAAGAAGATTGGATCCTGGGCCAAGCGGGTAAAGGCGTGGATCGTTAAACGCCCCCGGCTAAATTTTGTTTTATCCGTTTTCTTAGTTTCTCTCCTGGCTTCCTTGATTGCCGTTGGGCTTTACGACCGTTACTACGGCACCAGCCCGATCAGCAACCGGGGCCGGCTCTTTAAAAAGGCCCTGGCCGTTTGTACCGAAGTGCAGACCCTTTCCCAAACCTCCGTGGATTGGGAAAACTGGCCTCTCGAGAACACCTATGGATTGGAAGGCCAGGCTTTGGGGGATGTGGTGAGCTCTCTGGAAAGTTACAGCACGTATTCTTCCGAAACGGGCCCGTCCGCGGCCGAAGCCGCTGTCGCCGCCTCGTGGCTCAAGACAAATTACCCCGACTTTTTCTCGGCTCAAGAAACCTGCAACAATCTGGCCGGAGAATACCAGCAAAGGTATGCGTATTAGAGATACACTAGTCTACACCTAATTCCTCCTTCCCCTCCCGTGATAAAAGGAAAAGGCGCTTTTGATCGCTCAAAAGCACCTTGTCAATCTCTTCCTTAATTTCTCGCCGCTAGAGCTTGGCGTACCGGCTTTGATTCCACCTTGAACAGCTTCTGCAAGCCCTTGTAGGGGATGGGCTTGGCGAACGGGCGCGGATCTTCCAGAATCCATCCGTAGAGCTCGCGGTCGGTTGGGAAACGCCCAATGTCCAGGTGCCGGTCGCCCCACTCTTTCCAGGTTCTCCTCGTAAAGCGGACGATGTCGACCAGTTTAACGCTCCCGATGATGGCTCCCATCGGAATGGTCGCCATCGGGAACCGAACCATGCCAAATCGGTCAAGGGTCGCGCCGGCATGGATGAGCAAGAGTCCCCGGTAATTGGTTACCCAGGTGCGGATCTCAATATCCTTGAGCCCCCAGACGATCAGATTGGTCCACGGTTGCCGGACCGACAACGCCCAAAGCAGCAATTCGTTCATTTTTTTGCACCAAAAATGCTAGGTTCGCGGAGCGAGCCGTCCATTTTTCTCTCCCTTCAATCAGACTGGTTCTAGGTTAGCACGGGGTGGGGAAAAATCAACGGAAAAAGGAAACTCAACGGGGATGCTCACCGCCAAGTGGCGTTTTCTTTGGTTCGGATGTATAATTTCCACACATCGAATCAAGGAGAGTTGCAAATGGCAATGGATCGGAGAGCGAGGGTTCTTCTGACGGTCCTCAAGGACGAGCGGTGGCACCTCAAGATCCGCCAGAAGTCCGTCACCGTCGGGGTGGTCGAAGCCTGCGTGCATCTGGGCTTGGCCGAGCGCAAGCTCACCAAGATCAGAGGAACGCGCGACTACCGCGGCGAATTCCGGATCACCAGAAACGGGATCAAGGCGCTCAAGGGGGGATATTTTCCGGACCGCGAGACGCTCTCCCGTGCGATCCACGAGGTGATCTGACCTTCACTACGCCACCCGGCTTCACCGCCCGGTGGCGTTTTTTGTTATAGAATTAAGCCATGACGCGCCTCACTGAAGAGCAAAGAATCGCTTTACTGGAAAGCGAGATGAAAATTTGCCAAAGCCAAGTTGACAAATACGACAGCATCATCGAGCGGATCGGGACTTGGGCGGTGACTTTGTGGGTCGCTTCTCTGGGATGGTCGTTCCAGGTGAATCGTCAGGAAGTGGTGATTTTAAACCTGGTCATTGTTTTGGTTTTTTGGGTTCTACAGGGCATGAACAAAGCCTTCCGCCAGGACTACAAAGAAAGAAGAGATGAAGTTGCCCGCCTGCTTAACCGAATGGGGAAGGAGGAGGTGAAATTTGACAAAATTGACGCTCCCTATTTCCCCGTCCACAAAAACCTTTGGAAAAATACGCTTGAGAACATGTTCAAACCCCATTCTGCGCTGATCTACGTTCTGCTTTTTTTGGTTTCCGTGGTAATTTATTTAAGGTTCTAATCAGGTCCTATAGCATTGACTTTCTTCAGATAAGAAGCTATAATTAAGCCATCGCCTTGCCTACGGAAGGAGGCTTGAAATGGAGTACGTGATCGGTGGGATTTTCTTTGTTTTCTTCCTGGTGTACTTCGTCGCCCCGGCGATTGATTCAGCCAATCGGGAGCAGGCTCGCGTGGCGGAGATCATCGCTCGCGAGGAAAAGAAGTAGCAGTAGCAGTATCAGCTGACGGACCCCAAAAGTCTGTCAGCTTTCTTTTTACGAAGCAAAAAAATAGAACCCCTTTTGGGGGTCGTCCTTTTTCCTGTTTCTCCCTATCCCTTACACATAGTATACTATATGTGACACAGATATCCAACAAAAAACCCAACGCCTGTCTGACGGTAGTCAGGGGTTAGTGTTGGGTTTGGGAGCAGTTACTGACCAAAATCGCCCAGAACTTTATCTCCGGCATCGCGTCTTCGGCGAATTGCGAGGAGGCAAAGCATGCGGATGATGTTCCAGACGATCCAGGCGATCGCCTCATCGGCTTCGCCATATATGCCTGAGGCGCCCACGGCGAGTGAGGTGTCTTCAGCTACCCCGCCCTGCCAGAAGGTATCGCCTTCCTCAAGGAGCCAGGGAGCATCGGCCACCACTTCGCCACTTGGGCGACCGGTTCGGAGGGAAACCTCCATTTTCTTGCGAGCGTAAAGGCGGAAGTCGCTGTGTTCGCCCCAGCGGTCGGACCAAGTATCTTCAGGCCCGAGCTCCTCCATCACGTGCTCGACGGGTTCGTCGAGCCCGACCCCGCCGACAACGATTGCGACCCCCTCCGGACTCCAGGTGTGACGCTTGGCAATCGCGCGCACGCTGGGGAGAGCAAGATCAATCGCCTCGTTGACCAGATCGACTGTCAAAAGAGACACGGGTTCCCTTCCTTTCTTCAATTGGATTGATTTGAATTATACTATAGAAACTCGCTTGACGCTATAGGTTTTCGGTGATATCCTTCCAGTTGAGTTCCCTCTGGGCAGAGGGAGGCACTCAAA
>MEUW01000021.1:0-2557 GCA_001772805.1 candidate division WWE3 bacterium RBG_19FT_COMBO_53_11
CGCCTACGCGCTGGGTAAACTGGGGAACAATCTGATCCAGAAATTTCCGGGCGATATTTTTTTGGGGAAAAATCGCTAACGCTTTACGGCGCGCCTACGCGCTGGGTAAACTGGGGAACAATCTGATCCAGAAATTTCCGGGCGATATTTTTTTGGGGAAAAATCGCTAACGCTTTACGGCGGGTAACGAGACTCAAATCTTTGGAACGCGAGATCAAGCGCTCAACTTGTCTCTTAAGAGCCTTGGCCTGAGCTTCGGTCGTGGTTATTTTGCCATAGGAAATCAGAGAGGTGAGGAGTTGGCGCATCGACGATCCTTTCATAGTTCTTTCGCTTGCGAAACTAGCGAGCCCCCTTGCTCGCGTCCTTCTTCTTGGGAGAGGCGCGCTTCTTGGTTTTTTTCTTGGGTTTTTCCGCCGCCGCTTTCGGCTGGGCAGAAACTTTTGCGGGAGGGAAAGAAGCCGCAATCCTCTCGAGATGGTTCCGAAGAATTTCGGCGGCTTGGCCAAGTGCCCGAGACGGTTTGAGAGTTTCGTCGGTGGTAATTTCCAAAATCAGCCGCTCGAAATTGGTCTTTCGGCCTACCCGAGCCCCCTCCGTCCAAAAAGAAACCTTCACAACTGGAGAAAAAATCGAATCCAACGGAATTACGCCTATTCTCCCCCGCTCTCTTTCCTCCGAGGGCTTATACCCTACTCCCTTTTCCACAATTAGGGAAAGGGAAAGTTTGGAGTCCTTATCGGTTAAAGTGGCGATCTTTAGATCTGGGTTAGCGATCACAACTTCGGAACTGATCTTGATATCTCCCGCGGTGACGGCCTTTTTTCCCTTCGCATCGAGTGTACCTTCAAAGGGACCGTCACCCCGAAGGGTAAATCGAACCTTTTTAAGGTTTAAGAGGAGCTCAACCACATCTTCCCTAACCCCTTTTACCGTAGTGAAAGGGTGGGTAACCCCTTGGATATGTACCTCTGCTACCGCCGCTCCTGGAAGAGAGGAAAGGAGAACCCGCCGCAGAGCGGTTCCTAATGTAACGCCATATCCTTCGGGAAGGGGTTCAATTATGAACCTTCCCAATCCGGCATTTTCTTTTTCGGTTTTGATCTCAAAGTCTAAAGATTCCATTATCTCGAGGACGCGATCTTTCAATCGCTAGCTCCCTTTAGCAGGAGTAGGACGGGCTCTTTCGAACCCTAGCTATTCGCCTACCGCGAATAGGACGGGCTCTTTCGAACCCTAGCTATTCGCCTACCGCGAATAGGACGGGCTCTTTCGAACCCTAGCTATTCGCCTACCGCGAATAGTACTCCAAAACCATCTTCTCATCGATCTCGGCCCCAATCTCTTCGCGAGTTGGCAAAGCCGCAATTTGGGCACTCTTGTCAGCCTTCTTTACTTTGACCCAGGAAGGACAGATTACTTCATCGTAAAGGATCGCATCCTTTTTCGCAAGGGTAATTTTATCACCAACCGCGACCAAAAGCGATGGGATCGTCACGTGACGTCCGTTTAGCTTAACCAAACCGTGCGCCACCATCTGCCGAGCATGCGGCCGGGTACTGGCGAAACCGGCGCGGTAAACCACGTTATCCAAACGCCGCTCCAAAAGCTGGAGCAGGATCTCTCCGGTTCTTTCCTTGCTGCGAAGCGCTTCTTTGAAATAGCGGCGAAACTGCCGCTCGCGAACCCCGTAGATCCGTTTGGCTTTCTGTTTCTCGCGGAGCTGGAGTCCGTATTCGGAGAGGCGCCGGCGGAAAGCACCGTGCTGACCGGGAGCGGACATTCTCGTTTTGACCGGACAATCATCGCGCCCGCAGAGCGGAACTCCTTCCCTCCGGCAAAGTTTGTGGGTGGGACCGGTGTATCTACCCATGGCAACCTCCTGTTGAAAATCCTAAATCCGAAATCCTAAATCCAAGACAATATCTAAATTCAAATTTCCCAAACTTGAAACCGTTTTGAATTTCTAGTTTCTGATTTTGAATTTGTTTAGAATTTAGTGCTTCGTGCTTTGAATTTGCCATTTTAGACTCTCCTTCGATTTTTGGGGCGGGGGCCATTGTGAGGTATCGGAGTGACATCGGTAATGGAAGTCACCTCTAAACCTCCCACCTTCAACGCTTTGATGGCGGAGTCCCGACCGGGACCCGGCCCCTTCACCAGGACGGAGACTTCTTTAACACCCAGCTGGCGGGCGGATTTTGACACCGCCTCTGCGGCTTGGGAAGCGGCAAAGGGGGTCGCCTTTTTGGTTCCTTTGAAGCCCGCCGTTCCGGCCGATCCCCGCACGATCACCCCACTACTTTCACCGGCGATCGTAATCAGCGTATTGTTGAAAGTGCAGGTGATGTGAGCCACCGCTTTCTCAGGTATTTTTCGTTCTTTTTTCTTAACCATTTAAATTAAGTCTTCTCGGACTTCTTCGCCGCGATCGCGGATTTGCTCGTTCCGGCAATCGCCATCTTTCGACCCCTCCTAGTGCGGGCATTGGTCTTGGTCCTCTGACCCCGCACCGGCAAACCCCTGGCGTGCCTCAACCCCCGGTAGGATCCAATAT
>MEUW01000021.1:2648-3243 GCA_001772805.1 candidate division WWE3 bacterium RBG_19FT_COMBO_53_11
AACCTGTTCCTCCGTCAGATCTTTGACGCGAGTACCCTCCGGAACATTCGCTTCCGCCAGAATTTTTCTGGACAAAGCCGCCCCGATCCCCCGCACGTAGGTGAGGGCGATTTTGATGCGCTTTTCGGTTGGGATGTCAACTCCTTCAATTCTGGCCATTTTTATCCTTGTCTTTGTTTGTACTGTCCTCGCTTCGCTCGGTTGTCCAAACGTCTTTTAGTCATCATCCCTGTCGTTGTTTGTGTTTAGGATTCTTGCAAACGACATAAAGGCGCCCGCTGCGCTTAATGATCTTGCAATCCCTACAAATTTTTTTAACCGATGCTCTAACTTTCATTGTTTTTATTTACTCCTGTAAACAATTCTTCCCCGGCTGGAATCGTAGGGTGACAACTCCACCTTTACCGAATCTCCGGAAAGAACTTTAATCCGGTGCAGACGCATTTTCCCGGAAATGTGAGCGAGAACTTCGCGGCCATCCTCCAACTCAACTCGGAAAAACGCATTCGGAAGCGTCTCTTTGACAACTCCGATTATCTCCAATTTTTCTTGCTTACCGGAAATGAAACCTTCTGTTTTTACCATATCAATCCAG
>MEUW01000021.1:3252-3485 GCA_001772805.1 candidate division WWE3 bacterium RBG_19FT_COMBO_53_11
CAAGGTTGACGGTGAGCTTGCCGAATCCGTCAAGATTATAGGGCCACTCTCAGTCACCGCCACGGTATGTTCAAACAACGCGCTCAGACTTTTATCGATGGTTTCCACCGTCCAACCATCCGCCGCAATCTGCAGATTCCGACCCCCCTCAGTATAAATCACCTCAATCGCCAGCGTCATTCCGGCGGTGAGCTCAGGATTAGAACCCTTTATAATCAAGCAAGGGATTTGGG
>MEUW01000021.1:3547-3779 GCA_001772805.1 candidate division WWE3 bacterium RBG_19FT_COMBO_53_11
GCACTCTCTACACCGCGCTGAATCGCCGCCGATATATCCAACACTCGCCTACCCGCTTGGGATTCCGCAATCGCGGATCGCAGCGCTTCTTCCCCGGCCTTGAGGAAATTGATCTTAGAGATCGGGGCTTTTTGCTTGTCTCCAACATAAACCGTCCAGGATGCGTCGGTATTAAGCCCTTGATAAAACGTTCCCAAATCAACACTTAAGATGTCTCCTTCTTCAAGTTTTC
>MEUW01000021.1:3847-29957 GCA_001772805.1 candidate division WWE3 bacterium RBG_19FT_COMBO_53_11
ACCCGCTCAAATGCGGGAGTACCCCCACCCCTAAGAATCTCTTCTCGAGCGATCTTCTCCAACTCCAAAAGAGAAACTCCCGGCTGGACCTGCTGCAAAACCTTCTGAAGAGCCGCCGCCGTAATGCGCCCCCCCTCCCGCATAACTCGAATCTCCTCTTCGCTCTTGATCGTGATCATTAAGAATTTACCAGGAGGGATCGGGTGTCCAAAGGATTAAAGCCCGGGGACCTTCATGTCCATCAACATTCCGGAAAGTTTTTTGGAAACCTCTTTTTGCGATTCCTTAACCGCTTTGTTAAAAGCTTTCTTGAGATCATCGCGCGATTCCCCGTTGACGATAACCTCTTCAATCTCTTGATCGCCTCTGATTTTGATCCTCACATCGCCCTCGGAAACCTCAACCACAATCTGTTCCATTTCGGATTTCAGCTTCTGGCCCTGCTTGCGAAGATCATTTAATTGTTTCATCTGTTCAAACATAGTTGCTTATATTTTACTCTAATTCCTAAAGATGCTGTCCTCGCTTACACTCGGTTGCGTTTATTCCGCTTCGCTTCATAAATAGCCATCGTATTCCCGCACCGAAAGTTCCCCTTCCAATTGCCGAAGGGTTTCCAAAACCACCGAAACCACGATCAAAATCCCCGTCCCTCCCAAAGTAAAAGCGTTCACTCCGGTAAGCGCAGCCCCCACTGAAGGAAGAATGGCAATCAACCCTAGGAAAATCGCCCCGAAAAAAGTGGTGCGGGTGATGATTCGATCAATTAAGTCTTTGGTCGCCATTCCCGGACGGATCCCCGGGATAAAACCGCCTCTCTTTTGCAAATTTTCCGCCAAATCCTTCGTGTTAAAAACCACCGCGGTGTAGAAGAAAGTGAAAAGAACGACAAGGGTAAAGTAAACCAGATTGTAGAAAAATCCCGTCGGTGTAAACAATCGAATGATTTCAGAGGAGAGTTGCGCGAGTTGGGGGTTTCCAATCCCACTCAAGTAGCGCGCAATGGTCGGAGGAATCAGAACCAAGGAAACCGCGAAAATAATCGGGATCACTCCGGCTTGGTTTAATCGCAGGGGAAGGAAACTTTGGGCTCCGGCGTTCGGTCCGCGAACCGCGTACTGAATCGGGATCCGGCGAACCGCTTCGTTGATTAACACCACTGCCGCAAAGAGTCCCAGAAGCAGGACTATGAAGAGAACCAAATTCGTCACCTGACCCGCCGTCAGCGCCGTCAAGGACTGGGCCAAAGAGAGAGGATACCCCGCCGCAATCCCGACAAAGATCAGGAGTGAAATTCCGTTGCCAATCCCCCGTTCGCTTAAAAGCTCTCCCAGCCACATCATAAAAAGAGAGCCGGCAGAAAGCGCCAGAACCAAGGCCACGAGAGAGAGCAGGGTGGGCGCGGTCACAACTCCCTGCTGCCGAAGGAGAAAAAAGAATCCGTAGCCTTGCATAATCGAGAGGGGCAAAGTGAGCAACCGGGTGTATTGATTAATCTTCGCCTGACCCCACTCCCCCTCTTGAGAAAGCTCTTTAAGTTTGGGAAATCCGAAAGTCAAAAGCTGGAAAATGATCGAGGCGTTGATGTAGGGGGCTAATCCGAGGGAAACCACGGAGAAATTCTCCATTGTTCCACCGGAAAATGCGGAAAGCAGCCCCAGAAGCGCATTTCCGGAAAAAAGCTGGCGGAGCTGGACGCGGTCCACCCCGGGTAGAGGGATGTGTGCCAGAAACCGGAAAATCACGATCGCTATAATCGTAAAGACAATCCGATTCCGCAGTTCCTTTTGATACCAAATTCTCTTAAGTGCTTCAATCATTTGAACAGCAAAGTACAAATGTTAGATCGCCTCCGGACGATCGTCCATTTGAGCAAAGCGAAAATGCTAGGTTTGTTTCTTCTCAAGCCGTCCATTTTCCCCGAACCCCGCCTAGGAGGCAGACCCCTTCTTCGAAACTCGCGAACCTCAGTGAGATTTAAAGCGAAGCCCTTCCTTCGCTTGGGCTCCTTTCCGCGAACGGAAGCCTCCCCTCCGTGGCAATCTCCGGACCAACGGGAGCTGGCCCCCTTCAAATGCCGGCCGAACCCGGTTGCGAACCTTTTGACCCTTAGCGCCTCTACCGGTCGTGTGGCCTCCTTTACCTGAGCCGTATCCCCGGCCTACCCTCTTCTTCTTTCCTGCTACTATCCGAGAAAGTTTATGCAGCTCCATGATCTTTGCTCAATATCTCCAAGGCCTTGATCGCCGCCTGGGCGTTTGCCATCGGGTTGTTCGTTCCCAAGATCTTGGCGGAAACGTCCAATACTCCCGCGAGTCCTAGGATATTTCGCACTACTCCTCCCGCAATTAATCCCGCCCCCCGCGGCGCGGGCATCATCAGAAGACGGGCAGCGCCATGTTTGATCGAGATGCGCCGAGGAATGGTTGATCCGCGCATCGCAATCGTAAAAACCTTTTTCTTGGCTTGAGAGTTCGCCTTAGCAATCGCCGCCCGTAAATCCCCCGCCTTGCCGTAACCTAGACCGACCTTGCCTTGTTTGTTACCCACCGCCACCAAAGCGGCGAAGCTAATCTTATCTCCGCCTTTAATCTTTTTGGCAACGCGATTTACCACCAGAACCTTGTCCATGAACTCTCCCGGCTGGGCTACATAAATTTGCCTATTAAATCTTCCTCTTTCCATCGTTAGAATTCCAAACCTCCCCCGCGGGCGCCTTCCGCTACTAACTTGATGCGGCCGTGAAAAGCGTAGCCTCTTCGATCAAAAACCACCTTTTTAATTTTGGCCTTTTGAGACTTTTCGGCCAGCTCTTTTCCAACCGCCGAAGCCCGCTCGCTCTTCGTACCGCTCTTTACCTCAAGATCCGAAGACGAAACCAATGTGATTCCCCGATCGTCATCGATCAGTTGGGCATAGATGTGCTTGCCGGATCGAAAAACGCTTAACCGGGGGCGTTTGGCCGTCCCGAAAATACGGCTGCGCGTGCGCCTGATTCTTCGCTCTCGTTGCATAAGCTTGTTTATCATTATGCCGCTCCTCCCGCCGCCGCTTTCACCACTTTGCCTTGCTTGCGGCGAACAACCTCACCCGCATATCGAATTCCTTTCCCTTTGTACGGTTCCGGCGGCCGAAGTTTGCGAAGCTGGGCCGCGGTTTGAGCCACTAAAGCCTTGCTAATTCCCGATAGTTTAATTTTAGTACTATCATTCACTTCAACCGCGACCCCTTCCGGAATTAAAAACTCCACCGGGTGGGAAAACCCCAATGAGAGTTTTAGTCCTTTCGCGATCTTCTCGGCCCGATAGCCTACCCCTACGAACTCTAATTCTTTGCTGAACCCTTGACTTACACCCTCAACGGCGTTGCGGATGAGCGCAAAACCCAAACCATAGATCCGCGCAGGAGTCTCCGAATCCACCGAAACGCGCAACTCCTGACCCTCCGTACTCGCCCGCACTCCCTTAGGGAGATCGACCGAAATCTGACCCAAAGGTCCGGAAACCCGCACGAGACGATCTTCAAATGAAACGTTTACGCCTTCCGGCAATTTAATCGGCTTCTTTCCAACCATTTTGATTACCAAACCTCTCCGATCAACTCCCCACCCACTTTTTTCTTCCGCGCCTGCTTATGCGCCAAGATCCCCTCCGGTGTAGAAATAATCTTCACCCCTAACGGAGGGTTCTGAATCTCTCGCCACGAAACGTACCAGCGCGCTCCCGGTTTGGAGAGACGCTGGAGGTGTTCAAATCGAGGGTTCTGCAAAGATAGGAAAAAACTCCCTCCTCCTTGCTGTTTAAACTTCCGAGCCTCACTCAGGAATCCTTCCGCCACTAAAAGCTTGGCGATATTCTCCTTGAGATTCGAGTACGGCACAACCACTTCGCTGCGCCCGGCCAAAGCGGCGTTTCTTAAGCTGGTGAACATGTCTGCGATTGGATCGGTTACCATGATGCTTTCCTTACTCCAGGGAGCTCGCCCCTGGAAGCGAGTTCCCTAAAACAAATCCGGCACATTCCGAATTTACGGATATAAGCACCCGATCGCCCACAGATATGGCAACGATTGTAGTGGCGAGTTTCAAACTTCGGTTCCTTTTTGTGTCGTTCAATCCAACTTTTCTTTGGCATAGTCAGTCCTTAAACGGCATTCCCAATTCCTTGAGAACGCGGTAAGCTTCATCATCCTTATTGGCACTGGTAGCCACGGTTACTTCCAGACCGCGGATCTTCTCGACTTTATGAGGATCAATCTCGGGAAAAGCGGTGTGTTCTACGATCCCGATGGTTAGATTACCATGGCCGTCAAAGCTTTTCCGCGAGATTCCTTTAAAGTCCCTAGTCCGGGGCAACACCACCCTGATCAGCTTTTCCAGAAAGTCCCACATCTTACGTCCCCGCAGAGTAACCGCCAGCCCGACAATATCTCCCCGTCGAATACCGAAGGAAGCAATGGCTTTCTTGGCAAGACGAAACGAGGGGGTTTGACCCGCAATCATCGCCAGCTCTTCTCTAGCCCTCCCAAGCACTTCTTTCTCACCCTTCTCTTTTCCGACTCCGATGTTGACGACAATCTTTACCACCCGAGGCACGGCGTAAATGTTTCCTTTGCCGATTTCGCCCTTTAGTTTCGGAGCGGTTTCCTTTTGGTAAGTTTCCTTCAGCATTTCTATTTCTTCTTATCTAAATTTTCTCCACAGCGCCGGCAAACCCTCGATCCAGTTAAACGCGAGACCTTTTTACACTTAGGGCAAACCACCCCCACCTTGGATGCCCAGAGAGGAGCCTCTGCCTCCACCACCCCGCCCGCCGAGTCTTTGGTTTTCTTCGTGAAGCGTTTGAGCATATTTATCCCGGCGACGACCACTTTTCCCCCTTGCGGAAATACTCGAAGAACTTCTCCCTCCCGGCCGCGATCCTTGCCGGAGAGAACTTTGATCGTATCGCCTTTTTTAATTCTTGTTTTTGCTGTTTGCATCATCAAAAAACCTCCGTCGCCAGAGAAGCGATCTTCTTAAAACCCCGTTCCCGCACCTCTCGAGCAATCGGCCCGAGGACGCGGCTCCCCTTGGGATTACCCTGCTTGTCGATGATTACCCCGGCGTTATCGTCAAAGCGGATATAGGAACCGTCGGGGCGCCGGACCTCTTTTCTCGTCCGTACAATCACGGCCTGTTCGATCCCGTGGTCTTTAACCGCCCCGTGGGGATCGGCCCCCCGCACCGCCACCGATACGATATCGCCTAGATAAGCGACCCGACTCGAACCTCGACGAGGAATTCCGATCACCCGCAACTTTTTCGCGCCGGAGTTGTCGGCCGCGGCTAACATTGTTTCGCGTTGGATCATTGTTTCTTTCTCCTTGAAACCTTCCTAACCTGTTTTTTGACCGTGGGAGGTTTCTCCAACTTCCCCACTGGTTTACCGTTAAGCTCCAATACTAACCATCTCTTCCGCTTCGAGATGGGGCGGCTTTCTTCGATGGTGGCATGCATCCCTACCACCGCATCGGCACCTTCTATATGCGCCAAATAAACCTTAGAAGTTAAAATCCGTTTGCGGTAGCGCGGGTGATGGTACACCCTTACCACCTCCACCCCAACCGTATTCTTCCCGCTAACTCTTTTGATTGTTCCCTTAAGCTTTTTTCTCGACATTTTGTTTCTTCAAAATGCTAGGTCGTTTCTGCGGCCGTCCATTTTTGTTCTCTTCAATCTGCGCCACTTCCTTAAGAACTTCCTTTTCGCCAAAAGTGGTTAGAATTCTCGCAACTTCCCGCCGCTTTTTTCGAATCGAAGACGTGTCCGCCAAAGCACCGATAGCGCGCTTGCCGCGAAGTTGAGAAATCTCCGCTTGCGTTTCGTCCAGAACTTTGCGGAGCTCCTTCTCCTCTTTTTCTCGAAATTCTTTCATTTTCATTTCCTCAAAAATGCTAGGTCGTTTCTGCGGCCGTCCATTTTTGTTTCTTCAAAAATGCTAGGTTTGTTTCTTTTCAAGCCGTCCATCTTGTTCATCGTTTTGCGTTTCACCGTTTAACAATTTTAGTTGCCAAGGGCAACTTTGCCGCCGCCAGCCGCAAAGCCTCTAAGGAAAGGTGGGCGGGAACACCTGAAATTTCAAAAATAATCCTCCCGATTTTAACTTCCGCGGCGTAGTGGTCTACCGCCGACTTCCCCCCGCCCATTCTGATCTCAGCCGGCTTTTTAGAGACCGGTTTATCGGGAAAAATCCGAATCCAAAGCTTCCCCCCGCGCTCCGTGTACCCCCGAATGACCTTACGAGCCGCTTCAATCTGACGCGAAGAAACATCTCCTTTGGCCAGCGCTTTCAAACCGTACTCTCCAAATGAAAGCTCCCCTCCCCGCCAGGCGCGGCCTTTAATGCCTCCTCGAAAACGTTTTCTAAATTTTGTCTTTTTAGGCAATAACATTTTTACTCTTTCTTCAACTCACCTCTAAAAACCCAAACTTTAACCCCGATTTTTCCATAGCGTGTCGACGCAAAGCGACCGGCAAAATCGACATCGGCTCGCAGGGTGGAGAGAGGAATAGATCCGCGCGAAAGTTTCTGGGTCCGCGCAATCTCGGACCCGCCCAACCTCCCGGCCGCTTCGATCTTAACCCCCTTTGCTCCCTTGCCCATCGCCTCCTCGATTAATTCGTTCAGAACTCTCCGATACTGGCGTCCGCGGCGTTCCAAGACGTTTACCACTCGGTCCGCCAAAATGGCGGCCGAAGTCGAAGGCGACTTTGATTCCACAATGTCCAACTCCGCCGGAATCTTAGAGATCCTGGCCAACTCTCCTTTGAGAATCTCCGCTCCGCTCCCTCCCCGACCGATAACCAAACCGGGCTTAGCCACAATTACGACAACTTTAACTTTAGATCCGGAACGTTCGATTTCAATATCCTCCAAGCCCGCTTCCTTGAGCTTTTCAGCTAAGAAACGGCGAATCAGGGCGTCTTCGCTCGCGTACTTGGCATAATCTTTTTCACTAAACCAACGCGAACGCCACGGAAGGAAAACTCCGGTCCGGAGCGATTTTGGATTCAATTTATGCCCCATTTTTTCCTCCTTCTAAAGATTCTTTCGATCGGAGCTTAACGGTAATCGACAGATGGGTAGAGTGGGTCAAGATAATTCCTCTTGATCCTTTGGACTTCGGATCCACTCGCCGGCGAAAGATCGGCCCCTTATCCGCTCGGATCTCCGCCACTACCCAAGCTGCCTTATCGAAACCGGCGCCCGCGTTTGCCGAAGCGGAACGAAGAACCTCTAGTGCCGTCTCCCCTCCGCGGGTTCCGCTGAACTTAAGAATCGTTTCGGCCTCGGCGACACTCTTGCCGCGGATTAATCGGGCTAAATCCTGCACCTTGGTCGGCGAAATCTTAAGATAGCGCCCAAAAGCATGCGCTTCATCCTTCGCAGGTGTAACCGGAGCCTGCTGTTCTACTTTGGTCTTTCCAAAGCTAGTGATCTTACGCTCGCGTCCTTTTGCTTTTTCCATTAAACTCTTCCCTCCGAAAGCGTCGCCTTTACCCCCTTAGCACCATGCTTGCGGAAAGTCCGCGTCGGAGAAAATTCACCCAAGAGGTGTCCGACCATCGCCTCCACAATTTTTACCGGAATGTGTTCCTTACCGTTATAAACCGCAATCGTTAATCCCACCATTTCCGGAGAAACCTGCGAAGACCGCGACCAAGTTCGAATCGGCTCGTGACTGCCGGATTCCTTGGCCCGCAATACCTTCTGCATTAATTTTGGATCAATAAACGGTCCTTTTTTGCTGCTTCGGCTCATCTTTTCTTCCTCCTCGAAATAATATACTTGTCGGTGTGAAACCTTCGCCGCGTCTTTTTACCCAAGGTCGGTTTGCCCCAGGGAGTTTTGGGACCGGGCATTCCGATTCCGGAACGACCTTCCCCACCGCCATGGGGGTGAGAATGGGGGTTTTGGGCAACTCCGCGTACGGTAGGTCTAATTCCCATATGCCTCTTAATACCCGCTTTGCCAAATTTACGAAGTTTCCTTTCCACTCCCGATAAGCGACCCACTGTCGCCCAGCAATCTTTGGTTATCCTCCGAATTTCGCCGGAAGGCATTTTCAAGTGGACGAAAACTTCTTCCTTGGCAATAACTGTCGCGGCCGAACCGGCCGATCTCACAAATTGGGCTCCTCTTCCGGGGATGAGCTCCACGTTGTGAACCTCCGTTCCGATCGAAATTTTACCGATCGGCAGAGCGTTACCTACTTTGATCGGAGCGGAAGAATCACTGACCACCCGATCCCCAATCTTTAGTTCCTCCGGACGGAGGATGAACCGCCGCTCCCCATCCTCGTAAAGGAGAAGGGCCAGATCGGCGGAACGGTTGGGATCGTACTCAAACGACTCCACCCGCGCCGGAATCGCGCGCTTGTCGCGTTTAAAGTCTACCACCCGAAAGAGCCGCTTGGCTCCCCCACCGTGATGGCGGGTAGTAACTTTCCCGAGGCTTCTTCCTACCGCCCTCTTCCGGCCAAATTTTAATCTTCGCGGTTTTGTCATTTTTCTTCAAAGAATTCAATCTTCCCCTCCGATAACGTCACCAAGGCTTTTTTCATTCCGCTCCGCTCCGCTTTCACCGGCCGCTTCTTTGGAGTCTTCCACCGAGTCTCTTTTCCGGGAGAACGGATAATCGCGACCTTCAAAACTTTAGTCCCTTTGAAGAGGGCCTCGACCGCTCGGGCGACGTCTTCTTTCGCGGCTTGCGGAGAGATCTCAAAGAGATACTTTCCGATTCGGGCTTGAGCATAGCCCTTCTCCGAAACCACCGGTCTTTTAATCACCTGATAGAGGTTCATTTTTGTTTCTTGCTCCTTTTCACGGTTCGCTTAACCGCCGGTTTAACCGCTTTCGCCTTTTTGGCAGGTTTGCGGGCGGAAACCTTCTTAGACGGCTCGCTCCGCGAACCTGGCAATCTCGCTGACGCTCGATTGGACGGGGCTTTAACTTTTGATTTCTCTTCTAAACGCGATTCTAGCCGTCCAATACTTTCTTTCATCAGAACCACGCTCTTTGCCCTGATCACTTCATAGGGATTAAGCGCGGCGGCGGTCTCAATCACAACCCCCTCGATGTTCCTAAAGGAGCGGGAGATCTTTTCATCTTTCCCAGGAATAACAACCACCGGAGATTGCGCTCCCAACTTATGCAAAAGTTTCCAGGCCAGAGAGGTCTGCGGTTTCTTTGGAGCGAATTCGCTGACGACAAAAACCCGGTCACTCCCAGCTTTTTCAGAAAGGGCAGAGCGCAAGGCCAGATCGCGAGTTCTTTTCGGCAAAACCGCGGTAAAATCATAGGGCTGGGGACCGTGGGTCGACCCACCTCCCACCCAAATCGGAGAACGAGTGGAACCTTGGCGCGCCCGGCCGGTACCTTTCTGCGCCCAAGGCTTTCGACCTCCTCCTGACACTTCCCCCCGCGTCTTGGTCGCCACCGTCCCTCGGCGCTGGTTGATTTGATAAACGTGAAGGTACTGCCGCATCGCCGCCCCATTGGGCTTAATCTCAAAAATCTCCTTCGGCAGCTCCGTTGTACTTTCCGTTTTTATTCCTTTTTCGCTATAAATTTTAACTCTCATTTGTGGTTTCCTCTTTTTCCTTAACCCCTTCCTCCTGACTTTTCGCCTCTGGAGTCTCCACCGGCGGATTTCCTTCTGCCTGCGGTTGATTCTCTTCCGGCGGAACGTTATCGGCAACCGATTGCTCACTCACCTGCGGTTCATAGATAATTGTGAGGCCGCTCAGCCGGGGCCCGGGAAGAGCTCCGCTGATCTTGGCGGTCTTGCTCTCCGGATCTACCTCCAACACCGACAATCCCTGGATCGTAACCTGCTCTCCCCCCATCCGGCCAGCCATGCGCTTTCCTCGGTACACCCGGCCCGGAGTCGTGGTGCCCCCAATAGACCCGGGGGCTCGCCCTTTGGTAGAACGTCCATGAGTCGCCGGCATTCCTTTAAAGCCGTGGCGCTTCATCACCCCGGAAAATCCCTTTCCTTTGGAAATCCCAACAACTCTTATCCGGGTACCGGGAGTAAGATCGGTCGGGAACTCCTCAAAGGATACGGCCGTAACGGGGTGAACATTCCCGTCCTCGGTAAAAACCTGCGCCATATCCAATTTTCGGGCTTCGATTTTCTTCATACAACTAAAAAAGCCGCAGCTTAAGCGGCCAAAAAGTCCAGCGATTTATTAGCACTAGCCAGCCTTAATCTTCCCCCGCTGGAAGCGGTGGCTGCTGTCTGCTGTCTTTTCAAGACGCTTGGGCATTAACGAAGAGATAATAACAGAAGAAATCAAGCTTAGCAACAGTACGGATCATTTTTCATGCCGATAAAAATTTATCGGCTGAATAAAGAGGGTTGGTGAACGTTAGCGGAGGACCTGTTTCCGACTTCTGGAGGAAAGACGCCTGCAAGGCGTCACATCTTCACCTCTACTCCCACGCCGGCGGGGAGATCAAGGTTTGAGAGTTCATCAATCGTTTTAGGGGTGGGCTCTTCGATATCTACCAATCTTTTGTGCGTCAAAATTTCAAACGACTCGCGGGAACGCTTATCGATGTGGGGAGAACGAATCACAGTAAAAATCTCCCGTTCTGTCGGGAGTGGAATAGGGCCTACAACTTTGGCGCCGGTGCGAATCGCCGCATCGACAATCTTCTCCGCGCTCCGGTCAATCACCCTGGCGTCGTAAGCTTTTAAACGAACGCGAATCCTTCCTTTTGGCATTGTAAAGAGCGATCAGAGATCAGCGATCAGAGACCAGGAGAAACCTGATCACGAATCACTGTTCACTGATCACTTCATAACCTTGGAAACGACTCCCGCGCCAACCGTGTGTCCTCCTTCGCGAATCGCGAAGCGCACACCCTCTTCCAAAGCAATCGGCTGAATCAGCTTAACCGAAACTTTGACGTTGTCGCCCGGCATCACCATTTCCACCTCTTTGGGAAGAGAAACTTCGCCCGTCACATCGGTCGTTCGCAAATAGAATTGGGGACGATAACCGGTAAAGAAGGGGGTGTGGCGCCCGCCTTCCTCTTTGGAAAGGACGTAAACTTCGGCCTCAAACTCGGTGTGAGGAGTAATCGAACCGGGAGCCGCGATCACCTGCCCGCGCTCGATGTCTTCGCGCTCAATCCCGCGAAGAAGAAGCCCGACGTTGTCGCCCGCCTGCGCTTCGTCCAGCGTTTTGCGGAACATCTCCACTCCGGTAACAACCGTCTTTTTGGTGTCCTTTAATCCCACCAACTCAACTTCGTCGTTGACCTTGATCTTGCCACGGTCGGCTCGGCCGGTGGCGACCGTTCCTCGACCTTTGATGGAGAAAACGTCTTCGACCGGCATCAGGAAAGGCTTGTCCAGGTCACGGGTCGGGGTGGGAATGTACTCGTCGACCGCTTTCATCAGCTCTTCGATGCTCTTGAGCGCTTCGGGATCACCGTCGAGCGCTTTCAAGGCGGAGCCGCGGATGACCGGAACCTCGTTTCCGGGATATTCGTATTTGCTCAAAAGCTCTCGAACTTCAACTTCTACCAGATCAATAAGCTCCTTGTCGTCGACCATATCCACTTTGTTGATGAAAACGACAATCGCCGGCACGTTCACCTGGTGCGCTAAGAGAATGTGCTCGCGGGTTTGCGGCATCGGCCCATCAGGAGCGGAAACAACCAGAATTGCCCCATCCATCTGGGCGGCACCGGTGATCATATTCTTGATGTAGTCGGCGTGTCCAGGGGCGTCAATGTGAGCGTAGTGGCGTTTTTCGGTCTCGTATTCGACGTGGGAAATATTAATCGTAATCCCGCGTTCCTTTTCCTCGGGAGATTTGTCGATGTCTTCAAACTTGTAAAACTCCGACATCCCCTTGGTGGAAAGGTATTTGGTAATCGCCGCGGTGAGAGTGGTCTTACCGTGATCAACGTGGCCAATCGTTCCCACGTTTACGTGCGGTTTGGTTCGTTCAAATTTTTTCGCTGCTTCAGCCATTTTAGACTAGATGATCTTAAAACTTACTGCTTCTAATGTCAATAGGGTCCCCGCTTTCCCCCAGAAATAATCTTTGAAGCGACACCCTCGGTAACGCGTTCGTAGTAGGGCCTTTCGCTCACGCTCAAGAACCTTGTTACTTGCTCTTACCAGAAATTATTTTAGCAGCAACGCTTTCTGGTACTCGCTCGTAATGAGACGGTTCAATGTTAAAAGTTCCTCTTCCCGATGTCAAGGAGCGAATGGTGGTGGCATAGCCAAAAACCTCGGCCAGAGGGACGATTGCCTTAATAACTTGAGCGTTGCCGCGCGACTCCGTCCCCTGGATTTGGGCCCGGCGAGAGGAGAGATCTCCCATCGTTTCTCCCAAGTACTGCTCCGGCACGATCACCTCAATCTTCATAATCGGCTCAAGGAGAACCGCTTTCGCGCGCCGGCATCCCTCCCGCGTAGCTTCGGAGGCCGCAATTTGGAAAGCGATGTCGGAAGAGTCCACCTCGTGGAAAGAACCATCGAACAATGTCGCCCGGAGGTCGATTAGCGGATACCCGGCCAAAACTCCTTTGGTCAAGGCTTCCTTCACCCCTTTCTCCGAGGGAGAGATAAACTCGGCCGGAATCGCTCCCCCCTTGATCGCGTTCACAAATTCAAAACCGGTTCCCGGCGGCAGAGGTTCATATTTGATGAAGACGTGTCCATACTGCCCTCTTCCTCCCGATTGGCGAATATATTTCCCTTCCTGTTCCACCGTCGCAGAAATGGTCTCCTTGTAAGCAACCTGCGGCGCTCCCACATTGGCCTCGACCCCAAACTCCCGCTTCATCCGGTCGACCAAAATTTCCAAGTGAAACTCTCCCATCCCCGAGATCAAGGTCTCCCCGGTTTCGTGGTTGGACGAAATCTTGAAGGTGGGGTCTTCCTCCGCCAGCTTCTTCATCGATTCCCCCAATTTCTCTTGGTCGGCTTTGGTCTTGGGTTCAATCATGATCGAAATCACCGGATCGGGGAAGGAGATGTTCTCCAAAATAATCGGCGATTTTTCGGCGCAGAGGGTGTCGCCGGTTGTCGTTTGGGCCAAGCCCACGGCGGCGGCAATCTCCCCCGCCCCAATCTCGGGAATATCCTCGCGGGAATTCGCGTGCATCAAGAGAATACGGCTGATTCTTTCCTTGACACCCTTGGTGGCGTTCAAGACGTAGGAACCGGAGGAGAGCTTGCCCGAATAGACTCGAAAATAGGTCAGGCGCCCCACAAACGGATCGGTTTGGACTTTGAAAGCCAGCGCCGCGAAAGGTTCATTGATGTCGGCTTTGTGGGTGGTTTTGTTGCCGGAGAAATCAACTCCCTCCACCGGCGGTTTATCCAGCGGAGAAGGCAGATAATCCACTGCCGCATCCAAAACTTTCTGCACTCCCTTGTTGCGCAAAGAAGATCCGCAAAGCACGGGGAAAACTTGGCCGGTGAGAGTCGCGCGCCGCAGCGCTGCTTTAAGCTCATCCAATGCGGGTTCCTCTCCTCCCACATATTTATCCAAGAGCTTTTCATCCTCCTCGGCGATCGCTTCAATCGTCTTGGCTCGGTACTGCGCCAGCTTCTCTTTAAGCTCTTCCGGAACTTCTTCCTCGATTACTTCCACCCCTAGCTCTCCCTCGAACCGATAAGCTTTTTGCTCTAAAACATCCACCACTCCGGAGAAATCACCCTCCAGGCCAATTGGAAAATTCAAAACCACCGTCTTGGCGTTTAACTTTTCTTTGATCGAAGCGAGGTCCTCATCGTAATCGGCCCCGATCTTGTCCATTTTGTTAATGAAACAAACTCTAGGGATCTTGTACTTGTCCGCCTGCCGCCAAACCTTTTCCGACTGCGGCTCCACTCCCTCTTTCCCGTCAAAAACCACGACCGCCCCATCCAAAACCCGCAGCGACCGCTCCACCTCCGCGGTAAAGTCCACATGCCCGGGCGTGTCGATGATATTAATGCGGTGATCGTTCCAAAAAGTAGTCGTGGCCGCCGCGGTGATCGTCACCCCTCGCTCTCTTTCCTGCACCATCCAATCCATTACCGCCGCTCCCTCGTGCACCTCCCCGATCTTGTAAGTCCGGCCGGTGTAATAAAGGAACCTCTCGGTCGTGGTTGTTTTCCCGGCGTCAATGTGGGCAATAATCCCGATATTTCGAACCTTATCGAGCGGAGCTTGAAACCCTGACTTTTGCGATAATTTTTCCTCTGCCATTTTTAAATTAGGAGCAAAAGCTAGCGATCTTCGATCGCGTCCTTTGCGGAAACTTTTCTTCGACCATTTTCAGAACCTCTTATCTTATCAGAGAAAGAATAGCGGAGCAACCGCAGGAATAGCAAACGGTTGGACTCAGGCGGTAAACTAGAGAAAGTGGTGGCCGGTAAAAATAGGTTCGTCTATATTCCAAAAGATTTCCAAGATATTTACCTCTGGCAGGAGGAAAATCTACGGATTGGCCGGGTCTCAAATCTTAAAAGTTACTCCGTCCGGAAAAAGAAATTTCTGGCGTCCAAAGAGGGCCGAAAATTCCTAAGCTACCGCACCAAGAAGGTCACCAACCTTCACGGAGTCGCTGTTTGGCTGGTGGACGGAGTAGCGATCCGCGGTGGTCTCAAAGCCGGTGACATCGACTTCACCATGGGCGGGCATGGCTACCGCTACCTTTACGTTCCAGAAGAGGAGATTTGGATTGACAACTCCAACGCCCACCGCGGCGACCTGGAACCAGTCATCTGGCACGAGTACATTGAACGGAACCTGATGAAAAACGGGATGGATTACGGAAACGCCCATACCGTCGCTTCCAACTTGGAGATTACCCTGCGCGAAGGAACTTATTTCGTTCTACCGGTGGGAACTTTCCGCCAAACGGCCGGATTCTGCGGACCGGCCGCCTTGAAAATTGTTTTGGATTATTACCAATACCCTCTCACCGAAAAGGCGCTCGCCCGGCTTTGCCAAACCACCCAGGCCGGAACGGATCCGCAAAAGATGGTAGAAGCCGCCCAAAAAGTCGGGCTGCAGTCCTACCAAAAAGAAAACATGACCGCCGAAGAAGTTAAGAAAATCGTCAAAAGCGGAATACCCGTCATCGCCAACTTCCAACTCAAACCGAAAAAAGGTGAGGGGCATTACGCCGTCATTATCGGCTATCACAAAGATGGCTTCATCCTCTCCGATCCCCAAGAAGACCGCGGCTACCGTGAAATAAAAATCAAAGATTTTATGAAACTCTGGTACGAGCTTGAAGATCAAACTGTCCGCCAAGGGATAATTGTGGGCACCTGATAAAATTGAGGGGAGGAGAAAGGAGGAAAGATGCCCGACTTGCCGGATCCCCCGGACGGAAGCAGCAATGATCCGCCCAAATTCGAGGAAGCGCTGCGCCGGTTTCTTAAAGCGCAGGGAATTTCGGAAGCGGCGATCGCGGAACTTTTAAAGGGACATCCGATTATGTCGACAGGAGCCCAAGAGATTTTCCCGGGGTTTGTAATTCCGGGTGAAGAGAAGGTCTACAAGGACGGCAAGCTCCAAGATATCAAGCCGTCCGAGCCGGCGGGAACCATCCACCTAGAAGACAGCACCGAACCAACCAACTGAAAAAGAAAGGAGACAGAATTGGCTAAGCTTTATCTTCCCCCGGATTTAGCAGGCCTTTACGAGCGCCAAGAAAATCGGCGGATCGAAAGGGTTGACAGCCTCAAACGCCATCACGAAAAAAGCTCTCGGTTTCGCCGCGCTCGCAATTTCTCCCGCCGCTATCGGGTCCAAAAAATCGCCCGGCTTTCGGGAGTGAATGTCTGGCTGGTCGATGGCACCGGAATCCGCCGCGACGTGGATGTAGACTTCACGATGGGCGGGCATGCATACAGGTACCTCTACATCCCGCCGAATGAGATTTGGGTGGAAAGCTCCCTTGCCGAAGGCGATCTTTGGCCCACCATTTGGCACGAGTTTACCGAGCGGCGCATGATGCGGGCGGGCTTGAACTATGACCGCGCCCACACCTATGCCTCACGGCTTGAGATCGTTCTTAGGGATGGCCGAACCTTCGTTTTGCCGGTCGGCACATTTCGGCAAACCGAAGGGCTTTGTGGACCGGCGGCGCTCAAGATCGTGGCTGAATACCACGGCTACAACTTTAGCGAGCCGCACTTGGCGCGGCTCTGCCACACGACCAAAGAAAAGGGAACCGATCCGGCAGATATCATCAGAGCCGCCCGCAAACTGAGATTTACGGCTTGGCAGAGGGAACACTTTACCGTTGAGATGGTCAAAGAAACCCTCAAGCGCGGCTTGCCCATTATCGCCAACTTTCAGCTTACGCCGGATTTTGGCGAAGGGCACTATGCAGTTATCATCGGCTTTACGGCGAAAGAGTTCATCCTTTCTGATCCGCAGGAGGATGCAGGGTACCGGAAGGTCCCAATTAAGAAGTTTATGGGGCTCTGGTACGAACTTGAGGACAAAACTGCCGCTCAAGGGATCATCGTGAGCGTACCTTAGTTTGAACGAGCGCCCCGACCTTTGGAAACAAAGCGTCGGGGCTTTTTGTTTCCGTTTTTGCTACCTTTATTTTAAGGAGGTGATAAAAAAATGATCTTCTTTGGTAGTTTATTAGTTCTCCTAGGCGGATTTTGGCTCTTGAGCAACCTCGGGATTATCTCGGCCGCTTTTTGGGAGGTCTTCTGGCCCAGTTTTCTGATTCTCCTAGGAATCAAAATGCTGATGGCTCCAGGCAAATGGCATAGATTTTGGAACAATCTCGAGAACGGCAAGAAAGTTAAGATCGAATAGGACGCCCGTTTCTGGAACGGGCTAGCTATTTGAAAGACAAATAGTTTTAGACCCCGGGAGTTTTGAAGAGCAGCCCGACAAAATAGCCGATTAAAGCGGCGGCCATTCCGATTATTGTGATCTCCAGCCCCCCGCGCCAAAAGCTCAACCCCAAAATTTTCGCTTTGTAAACGCCAAGCAAGAACAGGAAAAGAGCCGAAATTGCGGAGGCGATTCCAATTGCGGAAGAAACCGGAAAGAGCGCAAACGGAATCAGCGGAACAACCGACCCGAAAATCGCCGAAACCCCCACAATCAGCGCGTCCGTCAGCGCGTGAGAGCCGGTTATCGAAGAGGTGTAGGCCACCGCGGCCATCGAAAAAGATTCCGCAAAGGTCGCGGCTAATCCCGCCGCTAAGACAATTCGGGTATCTCCCGAAGCCGCGGCCACACCCAAAGTCACTCCTAAAACATTCACCAACCCATCCTGGCCGCCGAGAATAATATCCCTGAGATCAAGCTGGCGGTGCTGTAGTTCTTCCATTCTAGAAATCTTAGTCATGATGCTGTCCTCGATTATCCTCGGTTGCGTCTCGCTTAGCGAGATAGTTCCTCTCCCCCGCCCGGATCGTAACCTTTAACCAATTTTCTAATGGAGGGAGAGGACAGGAATAGCCGGAGGTATAAGCGCAGTAAGGGTTGTAAGCGTAATTGAAGTCCAGCTCAAATTTATCTTCGTTCTCCTCTACTTCCAAGTAGCGCCCTGCCCCGTAGGTTTCTTTTCCGGAAGTTGCATCGCGAAAGGGCAGAAAATAGGAGCCGCTCGCGGCCCGGTAGAGGGTTAGCTGGACCGGCTGCCCTTCCACCGAAAAATTAAGTTTCCCCATCCGCTTAAAGATCTTTTTCTCCCCGGAAGAAGTTTCAAATTCGAGCTCTTTTTCGGGAACGCGGGCTAGCGGAATGAGAAAACGCAGGGTTGGGTCCTCGGGAAAATATTTTAAGCCGGCGAAAGAAGGTCGCTCTTCGGCCAAAATTGGAGATTCGGCTCCGGTTTTTCCACCAGAGGCGGATCCGCCTTTGGCGGAGAAAAATTCGTCTTTGCGTTTGCGAAATTCTTCTAACTCTGTCATACCTTGACTTTAGCAAAGACGCTCGTGTACCTTAAAGCTGTGTTTAAAGTCGCCAAAATTGCCGCGTTAACTCTTCTCCCCCTCCTTGTTTTTATTTTCTTAGCGGGTAATATTTTTGCCCATGAAGGGGAAGTTGATCCCTACGAAGACATCGAAGAAGCGGCATTTGCCCCGGATAGCCCCTTCTACTTTCTCCGTGGTTGGCAGGAAGCAATCGAGGGGTTCATTGCCAATTTTCAAGGAGATGAGGCGCGGGCTAACCTGGAGCTCCGCTTCGCCGAACGGCGCGTCGCCGAAATGAAGCGCCTCGCCCGGCTGGGAGAAGACGGAGATGTCATGGAACGACTGCGCCAGCGCTGGGAACAGCATTTGGTGCAAGCCCAAGAAAGGGCGGAGAAAATGAGCGAGCGCCGGGAGGAAATTCAGGAGCTAATCCTTGAACAAATGGATCGTCACCGGACGGTGATGGAAAAAGTCTTGGAACAAGTACCCGCTGAAGCCCAGGACGCAATCAATCGCGCGATCGAAAACTATGAAACCAATCGGCAAAAACTGCTGGAAAGATTCTCCTCCGACCGATTGGAAGAAGTTAAAAGCAAGCTGAAAAAGCGGTTTGAAAGCACGATTGAGCGCTTCCAACTGCGCCGAGAACGCTTCCGCGATCTCCTCGAAAACGGTACCGACGAAACCACCGAATGAGAGGGTGGTGCTGTCCTCGCTTTTGCTCGGTTGCGTCTCGCGGAGCGAGAATAGAGCTTTAGCTCGTCATTTCGCTTGCGCGAAAAGGTAAAATAACTTTTGTGGTTAACTTTCCTCGCTTGGCAAAATCTTTCCGTCACGCTTGGCGCGGACTGGTTCACACTCTCTTTTTCCATCAGAATTTGAGGATTCATTTAGCGGTTGCGGCGATCGCAACGGGGTTGGGTCTCTATTTCCAAATCTCTTCCCGGGAATGGTTTGGGATTCTGGTCGCGATCTTTTTGGTGCTGGTGGCCGAGATGATTAACACTTCCCTGGAGGAAATCATCAATCTTGTCAAAGAAGACCATCACGAACGGGCTCGCATCGCCAAAGATGTTTCGGCCGGAATGGTATTATTGGCCACAATTTTTGCCATCTTAGTAGGACTAGCGATCTTTCTTCCCCGGGTGTTCTAATAAATTACCATCTGAAGGACGGGCGAAGAAACGCCCTAGCTTTCGGTGGTTTCTACCACCGAAAGTGAGCAAACGCTCTATTGGCATCGGCGATGCGATGAATCTCTTCCTTCTTCTTCACCGCCGCCCCTTCATTGTTGTAAGCCGAGATCAACTCTTGGGCCAATCGTTTCTCAAATGGACTACCCTTTTTGCTGCGGGAGGCATTGACAATCCAGCGAATCGCGAGAGCTTGAGCCCGTTCGGTCCGAACCTGGGTAGGAACTTGATAGGTCGCTCCTCCCACCCGCCGAGAGCGAACTTCCAGTTGAGGGGTAACGTTAGTCATCGCTTGGGTTAAAACCAACAGCGGCTCGGTTCCCAAAGTTTGGGCCGCCTCCGCCATCGCTTCATAAACAGCCGCCCGGGCAGTTTCCTTCCTGCCGCTCAACATTATTTGATTAATAAACTTGGCCACCACCGTGGAACCAAAACGATAATCCAACTCTAATTGACGCCTGCGAATCGCTCCACCCCTAGGCATTTTCCTCCCCTCCCCCACCCGCTGCTACAGGCTCGGGCGCCGCGGTCGCCGGCTGCGGCCGGCTCGCCTCTCCGGTCTTTTTCGCACCGTAGATGGAACGGCTGGTCCGCCGCGCTTCTACTCCGGACGTGTCGAAAACTCCCCGCACGATCGTGTATTTTATTCCCGGCAAATCCTTCACTTTCCCGCCGCGGACCAAAACAATCGAGTGCTCCGCCAGATTGTGGCCTTCTCCGGGAATATAGGAAGTTACTTCTCGCCCGTTAGACAATCGGACCCGAGCTACCTTGCGAAGGGCCGAGTTGGGTTTCTTCGGCGTCATGGTTCGCACCTGCAAAACCACCGCTCTTTTAAAGGGAGAAGGAGCCGGTTTTCTCCTTCGGCGGAGAGAAGAATAAATCTCAGCCAGCGCCGGAACTTTGGTCTTGTGGGCGATCTTTTTTCTTCCTTTTTTGATCAGCTGTTGAACTGTTGGCATCTTACTTCGCTGGCGAAACTAGCGAGCTCTTGCTCGCGTCCTTCTTTTCCTCCTTCTTTGGCTTCTTAGACTGGGAACGCTCCCCGGTCGGGATTAATCGTCCCACAATTACATTCTCTTTTAACCCAACCAAGTTATCGACGCGGCCGGAAGCGGCGGCCTCCGTCAAGATTCGGGTTGTTTCCATGAAAGAGGCGGCCGAAAGCCAAGAGTCGGTCTTGAGCGAGGAGCGGGTAATCCCCAAAAGCACCGGCTCGCCGGTGGAGCGCTTGGATCCCTTGGGAAGCTTATCGTTCTCTCGCTCCAACTGGACCTTGGTCACAATCTCCTCAGGAATAAATTCGGTATCTCCCGGATCGGTAACCCGAACCTTGTTAAACATCTGCCGTACAATCACCTCCAAGTGGATATCGTCCAGCGAAATTCCCTGGCCGGAATAGACCTTAAGAATTTCATTCACCAAGTATTTTTGGGTAGGGAGAATCCCCCGAACACCTAAGGTCTTCTTCGGGTCGAGGTAACCTTCGGTAAGCTGATATCCGGCTTCAACTTTCTCGCCATCCTTTACGAGAATCCCCCGACCGATAGGAACATCAAACTGCATTGCCCCTTCTTTGCCGGTAAGGAAGAGCTGCCGCGCCTCTCCTTCTTCCGAGACCGAAATTTTGCCGGCGTAAGGCGCCACATGCGCTTCGAATTTTGGCGTCCGCGCCTCGAAAACTTCCTCGATTCTCGGCAAACCTTGCGTGATATCCTTGCTGGTCGCAATTCCACCCGCGTGTTTTGTCTTGAGAGTTAACTGAGTCCCCGGCTCTCCGATCGACTGCGCCGCGATCAATCCCACCGGAGTTCCTACTTCCACCGGCCGATTCCGGCCAAGATCCAATCCGTAGCAAGTTGCACAAACTCCGTGGAGGCTCTCACAAGTCAGTGGGGAACGGAGATTAACTTCAGTGATTCCCGCCTTCTCGATCGTCTCCGCCACTTGGGCGTTAATCAGCGCGTTTCTCTTTACCAGAACCTTGCCGTGAATCTTGACATCTTCGGCCGCAATCCGACCGCTTAAGCGGCGGGCAAAAGTAACCAAGAAGGTCTCCTCTTCTTTCTTAAGAGGAACAAAGTTCTTAGTTTTGCAATCGTTCTCCCTAATTAGAACATCCTGGGCCACATCCACCAAACGGCGGGTAAGGTAACCGGCGTCGGCCGTCCGCAAAGCCGTGTCCACCAATCCCTTGCGAGCCCCGCGCGCGCCGACGAAGTATTCAAAACTAGTCAGACCTTCGCGGTAATTAGAGCGGATCGGCAATTCAACCACTTTTCCGGTAGGGTCCACCACATGTCCTCTCATTCCCGAAATCTGTTTAACCTGATCTCGAGTGGCCCGCGCTGCTCCGGAGTTTATAATAATTTTTATCGGATTATCCTCCGAGAGAGCATTCCAAGCCAGATCGTCCATAATACTAGTTGCTTCACTCCAAACCACCCGCGAAAGCTCACGACGCTCAGAGTCCGTGATTAATCCCCGCCGGTAGTTTTGGTCAATCTCGGATACCTTACTTTCGGCTTCGGCTAAAACCTTAGGCTTTTCTGACGGAACAACTCCATCAAAAGAAGAAATGGAAGTGCCGGAAACAGTTGCGTAGTGGAAACCAAGTTCTTTTATGTTGTCAATTAGACTAGCCACATCCGATTCGGTGTCAGTCTCTAGTGCAACCTCGATAAACCGTTTGATAGACTTTTGGTCGACCGTGTCGTTGTAGAAGCGTAAATAGTCCGGCAGAGATTGGTTAAAAACTATCCTGCCGATTGAAGTTGTTATAAACTCACCGCTAATTACAGTCCTGACTCTTTCACGCAAACCAACTTTTCCCAAATAATGTGCCAAAAGTGCTTCTTCTTCACTTCCGAAATTTTTAAGTTCACTATCCTTCCGTGCCAATTCTGATTCTGGGATGAAAGTCAGGTAGTAGGATCCTAGAGCCTGCTCTTTGCTCGGAAAAGAAATCGGCTCGCCGGTCGCGGGACGGAGAAGATTGTTCGTTGAGATCATAAACTCTTTTACTTCCGCGATTGCTCGTTTCGAAATCGGAAGGTGAACCGCCATCGCGTCTCCGTCGAAGTCCGCGTTGAAACCCGAACAGACCGCCGGATGCAGTTGGATCGCCGAACCATCTACCAGCACCGGGTAGAATCCTAAAACCGAGAGACGGTGCAGAGAGGGGGCCCGGTTCAACAGCACCGGGTGATCCACTACCAGCTGTTCCAAGATTTCCCAAACTTCGTCGGAACGCTCCTCCAAATAGGATTTAGCACTTCGGAGATTAGAGGCGTAACCCCGAAGGAGAGTTTCCCGAAGCACGTGGGGCTTCCAGAGCTCTAAAGCCATTTCCCGAGGGATACCGACTTGATGGAGCTTCAGATGAGGACCGACGACGATCACGGAACGGCCCGAATAATCTACTCGCTTACCGAGAAGATTCTGCCGGAACCGACCCTGCTTGCCGGAGAGAAGATCGGCAAAAGACCGCAAGGTTTTCTTGCCCCGCCGCACTTTCCCCCGCCGGGCTTTCGAGGAATCGATCAGAGCGTCAACCGCTTCCTGCAGCATCCGCTTCTCGTTGCGGACGATGATCTCGGGAGCTCCGAGCTCCAAAAGCTGGCGCAAACGATTGTTGCGGTTGATCACGGTTCGGTAGAGGTCATTTAGGTCGGAGGTGGCAAACCGTCCCCCCTCCAACTGGACCATCGGCCGCAAGTCAGGCGGGATCACCGGCAAAACCGTCAGAATGAACCAAGCCGGCTCTACTCCCGCGTTTTTTAGACCCTCAACGATCCGTAACCGGCGGCGAGCCCAAATCCCCCGCTCTCCCCGACTTTCATGAACAACCTTGCGAAGCTGGACCGAGATCTTACCCAAATCCACCAAAGAAAGGGCCCGGCGGATCGCCTCAGCCCCCATCATTGCCTCGGCAAAATCCTTGAGGTAAGGCATCGCCAGCTCTACTTCCCGCTCCGACAAAACCGAGAAGAGCTTAACTCCCTTGAGAACCTCCAAACCTTCTCTCTTAGCGTCAAGGATTTTAGCTTTGTTGGCCGGATCCTGTTCTTGCTTAATCTGCTGATCGAAATCGCGCTCGAATTTTTCCAGAGCGGGACCGCGCTTGCCGTGATCAAATTCGGTCACCAAGTAGCGGGAGAAGTAGATTACGCCCTCCACATCTCGGGAAGAGACACCTAGAAGAATGCTAATCAGTGAGGGAATTCCTCGGAAGAACCAAATGTGAGCCACCGGAGAAGCCAAGGAGATATGGCCCATTCTTTCCCGGCGGACACGCTTGCTGGTAACTTCCACTCCGCACTTGTCGCAAATAATTCCCTTAAAGCGGGCTTTCTTGTATTTTCCGCAGTAGCACTCGTAATCTTTGGTTGGCCCAAAGATTCGTTCGTCAAATAAACCGTCTTTTTCGGCCTTGAAAGTCCGGTAATTGATCGTTTCCGGCTTGGTCACTTCTCCGTAAGACCAATTCTTGATGACCTCGGGCGAGGCGACCTTAATCCTTAAAGCGTCAAATTCGCGAAATGCTTCCAAACCGCTAGGCATTTTCTACCTCCTTTTTCTCTCCTTCTGCTCCGCCTTCACCGACCGGCTCCTCCAAACCTGTGGTTTCCTTCGTTTCACCCATAGCGGCTTCTTCCGCCGCGCCTTCCTCGCTAGATTCGGGAGCAAAGGACGCCCCGCCTTCGGCGGAGCTAGCTTCGCCTTCGGAAGGGGCGAAGACGGCGGCGGCAATCTCCGCCTCCTCCGAAACCGGAGGTTCGGGGAGAGCCGGAACCTCGGATGCCGGCTTAGGAGTAACCTCCCCGCCCGCTTTAAGAGGCTCCACATTTAGCGCTACCCCGTTGAGCTCACGAATCAAGAGCTTGAATGACTCAGGAAGAGTGGGTTCAGGAATATCCTCACCCTGCACGATCGCTCGATAGGCCGCCGAGCGTCCGACCAAGTCATCCGACTTGGTGGTTAACATCTCCTGCAAGGTATATGCCGCCCCGTAGGCTTCGGTCGCCCAAACTTCCATCTCCCCATAGCGCTGGCCACCAAATTGGGCCTTTCCTCCTAATGGCTGCTGGGTGATTAACGCATAGGGACCGGTCGAACGAGCGTGCATTTTATCTTCCGCCAGGTGCTCAAGCTTAAGAATGTAGGCACTGCCAACGACCACTTCCTGCTCGAAAGGCTTGCCGGTCCGGCCGTCGTAAAGTTTAACTTTGCCGGAAACGGGTAGGCCGGCTTTCTGAAGCTCCGCTTCCAGTGTCGCTTCTTCAAACTTATCGAAAACCGGCACCGCATAGCGCTTTTTCAAATTGGCTCCCGCCCATCCCAAGTGGGTCTCCAAGAGCTGTCCCAAGTTCATTCGGTTAATAACCGAGTGGGGGGCCAAAATGATATCGACCGGCGTTCCATCCTCGAGATAAGGCAAATCCTCCGCCGGAACAATCCTCGATATCACTCCTTTATTTCCGTGCCTCCCGGCCAATTTGTCTCCGACCGTGATCTTGCGAATCTGGGCTATCCGCACGTAGATTTCTTGCAGGACCCCCTCGGGAAGTTCCGCCTCACCCCGGTTCAAAATCTTCACTTCCACCACCGTTCCCCATTCCCCGTGGGGAACTCGAAGCGAAACATCGCGGACCTCACGCGCTTTCTCCCCAAAGATCGCCCGGAGCAAACGCTCTTCGGCCGAAAGCTCCGTCTCACCTTTCGGAGCAATTTTGCCCACCAGAATATCGCCTCCTTTAACTTCGGAACCGATTGCGGCAATCCCGTGTTCATCCAAATTGCGCAGGGCATCTTCGGAAACGTTCGGGATGTCGCAGGTTATCTCCTCCGGACCCAGCTTCGTTTCCAAAACCTGGATGCTGTGTTCGGAGAGATGGATTGAGGAAAGAAGATCATCCCGACGCAGACGATCGGAAATTACAATCGCATCCTCGTAACCGTAGCCGTCCCAATACATATAGGCGACGGTCAGATTCCGTCCAATCGCCAACTCACCCTGGTCGGTCGCCGGACCATCTATCAAGACGTCACCCTTCTTAAAAATCTGCCCGGCTTCGACGCGAACTTGTTGGTTGTAACAAGTTTCGTCGTTGCTCTTCACGAACTTGGCGAGCTCATATTGCTTCTTTCCGTGTCCGCGGTAAGCAACCTCCAGCCTCCCGGCATCAACATAAGAAACTTTTCCGTTTTCCTCGGCCAAAATCGTCAGACCGGAGTTGACCGCCAAATCCCTTTCGATTCCAGTCCCGACAATTGGGGATTCGGGACTAACCAACGGAACCGCCTGGCCCACCATATTGGAAGCCATCAGAGCGCGGTTCACATCATCGTGCGCCAAGAACGGAAGGAGGGCGGCCGAGGCCGAAACAATCTGGCGCGGGGTCACATCTACGAGGTCGGCCTGCTCCGCCGCCCCGAAAAAGAAATCACTCTTGTGCCGCAGCGGGATCCGTTCATCCAAGATCCGCCCGCTCCGATCCAATCGGATCGAGGCGTCCGCGACGACATATTGATCCTCTTGGGAAGAGGTAAGGTAGACAATCTCTTTTGTGACCACCGGCTTGCCGGTAGTTTTCTTAATTTTTCTATAAGGAGTTTCTAGAAAACCTAGCGGGTTAATCCGCGCGTAAAGCGCCAAGTGAGTTGTCAATCCGATCGAAGTTCCTTCCGGAGTCTTAACCGGACAAATCCGTCCGTAGTGGGTGTAATGGGCGTCCCGAACCGAGAAGCTGGCCCTTTCGGCGGTCAGCCCTCCCGGACCCTTGACCGAAAGGCGGCGCAGGTGCTCCAACCCCGACAGCGGGTTGACCTGTTCGTGATATTGCGAGAGCTGGGAAGAAGCAAAGAAAGAATGGAGCCGGGCTTCCACGGGGCGGGTCGAAATAATTGTCAAGGGCTTGGGCAACTGGTTGCGCGCCTGCAAGCTCATGCGCT
>MEUW01000021.1:29971-55323 GCA_001772805.1 candidate division WWE3 bacterium RBG_19FT_COMBO_53_11
TCCAGCTGGATGAACCCGATCCTAAGCTGACCCTGAATTAACTCTCCTACGGTTCTGACCCGCCGGTTCCCCAAGTGATCAATATCGCTGGGCTCCCCGACTCCATGGTTGAGCTCGATTAACATTTTCAGAGCCGACACCAAGTCTTCGCGGGTAAGCAGACGATTTCGCCGTTCGTCTAAGGACAGATTCAACCCCAGGATCTCATTCAACTTGAAGCGTCCGGCTTTACCCAGGTCGTAGCGGCGCGGATCAAGGAAAATGCGCTCGAAGGTCAGTTTGGCGGTATCGAGCAGAGCCGGCTCCCCCGGCCGGACTTTGGTAAAGATTTCAGTCACGGCTTCTTCGTAGGACTTGGTGGGATCTTTTTTGAGAGTTTCCTCAATGAAAGCGCGATTGGGATCGGTGTCTACATCGGCAAAAGCGGCCCGGATGTCGTCGTCGCGGGTCAGACCGAAAGCTCGAAGGAGAGTCGTAGCGGACATTTTGTGGTAGTTGCTGACTTTGACGGTGAGGTAATTGCGGCGGGCGGTGTTGAACTCCAACCAAGCTCCATTCTTAGGCAGGATCCGCGCGGAAGAGAGCAAAACTCCGGTCGTGGGATCGGTTTCCTGCGAGAAATATATCCCTTCCGAGCGAAGCAGCTGGTTTACCACGGCGCGTTCGATTCCCGCCACAATAAAAGTTCCTCCCTCCGTCATTTGAGGAATTTCTCCCATGTAGATCTCCTGGGAAACAGTTTTGCCGCTCTTTACCTCTTTCAATTCTGCGGTCAGATACCAAGGGAATGAGAAGGTCAAACCTTTCTTCATCGCTTCCTCTTTAGTGATGCGGGGTTTGCCGTAGCGGGGCTTAGTAAAACTCAATTCCCAACCGCGGCCGGTGTAGTCCTGAATCGGGTTGATTTCCTCCAAAACTTCCAAAATCCCCTCTTTGAGGAGCTGATCAAATGACTCTTTCTGGACCGCTGAGAGATCCGAAAGGGGCAAGGCTTCTGCGTTTTTCCCAAGCCACTCTCTTGTCATCAATCTAAAAAGAAAAGCAAAGCGCACAAACACAAAACGCCTACGCGCTCATCGGAAAAACTATTCACTTAACGTGGGTAATTTAACAAGTCCCAACCTTAAAGTCAAGAGCCTTATTTCAGGCAGGACCTGTTAGCGCTGTGCTCCCCTGAGGTTTTGGAGTATCGGATTTGGCCATTCTTGCAGTGGAGATAAAACCAGTAGGGAGACTCACGGTAATCCACAGTCGCCAAGAGCGTATCTAACCCAGGATTAGCGATCGGGCCCGGCGGCAAACCGGTGTACAGATAGGTATTGTAGGGAGAAACAACCTTAATATCAGCAGCAGTGGGGGTTTCCTTCCACCACGATTTTGTTGCCTCTTGATACCCGAGCGCGTATTGGACCGTCGCGTCCACTCCCAGGTACCATCCGGATTTCCAGCGCTTGATTAGGATCCCGGCGATCGTTTCAAGTTCTTCCGCATCGCCGACGCTCTCCCGCTCCAAAAGAGAAGCCAGAATCACGATCTGATTCTTAGTCAAGCCGCTTTTGGACTGCAACGGCAATATTTTTTCCTCGTACCTCTTTTCAAAATTTTGATTGAGGAGCGCCGCCAAACTCTGGGCATCAATATCGATCGGAACAACGTACGTATCCGGGAAGAGATATCCCTCCAAACCTTTGGTCTCGACTAGGAACTGTGTCGAAAAAGCTTCGTCATCCACGGCTAAGTTTACTAACGCGTAGCGCAGATACTCCTCTCTTCGCCATCCATCCAAGAAAGTAAGGCGGACATCGAAGGTCCCGTGCTGCAACAACTCCACCACTTGAACGGGGGTCAGAGTGAGCGGGATCTCATACTTTCCCGCCTGAATTTTGGAAGTGAGATTATTGAAACGAACGTAGGAAACAAAAAGGAACGAATTCATTACTCCGGATTCCTGAAGCTTCTCCCCAATTTCCTGAACGGATTCGCCGGAGGAGATCAAAACCCCAACTTTGCCGGAGTCCGCAATCGGCCGGTTAAATTGCCAAAGAACAAAGGCCCCCGCCCCCAAAGCCAAGATAACTAATCCCAAAAGAACCAACAAAATCTTAAACCGCATGTCCCCTAAGTTTAAGATAACTGCGCACGCGGCGCAAAATTCGGCGGCTTTGCGGATAGCTTACGGCCTTCACGGCTTGCTCAAACGGCATCCAAGCAAAATCTTGGTGTTCAAAGGAAATCCGAATCTTTTTCTGAGAAGTCTTCGCCAAGAAAAAAGCAATCCATTTCCTCACAAACTCACCTTCAATACGGTAGAAAACCTTAATCGTTTCCTTAAAATCGGGAAGAATCTCAATCTTCACAATCCCCGTCTCCTCCGCAATCTCCCGCCCCACCGTTTGCAGGGTTGGCTCACCTTTCTCAATGTTTCCTTTCGGAAAATCCCACTTTCCGGACGGCTTCTGCAACAGAAGGAAAACTGCTTGATTATCTGCTGTGATTCGGAAAACGACGGCGCCGGCGGATCGTTCGACTCGCACCACCTTACTCCTTCTGCCCGATTGCGCTCTCGATAGATCTAAACAGGAGAAGAGTTAACAAGGTTAACCCAATCGTGACAAAAGCCAGAACGTATTCCCCCAAACCCATTGCCATTCCCATCGCCGCGGTGATCCAAAGAGAGGCAGCGGTGGTTACGCCTTTCACGTGTCCTCCCGCCGAAATAATTACGCCGGCCCCCACGAAACCCATGCCAGTTAGAATTTGGGAAGCAATCCTAGTCGGATCGGCAACACCGTCGCCAAACGCTGAACTAAAAGAAAGCATTGTAAAGAGAGCCGAGGCTAATGAGATAAGCATGTGGGTCCTTAGCCCGGCCGGTTTCTTGCTAATTTCTCTTTCTAACCCGATCAAAAAACCGATTAAGAGCGCGCCCCCCAGCCGCAAAATTTCTTCCCAAGGAGAAATCATTAATAAGAAGTATAAAACAAAAAAGGCCTGATTGGTTAGATCAGGCCTGTTGTCCTTACGAGAGAAGCTTCAAGAACTCCTCGCGTTCGAGCGTTTCAACCTCGAGGAGCTTGTCGACTACCCGCTTGAGCTCTTCGCGGTGTTCATCCAGAATCCCTTTGGCCTTCTCGTAGGCCTCCGCCAGGATGCGGGTGATCTCTTCGTCCACGCGCCGGGCGAAGTCTTCGGAGTAGGACTTCTCTCCGCGCATCCGCTCCTCCCAACTCGATGAGCCGGGGAGAGGCGAAAGACTGCGCAGGCCAACCTTACTCATCCCCCACTCGATCACCATCCGCCGGGCGTAGTCGGTCGCCCGTTGGAGATCGTTGCTGGCCCCGGTGGTAATCTTTTCCTCACCGAAGACCAGCTCTTCCGCCGCCCGTCCTCCAAACAGACCGACGAGCTGGGCGAGGATGTACTCGCGCGTGAGCAAGTTGCGATCATCTTCGGGAAGTGGCCAGGTGTAGCCTAGCCCCATCCCGCGAGAGACAATCGAGATCTTCCCGACCAGATCGGATCCCAAAGTAAAGTGCATTGCGATCGCGTGGCCGGCTTCGTGGTAGGCTATCACATTCTTCTCGACCACCGAGATCACCCGCGACTTGCGCTCGGGACCGGCGACGACTTTCTCGACCGCTTCCTTGAACTCGGCCATACTGATGTCTTTCCGACCGCGGCGTACTGCCAAGATCGCGGCTTCGTTCACGGTGTTCTCAATGTCCGCGCCGGTGAAACCCGAGGTAAGCCGCGCCAGGATCTGGACATTCACATCTCCTGTCAGGGGCTTACCGTGAAGATGCACGCCGAAGATCTGTTCCCGCGCTCTCACGTCGGGAGGATCGACTGCCACCCGGCGATCAAACCGCCCGGATCGCAACAGCGCCGGATCGAGGATCTCGATCCGATTGGTGGCGGCGATGACCACGATATTGGTGTTCTGGTCAAAGCCGTCCATCTGCGTCAATAACTCGTTCAGGGTCTGGTTGTGCTCTTGCTGACCACCGAACGATGGACCGCGTTGGCTGCCCACCGCATCGAGTTCGTCCACGAAAACGATGCAGGGAGCATTCTTCTTGGCCTGATCGAAAAGATCGCGCACGCGTCCGGCTCCGACTCCCACAAAGACTTCCACGAACTGGGAACCGGCGATCGAGAAAAACGGCACCCCCGCCTCTCCCGCGACCGCCCGGGCCATCAGGGTCTTGCCGCACCCGGGATGTCCAAACAGGAGCACTCCCTTGGGAATGCGCGCCCCGAGCGCCATGAACCTCTGGGGATCCTTGAGGAAATCCACCACTTCCATCAGCTCTTGCTTGGATTCCTCGAGGCCCGCCACGTCGGCGAAGGTTACTTTTTTCGACTGGTCGGGCTTAACCAGCTTGGCGCGGCTGGCCGTCGGACCCATTTGTCCGAAGGGTGGTCCTCCCCCTCCCGCTCCCGACGATCGGCGAGAAAGAAGGAGAAAAATAATGAGCATCATCACAAGCCCGATCGCCAGCGACCAGACCCAGGGCGGTATAGGCGTTACGTAGTCCACCTTGACTGCCGCCAGCTGACTCTCGGTCACGCCGAAAGACCGCAGGGTTTCGATGATGTCCCCGGAGGGCCAGTTCACCCGATGGGTTCGCTGATCGACCGTTTTGACGGTGACGCTCTGGCCGTTGATCGTGATTGAAACAACCTCTCCGGCCTTGAGCTGTACCACCAGATCCGAGAAGGCGTAGCCTCCCGAAGGGTTGGCTAAAGCCCCAGCGCGCCCTCCCACACTGGAAACAGGCGGAGGGTTACCGGAACTGGGCGAAAAATCGGAAGCATCCTGAGAAAATACGGGGTAAGAAGGCGTCGACGCCTGGGGAAGCAAATACCAGATCACCACCCCCAACAGGACCAGCAATCCGACTGCGGCAAGGTAGTGCCACAATTTGGGCTTCATCACTCTGCTCCTTTCTCTGAAGATTTGGTTTTAAGTTAGCTCAAATTCTATCATACTATCGGATATTCGTCTAGATATTCTTGGAGAAGCAGGGCAGCGGCGGGGGCGTCAAGATCCCGGCGTTTTTTCCGGGGCACTCCTGATCCAATGGCTTTCTCCAGCGCCATTTGCGAAGTCAAAATTTCACTCTTCAAAACGACCGGTACTCCTAGATTCTCCCCCAACTCCTTTCCAAACTTCCGCACGCGCGCTTCATTTTTCCCTTCCGGCAGGCCTAAGACAATCTTCTCAATCTTTTCGGCTCGGACGAGTTCAATCAACTCCTCCAGTGAACCCACCACTCCTAGAGGCTCCGCCAGATTTCCCCGCGCGATTGCGATGCCGATTCTTTTTTCACCCCAGTCCACTCCCAGAATATTCATACAACTATGATAGCGGATAAGAAGCAAGCTGCTAAAAGCGGCTAATTTTTCTTTTGTTAAACAAAAGAAAAAGCCTCCGTTGGGTTAGAACGGAGGCTTGGTCACTGTCATATTAAATTCTGCGGCTTCGCCTGGACGCCCATCCTTGCGGCGGTGGTTAGCGAATTGCCGATTAAGCACCTCGCTAAACCTGAACAGCTGGCGAGCAAGCTCGCAGCGGTTTCCGTGCTTGGGGCAAGCTTCTTCAAACGCAATCGTTTTTCCGTCCTGAATGCGAGAGTAAGAAGAATTAAAACACTCCTCGTGGGCCTTTCCGGTCCCGGTCACGTCGAAAGCGGCGGTCTGCCAATCGCCCTTCAGGATGAAGACAAAAGAGCGTCTATTTCTGGCGAACTTTACGGTTCGGGCGATCTTCTGGCCCTTGAACCTCCGACTGGAGGTACCATCTACTCGAAGGAAGCGCTTGTTTCGCCGCAGGAAAAAATCAAACCCACGAAAGAGATCGCTCTCCAACGTGGCCGGCTCGACGGCAAAAGAGTTACCCTCTCGGCTGGCCAACCCTGCTCGAAATGCCAACGCGAGAATTATCGCCTTCTCGGTAAGGTTTCTCTCGTGAGCCACATCTTATCTCCTTTCTCAACCAGTGCTAACTGGGCGCTCTCCAGCGAGCTAGCAATTCTCGCTAACGCTCCAATTGTACACACCGGTGTCAAGTTGATTGCTTTATCCTAACACCAAATCGACTATAGGTCAAGGGCAAGGGGTATGCTAGGATAGGGATTGTGGACTCTCCCAGGAACATTCTGCGAACGCTCAAAGAAAGCAAACGCATCTTGATACCACTCCACTTGAGACCGGATGGTGATTCGATCGGTTCAGCGCTGGCTAGTTACCATCTTTTCAGAAACATGGGCAAGAAAGTCGTCGTCGCAAGCGCGGATCCTCTACCCGAAGTCTTGCTGTTCCTTCCGGCGGCAAAAAGAATCAAAATCGTTGATCCAGAAAACCTCCCGCTGGAAAATTTTGACCTGGTTTTTCTCCCCGATATCAGTTCTCCTAACCTAATTTCCAGCGCCGGAAAGTTAAACTTTCCCGCTCAAACTATCCTCGTAAATGTTGACCATCATAAAAGCAACCGCAATTATGGGGATTTAAACTATGTAATTCCAAAAGCTTCCGCCACTGCCGAGATCATTTACGATTTGGCGCGAGCCTGGAAAATGCCGATTCCGCCCGAGGTTGCTGATTGTCTTCTGACAGGAATTTATACCGACACCGGGGGTTTCCTCTATCCTTCCACAACGGCAGATTCTTTGGAAAAGGCAAGCGAACTTATTCGGGGGGGAGCTAATCGAGATGCAGTGGCCGAAAATTCCTTCCGCTCTTGGTCTCCGAAAGCGATAAAGCTTTGGGCGTTAATTCTCGCCAATGCCAGGATTAGAAAAAACGTGGCTTATTCTCAAGTTCCCTATAGCCAGCTTAAAACAATCAATTATTCGCAAAGTGAGTTTGCCGGAATAAGAGGTTTTGCCGTAAGTAATTTGCTCCTTTCAATTAAAGACGTAAGAGCGGCTGCCCTTTTCACCGAATCTAAGCCCCGCCAAATACGGGTTAACCTGCGCTCGATCGGAAATCTGGATATTTCCAAAATTGCGGAAAAATGGGGCGGGGGCGGACACTCAAATTCGGCAGTATTCGATTACCGCGGACCGATCAAAGATATAGTTCCAAAAACAGTTAAACTGCTACAAGGTCCCATTAGATAAGAAGATGGACGGCCGAAGAAACGACCTAGCATTTTTTAGGAAACAAAAATGGACGGCCGAAGAAACGACCTAGCATTTTTTAGGAAACAAAAATGAAAACCCGCGACAAATTTTCGCCGTATTCTTTGCACCTCTACGATGTGGAATGCGCCAAACAATACTACTTTGAGTACCTGGACGCCTATACCAGCGATTTTCGCAACAAGCCCAAACTAAAGCAGATTTTGGTCGAGGATGGACGGAGCAAGGATCTCGTCTTTGGGGATGTGATCCATCGTGTTCTTAACGACTTTTTCCACCTTGTCTCCGCCGAAAGGACCGAACCGCGCTTGATCGAAATCCTCAAAGAAACTTGGGCGGGTCCGCGCGGCAAGGAACGCGGTTTTCCTCAGATCGAAGATGAGCGGAAACATTATGAACGGGCTCTCAAGCTGCTAAAGCGTTTTGCCCAAACTCAAAATCTTAATCCGGAAATCACCTACCTTCCCCAAACCGAAAACGAAGGGGAGTTCATTAAAGAGAATTTGCTGATGTTTCCTTTTGAACCTGGGATAATCCTTCAAGGAAAGATCGACCGAATTGACCGGGAAGAAGATGGCTATCACTTGATCGACTATAAAACCAGCCGAAGCGAATCTCACGATGATCTTCAACTTTCGGCCTACGCCATTCTCTCTCGGCAAGCGCTCGGCAAGCCAATTCATAAAGCCAGCTATCTCTATTTGGAGACGGGAAACTTCAAGACCTTCCCCGTAACGGAAGAAACCGAAGCAAAAACTCGTCAACGGATTGTAGAAATGATCTCCCGGATCAAGGCCGACGAAGAGTTCGCCCCGCGTCCCGGAAAACGCTGCTACTGGTGCCCTTACGTCGAATTCTGCCCTGCCAAGGACAAAGCCAACGAATACATCGCTGAACTCCGCCAGAGCAGAGGCGAAACCGAGACCACCGATCTACCGTTCTAAGTCAGCAGCCAGTACTGCCCTCGCTACGCTCGGTTGTAATTCGCAAGGCGAAGTAGCTGGTAGCAAGTAGTTAGAGGCGAAAGTTTTGGATTTAGGATTTAGGATTTCGAATTTGCTATCTTGGAGCTGAAGGGGGGTGAATTAATTGGAAGAAAAAATCGGCGAAGTAACCCACTATTTTGGACACATCCCGGCGGGGATCTTTAAGCTGGCCGGCACCCTCAAACGCGGCGACAAAGTTCACGTCAAGGGGGCAACCACCGACTTTACTCAGGAAATAACCTCGATGCAAGTCGATCACAAGAATGTGGAAGAGGGCAAGAAAGGCGACGAGGTCGGGGTGGAGATCGATCAAAAAGTCCGCGACGGGGATGAGGTCTTTTTAGTAACTCAATAACGCCCTCAACTTAATTTCACTCTTCGGTTACCAACGTGATTGTAATCCTCTTTATGGTTTTCGGAATCCGCTGCAAACTCTCCGGCAGATTTGGCCAAAGCACCAATTCGTAAGCGTTCACATCGCTCAAGGAGTTTAAATAATCCTGGGCCGAACGAGCATTCCTTCCCGCCAAATCGTTTTTGATCTTTTCTTCGTCGATCTCCTGAATTACCTGGGCGGAGACCTTCGCTTTGAAAGTGAGCTTACTCCCTTTCAGAACGGGATCGAGAGGCTCGATTTCAACCTCGCCGGGAAAGAGCGTGTAACCGCTCGGAATCAAACTCGAAAGTGACTGGGAGATTAGATTCTGGATATCGGTGCCTTTATAGGTGATCGTGGTCAACTTGATCTTCAACGTGAGCGTCACCTGCTCGGCCTGCTCCCCCACCGCGTGCGAATAGGTCTTTTCCACGATCGTAGTCTTGATCACCTTGTCTATTAATACCTCATCAATTCCGCTCTGGCTTTGAATCGTTTCCTTGGCTTTAGAAACCAATTCTTTCTGAAGGTCCGTCAACAGTTTGGATTGGTCAGCGACGGTAGCGATGGTGACTTCTTCCGAAGTTCCACCGGTGAAAGCATCCGAATTCTGCCCGGCAATCGAACCTATACTGTCGCAGCCACTCAAAAAATGGAATGTTTTGCCAGAAGTGATATTGTACGCCGTACCAATCTTCTCTGCTGTAACGGCCTTGTCTTGTGGAACAAGAATGGCAAAATCAGTTGCGGCATCCAGAGTAAACACTAAACTGCTCGAATCCTCTTTTAATCTGGCTCCAGCGCTACAATGCTGGTTCAAGGTACTTGTGAAAGCAATTGTCCCTTTCGCTTTCTCCCCCACGATCGCCGTTCCGGTTGCCGGAGTAGATTTGGTCCCGTTCTCCTCCACTACCTGCGAAGTTCCCGGTACCGTTCCGGTGGCCGCGTCCATTTCGGTCGCGGCGGTATCAACCGTGACCGTGATTTCTTTAACTAGCGGGATTGGGGAGAGAGTCAAAATTATTTCCGCTTTAGGAAGGTAGTAGAGCGCGCCGAAGGCGGCCGCTCCCAAAACTATCAAGATACCGATCAAAAAAGCGAAAGGTACCACCAGTTTGCGGACCAAGCCGCGAGATCGCGGAACCTTGGCAGCTTCCTTTTCCTCCCTTTCAATCTCCGGCAACCCCGCTCCCTTCTCTAGAGAACCGATCAACCTTTTACTCCTCGGGCCGGTCGATATAAAACGGATCGTCTTATTTTCCCGCCGGCCTTTATCCCGCAGGGCCTGAAGCATCAGAAGATTAAAATTTCCTTCGGGAATCTCAAGCGTAACCTCCCCGTTCTCGGCTCCCAAAATTTTTTCCATCAGGTCAAAAAAGTGTTTCATTTTTGTCTTTCGAAAATGCTAGGTCGCTAGAGGCGGCCGTCCATTTTTTATTTCTCCCCCTCCTCAAGATCGGTCTCTTTCCCGGGTTCTTCCGAATCCGGTTCCGGTTTTCCGGTTTCCCGGCGCAGGCGCAACGCCACTTGCCCCAAGGAGGTGGATAGCCGTTCTTCTTCAAGAGGAACAATGTCCGGCGCAATTTCAAAATGATGGTCACGCGACCACGGGTAAGAAGTCACTACCTCGGCGAGTCCCGGAAAAACCGCCGCCCCGCCCGTCAGGTATATCTTGGGCGGGAAAGTCTCTACCCCCTCAAAAGAGGACAACGCGGTGGAAAGGGCCTCCAGCCACAGGTCCAAAAAAGCCGTCGGGTTGCCGTTTTCCTTGAAGTCCCACCAGAAACTTTTGGTTTCCATCAGCTCTCCGCCAAATATCAAGCTGATCTCCGTTTTTGAACCGCCGACATCAAAGATCAGCGCGTTCAGCTCTTCCTCCGTATCCGAAGAAGAGAGTGCCAGAGAAAGTTCGGTCACCAGATTAAAGGGAAGGGAACTAAACCCCCAAAGCTTTAGTCCGGAGGACTTCACGAGCTGGGAAAGTTCCATTAGATACGGCTCGGATGCGAAAGAGGTAAACAAGAAAACTTCCAGCTTATCGGCTTCCTTTACTTCCAGGATTTCGGCTTCAACCTCGGAAACTTTCAACCGCGGCTCCCCCAACCCGATCCGAAGCTCCTCCTCGGCGGAACGCTGGGCCTCCTGTCGAGCGTGGGAAACCAAATCCTGTACGTCCCGGCTGGTACTGCTCCGAACCACCGTGGTGAAAGCCAGAGTGTACGGACCGGAGACCCCGACTACCAACAGCGGGTCCGCATCGGGAAAATCCTGGCGGAGTTGGCCAACCGCTTCATTGAAATTGAAGGCGTCATCTTCCGGCACGCCGACGCGGCCGATCTTGCGGGAACCAAGCGGTGCGATATTGCCGTCCGCGCGGTTAAGCACAAAAACTTTTAAATCCTTGCCGCCCGGGTCGAGGACAAAAAATTGATCAGGAAACTCTTCTTTTTTTCCGAAAGGCAGACTAAATTTCATGTTTCACTCGCAAATGGAACTGCGCGCCCATAGATCCGGCGCACCCCGCTCCCGGCCGATTCCTCCTTGATTATCTCAAAACGGCCCAGTTGGCTGGTGTGGGCGACATGCGGGCCGCCGCAGAGTTCTTTAGAGAAGGCGCTCTTGGGGTCGTCGCCGACGTGGTAAAGAGAGATCTCTTTGACTTGGGCGTACTTCTCGGAAAATTGGGCCTCAGCCCCGAGCTTTTTGGCTTCTTCAAAAGTAGTGACTACCCTCTTCACCGGGAGATTTTCCCGGATCTTCTCGTTTACTAAACTCTCGATTTTTTTGAGATCCGCATCGTCAAGTTTGCGGTCAAAAGTGAAGTCGTGCCGGAACTTGTCGACCTCCAGATGCTGGCCGGCCTGGTGAACCTGGGGCCCCAAAACGGTTCGCAGGGCGGCGTTGAGAAGATGGGCGGCGGTGTGCTGGGGAGCGATCTGCTCAGCTTCGCCTTCCCGCTTCTTGGCCGCCGAGCGCGCCCGTTCCTTTTGCTCTTCCAGCTTCTTTTCGAAATCGGCTTCATCGATCTTTAATCCTTGAGATTTGGCGAGCTCTTGGGTTAACTCCAACGGAAAACCGTAGGTGTCGTAGAGCACAAACGCATCCACTTTTTTACCCATCTTCTCCATTACCTTAAGGCCTTGGGAAAGCGAGCGGGAAAACTTCTGCTCCTCTTCCTCGATCACCGCCTGAATCTCCTTCTCGCGCGCGGCCAACTCCGGATAAATCTCTCCGTACATCTCAATCACTTTGCGCACCGGTTCCAGCAAAAAGTAACCCTCAATTCCCAAAAGCCGGCCGTGGAGAATCGCCCGCCGCAGAACCCGCCTCAGCACATAACCTCTCCCAACGTTGAGAGGGGTAACCCCGTCTCCCACGAGAAAAACCCCTCCTCGGACGTGGTCGGCAATGATGCGAAGAGAACGAAGCTGTTCGGGTTTTAAGTCGTTCTTGTGTTCAACCAAGTGCGTAAGTTGATGAAGCGTTTCCAACAAAGGAGAGAAAAGGTCGGTTTCGAAGACGTTATCTTTCTTTTGCAGAATCAAAACCAATCGCTCCAAACCCATCCCGGTATCAATATTTTGCTGTTTGAGCTTAGTAAAATTTCCTTCTTCGTCCTTTAAATATTCCATAAAAACCAGATTCCAAAGCTCAATCTCCTTCCCACTGTCCAAAACATAGTAGATCTCCGAACATGGTCCGCAAGGTCCCGTCTTTCCCCCGGGAGGGCCCCAGAAATTGTCCTCTCGCCCTTGCTCTCGAATCTCGATTCCCGGAACCTCCCGCTTCCAGATTTCAGTCGCTTCTTTGTCTTTCGGAATTCCAGGCTCCCCGGCGAAAATCGAAACGAACATCCGCTTCGGATCCAGTTTCAACTCTTGCGTCAGAAAATTCCAGGCCAGCGGAATCGCCACGTCTTTAAAGTAGTCTCCGACCGAAAAGTTCCCCAGCATTTCAAAGAAAGTGTGATGGCTCTCATCCCCTACTTCCTCAACGTCGGAGGTCCGAAAGCATTTTTGAATTGAGGCCAAACGAATGTTGCCGAAGGCCTCCAATGCATCCGCTTCCCCCATCAAATACGGCTTGAACTGCTGCATTCCGGCGGTCGTCAAAAGGACAGATTCGTCAATTGAGGATGGGACCAAAGAGGACGACGCAACCACGGTGTGGTCGTGGGAAGAAAAATAATCCAGGAATTTTTGGCGGATTTCTTGATGGGTCATCAGAGTGTCCGTTATCAGGAGAAATAATACAGGATATCGGGTATTAGGAACAAGGGTAAAAAGATTAGGGCGGATTCCTTAGCGAAGCTAAGAAATCCGCCCACGAGAAGTTAGTGATCGGCAGCCATCCGGGACGGGTGGGCTCGCTTTTTGTCGCGATGGGGTGCCCTTCGCCGTATTCTTCCCCGGTTGCCTCGCTACTCAAGGTAGCGAAATTATTGGAGAGCTTTTCACGGATTTTACTCCTTGGCGGCTCGGCCGTAATTGGCCACTGTTGAGCCGCGGCTCCCGAGGGAGATTAGATTTGGCCTTGCGGCCACCCCCTCTCCCAAACCCGCTTCTGCCGAAACGAGTTTAGGAGAGAGGTTAACTCAACCGGAGTCGAGTTAACCTTGGTCTCAAGAGAGAAGCTGAACCGTATCCCCCACCACCGCGAGCCGAAAGTCGGGCCGAAGCGGTTGGGGATCTCCGACCTTTTTGCCGTTTTCCTTCCGCCGAGCCGTTTTCAGCTGGCCGTCGGGCAGAAAGAGCGGGACGCGGTACTCGAGATTGATGCTCAAGGACCGCTCGGCGACCTCTTTCCCGTTCTGGTAGAACGGGTTGAGGAACGCGCGAACCCGCCAAAAAGCGGTGTGGAGCATCTCCTGAAGCTCGGTGCGGATTGAATCTCGCACCAGAGCAAACTCCGCCGAGGGCACCGCTAATTCCCGACGGGCGAAGAGGAAACGGGCCATGTAGTAGGTCCGGTCGAGATTTTCGCCTTTGGGCCGGCACTGGTAGAACGCATCCACCAGCTCAAACCCGGCCGCCTCGAGTTCGGTGAGGAACTCCTTGAGGTAGACGTTCTCGGTCGGCTCGATCACCCGCTCCCCAGCCGTACGGAGATGGCGGGCTACGTTCTCAAAAGGCGTTTCCCGATTCCGCTGGCGAATCACGGCGGGTACAACCTCGCGATTCGAAAAGCTGAACTGGATTGCGACCATGCGAACATCGCGCAACGGGACCATCGAAACCTCCCGAAGCAGCAAGGGCTTTGAAATTTAACCGGTATTCCGGACCCTCTCCCAAACCCGCTTCTGCCGAAACGAGTTTAGGAGAGGGCAGGCGTTAATGGCTTTTGGCCAAAGCGCCTGCCTTACGAACAATCCTCCTCGAGAATGGTTTCTTCCCCGAAGACTCTGACGATGTCGGCACAGCGAGGGCAGCGCCAGTTATCATCAAGAGTCCCTGGATCAACCGGCCAGCCGCAATCGAGGCAAACCTCAAAAGCGACGTCCGGCATCGGTCTCAAAGATGCGCTGATGGTCATGTCACAGATCCGGCATAAGCTCTGAAACCGGAACGCTGTTGATCCGCGACCAGACCAAAAGGGCATCGTAGAGGCCGGTTGGGCCGGGGAAAGGTAGTGAACTCCCCTTCCTCACGGCAGGCTGCGCAACGCCCATCGATATTCCCATCGACAGGTCGGCCGCAATCTTCACAGACGAAATCGTAGGGGGGCATTGTCCCCTCCTTCCTAAGATTTAGTGCGTAAGCACCGATCTGCCTTGATCCCTACCGATCAAGGCAGGTCGCTGCCTCCTAAATCTCTCCTAAACCCACCAAACTCTGATGGGCTTGGGAGAGGAGAGAGTAGTCGCCGACGATCGCGACCAAGCCTCCTTTACAGGTACCGAGTTAACCCGACCCTCAACTCCCGCCTTGGAAGTTTTTGGGTCTCGGCCTGGAAGGAATCGAACCTTCTACTCTCTCTTTTGAAACTGGGTCATGGCATCAGCTGGGATGCGGCACTAATCGAAGCGTCCGCTCCCGTCGCGGTTCCCATCGGGAAGCTGAAGACGAAAATCAGCAATCCGACGAGAACTCCGGCGCCGATCAGGGCGTGGACGGCCATGCGGTAGTAGTATCCGCTGAAGCCGAACGCGTCTCGCCGGCTGACCATCGTCGCCCAAACATAAAGCGCGAAAGCCACCGAAGCCACTCCCCACAATGCCGCAGCAAGCGGCGAACCACCCAGGGGAAACATGGAAACCTCCTTTCCCCGTTGTGAATAATGCAATCCGGTTGGGACTCGAACCCAACTTGGAAAACAGGCCCACGCAAGCGTTCGGCATCCTGCTTCCTTCCTTATTTCGCCGCACGGGTGTTACCCGTGACTCCGTAGAGTCTCGTGCGACCGGATCGCTAGGTGGAGTAGGCGGGAATCGAACCCGCGTCCGAACCGCGCGTTGGGTCATTAGCCCACAGCCTTTTAGGGGAGTTTGCTAGGTTACTTTTCCCCCGGGGCTGCCCCACGGCTCGTCGACACCTTTCTACCCCATGCCGATCATAACAACGACGATGGTGGCAACCGCAACAATCGCGACCGCCAGAAGCAACTTGCGAAACGCGAGCTTCTCTTTTCTTCGCAAATCGTAGTCAGCCATTATTCTCCTCCTTAGGTTAATCACTCGGTGTGACTAACTCTCCTAAGCTCACCAACCTTGATGGGCTTGGGAGAGGAGGCGTAACCCGGGGATTATGCCGGTTTACGCCTCATCAGATTTACCATTCCGCTTTTGGGTGACCCGGAAAGCGATGACCGGGAGAGTTGGATCACCTCCCTTCAGTTGTTGCGAATGATCTTGACTGTAAAGATCAAACCAACGATCCCCCCTCCGATCGCCGTCGCGATTTCCGCCCACCGCCAAGCTATTTCCGCTTGGGGTGAGATCATGGTCGCCGGTTGAGGGTTTCCTTCAAGGAAGATGGTCAGAAAGACAATGAACCATAGCATAACGATTCCCAAATTCATGGCTCTGGCTCCTTTCTCTTAGGATCGCGAATTTGCGAACCCCGCGGCCTCCGTCCCTTTGACAGAAGCTCCGGGGTTCGGCCAAGCTGGGGATGTACCTCAACTTGGCCGTTGGCTGAGCATCTTGCGAACTGCAAAGAAAGCCCGGCGCGTATCTAGTGCCTCTCCGATGAAAGACTCGTCAACCCTGCCCTTCTCAAGAAGCTGTCTCACCATATCCTTCTCGGCGAGAAGGTCCGGTGAGTTCTTCCGCTCCGCCTTCTTGATGAAAAGGTGGAGACGGAAACGGGCAAGGATACCCTTTAGCCCGCCAGGAAGAACGATGGCGTCCATCTGCCACCTCCTTTTCGGATTCGAAATCCAGCAGCCTATGTCCTTTTGGGGACAGAAGCTCTTGGATTTGACCGACAACAAGCATGGATTTGGCTTGTTGTCGGCCCGGGCTGTCCTGCAGGTTGGCGCAAGGCACAACTTTTGCAAGACTCACCCGTATTGAAAACTGCGCCCGTAATCTCCACTTACCTGAGCCGAGAGGAGATACAACCTCTCCTGAACCCTCCAAATCTCTCTGAAGAGCTCGGGAGAAATATAAGGTTATAAGGTTCTTAGCTGTTTCCTGAGAACCGCCCACGAGAATGGCAGGATGGTCCAACTCCCTTCTTATAGTAAGAAGCAGGTGTCCCTCACCCTCTCGTGAACGAATCTCAAGAAACGAAAAATCCGAGCCTAAAGCCCGGGACAGATCATCGCAGCTTCAGGTAGGTAAAGCTAAAAGAACTATATTTTTAAGTTACTTTAAATATAACAGCCACCTATCCTTTTGTCAAGTGCTATAGGTTTAATGAGAGGGGAAGTTAACTCTGTGGGCAAAATAGCTATAATCATCTTGAAGTGGCTAGATATCGCCGGCGCGCAATGAAAATCAACCTGAAGGATGAGAGCTTCCAGTCCACCGTCGGAATAATTTTGGTGGTTTTCTCAATTCTGGCAGTACTCTCGTTTTTCGGACAAGCGGCCGGATTCGGTTCTTTTCTGCAGGACAATCTCAATAAGCTCTTCGGTTGGGGCGCTTTTATAATTCCGGTAATTACCGGAGTCCTGGGACTGGTTTTGCTCCGCCTTAGAATCAAAATTCCCTTTGTGGACCTGCGAATCTTTTACGGATTGGTAGTCCTTTCCGTGTCCCTGCTGGGACTGTTCCATTTCTTCTTTTCTCAAGAGGAGTCCTATTACCAGGCAGCCACTTTAGGGCAGGGGGGCGGATTAACCGGTTATTACGTCCAGCTAATTCTCCGCCGAATCTTTTCCACCATCGGTGCTTTCTTGATCCTCTCGGCCGGAAGCGTTGTGGGAATTTTGGTAACTCTAAATATTTCGGTTGATGAAGCCTTGTTTTACCTCTCCAAACTTACCCGGAAAATCGGACAGCTGATTCAGAAAAATCTTTGGCGGGGAAAAACTTTCAAAGAACCGGCCCGGCCTCGAACAAACGGGGAAACACCCGCGGCCGAACCAGAACCTTCGCCGGAAAAAGAGATTGAAATTGCTACTCCCTACACCGCCCCCACCACCAAAATTACCACCCCGCGCCGCAAACTAACTTGGGAGTATCCGTCTCTGGATCTGCTCAACAATCCGCCCGAAACCGCCGCCGAACGCGGCGATATCGAGAAAAATGCCCAGCTGATCGAACAAACGCTGGAATCTTTTGGGGTAATGGCGCGGGTGGCCGACATCAATCTCGGCCCCACCGTTACTCAATATGCTCTGGAAGCCGAACGCGGGACCAAACTTTCCGCAATCACCAACCTCTCTTCCGATCTGGCCCTGGCCCTCGCCTCCAAAACAGGAACGGTAAGGATTGAAGCCCCGATCCCCGGAAAATCACAGGTGGGAGTGGAAGTTCCTAATCTTAAACCGCAACTGGTAACGCTAAAAGAAATTTTGACCGCCGAGCAGATGAGCACCAGCGAAGGAAAACTGACAGTGGCGTTGGGACGGGATGTTTCGGGAGCGCCAATCTTCGACGATCTGGATCGGATGCCCCACGTTCTGATCGCCGGCGCGACCGGATCCGGAAAATCCATTATGCTTCGCACCATTATGGCCACAATCCTCTTCCGTGCTTCCCCCGAGGAAGTCCGCTTTATCCTGGTCGACCCCAAGCGGGTAGAGTTCTCCAATTACAATGGGATCCCTCATCTGTTGATGCCGGTGATCGTTGAACCAGAAAAAACCCTCCCCGCGTTCAAATGGGCGATCGCCGAAATGAGCAAGCGCTACAAACTCTTCCAGGATTCGGGGGCGCGCGATATCGGTGATTATAATTCCAAAGCCGAGGAGAAAATCCCTTACATCCTGATAGTGGTTGATGAACTAGCCGACATCATGGTGATCGCCCCGGCCGAGGTGGAAAAAGCGATTACGCGTTTGGCGCAAATGGCCCGCGCGACCGGACTGCATTTGGTCTTGGCAACCCAACGCCCCTCCATCGATGTTTTGACGGGACTGATCAAAGCCAACATTCCTTGCCGCGTCGCTTTCAACGTCACCTCCCAGGTGGATTCGCGCGTGGTTCTCGATATGCCGGGAGCGGAAAAACTTCTCGGCAAGGGAGATATGCTCTACCTTCCTCCCGACCGCTCGAAACCGATTCGAATCCAGAGCCCATTCGTATCCAACGAAGAAATGAATCGGCTCTTGGAATTCCTCAAAAATTCGGGATGGGCCGCCGATTACGTGGTGGAAGATCAAATGGAAGAACTCGAAAGGCAGGTTGAGAGGCTGGGAGAACCGACTGACCCGCTTTTCGCCGAAGCCGTGGAAACTGTCACCCAGTACGAACGGGCCTCAGCTTCTCTACTTCAGCGGAGATTATCGATCGGCTACGCTCGGGCGGCGCGGATCCTGGATGAGCTGGAAGCGCGCGGGATCGTCGGCCCGGCCGAAGGCAGCAAACCTCGCGAAGTATTGCGGCGCAATACCGAGGAAATCCTTTAAATATACCTCCCCATTTTGCTATTCTGAATTTAGATCACGTCTGCCCCGTGTAAACCATCCGATGAACGAAGCACTTCTTTTGGTAGTCATTGCCCTACTCACCGTCAACATCCTCTTTGTGGGAGTTTATATTGTCTTGGTTCTTAAAGAAGTGCGCCAAGCCGTCACAAAAATGAATCAGATTCTAGATAGTTTCTCGACGATTTCAACCGCCATCGCCAACCCCGTTTCCAGCGCTTCCGGGTTTTTCTCGGCCATCGTGGAAGGGGTTAAAGCATTCCATAAAATCCAGGACGTAGTGGGCAGTCACAAGGAGGATGAAATTGATGGATCAGAAGAATAACGGAGGTTTTAATCAGTTCGCTCTCGGAATTATCATCGGCGGCATTCTAGGAATCCTCTACGCTCCCAAGGAAGGAAAAGAATCTCGACAGGCTCTCAAGGAACTTCTCAAACTGTGGGAAGAAAGAGCGGAAGAATTAGGCGGAGAGATAAAAGAAAAAGTCGCGGAAGTTAAGGAAACTGCCGCGCCGATCATCGCCGAAACAAAAGAGAGAGTCGGGGCCTTTATCAGTGAGATCAAGCCGATCGTAGAGGAAAAAATCGATCAGGTTGCAGATTTAATTGAGCCGATCGCCCAAGACGTAGCCCAGGAAACCGAAGAGAAAATTTCCGAAGCCGTGGATCCCGTAATTGAGAAGGCCAAAGCCGAACTTGACGAAACGATCAAGCAGGCCCGGCAGGAAATCCGCGCCAACATCCAAAAGCCCCATCCTAAATTTTTCCGAGGAGTTTAATTGAAAACAGAAATGGACGCCCGCGTGAAGCGGGCTAGCAAATTTATGGAGGAATTTGGGCTGTCCTTCGCTAACGCTCAGGTTGCAATTTTCTGTTGAAAACAGAAATGTTCCGGCGACGACTTATTTTTTGTACCAATAACTTAGTTATTGGACAAACAAAGATGACGTGGGCGGGATTTCGAATTGAAGGCAGAAATGTTCCGGCGACGACTTACTCTCCCGTCGCCTAAGCGACAGTACCATCAGCGCTGACGGCTTTTACGACCGAGTTCGGAATGGGATCGGGTAGTTCACCGCCGCTCAAGTCACCAGAACATTTCTGCTTCCAAGCAAAATGCTAGCTCTGCTTCATCAGAGCGTCCATTTTTAAAGAACTCTCAGATTAAAGCGAAACTGATAGCGGAAAAGAAGATCAAACGACCTATTAGTGCGGCTCGGCTTAACGCATTACTGCGCTTCCACCTGCCGTCTATCAACCTTATAGTCTACAAGGGGTCTGCTTTTCATCTTGGGGTGGGCTTCGTGCTTAGATGCTTTCAGCGCTTATCCCTTACCAACATAGCTACCCGGCATATCTTATGCCCTTGGTAGGACAACCGGTACACCAGAGGTTGGCTCCTCTCGGTCCTCTCGTACTAGAGAGAAATCCCCTCAAAAGCTAAACGCCCACAGCGGATAGAGTCCGAACTGTCTCACGACGTTCTGAACCCAGCTCGCGTGCCCTTTTAATTGGCGAACAGCCAAACCCTTGGGACCTTCTTCAGCCCCAGGATAGGACGAGCCGACATCGAGGTGCCAAACCTCCTCGTCGATATGGACTCTTGGAGGAGATCAGCCTGTTATCCCCGGGGTAGCTTTTGTCCGATGTTGTTCACTCCGCCACTCGAAGTGAACAGGTCACTAAGCCCTGCTTTCGCACCTGCTCGACTTGTTGGTCTCGCAGTCAAGCCGGCATATGTCTTTGCACTTACAGTCTCGTGTCCATCGAGACTAAGCCGACCTTGGGGCGCCTCGGTTACTCTTTGCGAGGCAACCGCCCCAGTTAAACTGCCCACCAGACACTGTTCCCAGACGGGTTAACCGCCTAAGTAAGATTTGAGGATCAAATCGAGAGGTGTTTCATTGGCGCCTTGCGGCTCCCTCCTACGCTACACAAATCCGATCATCAAACCAATGTCAAGCTACAGTAAAGCTCCACGGGGTCTTTTTGTCCTGCTGTGGGTAGGCCGCATCTTCACGGCCATTTCAATTTCACCGGGTCATTCTTTAAGAGAGTGCTCAAGTCGTGAAGCCTTTCATGCGGGTCGGAACTTACCCGACAAGGAACTTCGCTACTTTAAAACAGTTATAGTTACTGCTGCCGTTCATCCGGGCTTAGGTTCGATCCTTGAAATAATCTCAGACCTCTCCTTAACCGACGGACACTGGGCAGGCTTCAGCCCCCATACATCCCCTTACGGGTTGAGCGGAGACCTGTGTTTTTGTTAAACAGTCGCTTGAGCCTTGTTGCTGCGACCCCGACGTTTAAGTCGGGGCACCCCTTCTTGCGAACTTACGGGGCCAACTTGCCGAATTCCTCAAAGAACGTTATCCCGCTCGCCTTAGGCTACTCACCTAGTTCACCTGTGTCGGTTTGCGGTACGGATCCCGTCCGGCATAACTTAGAGGTTTTTCTTGGTTCTCCAGCCTCACGAGTTGTCCCTTACGGGACTCCCCGTCACACCTTGGCTTATGCCTTGCGGATTTGCCAACAAAGCACCTTGGTGCGCCGAACGCCCAACCATGCGGACGCTCGCAACTTTGGAAAACGTTACCCCATCGAACCGGACGGAAGTGGGCGAATATTAACGCCCTGCCCATCGCCTACGTCTTTCGACCTCGGCTTAGGACCGACTAACCCTCCGATGACGACCAGAGCGGAGGAAACCTTGAACTTCCGGCGAGGCGGATTCTCACCGCCAAACGTTACTCATCCCGAGATTCTCACTCGCCACCGCTCCACCGGACCTTACGATCCAGCTTCACTGCTGTGGCGACGCTCCCCTACCACTCGCCTTGCGGCGAGTTCACGGTTTCGGTGTGGATTTTGAGCCCCGTTACATTTTCGGCGCAGAATTTCTCAACCAGTGAGCTGTTACGCACTCTTTCAAGGATGGCTGCTTCTAAGCCTACCTTCTGGATGTCTAAGAAATTCCACTGCCTTTCCCACTTAAATCCAACTTAGGGACCTTAACCGATGATCTGGGCTGTTTCCCTTTAGCACGACGGAACTTGCTCCCGCCTGCTCACTCCTGCAAATTTCGCGAAGGTATTCGGAGTTTGGTAGGAAGCGATACCCTTGCGGGCTCGGCATTCCTTCCAGTATCTCTACCCCCTTCGTTACTTTGCAAGGCTGTACCTAAATACATTTCGGGGAGAGCCAGCTATCACCTGGTTCGATTGGTATATTGCCCCTAACCACAGGTCATCCGAGCGCATTGCAACGCACATCGGTTCGGACCTCCAGCCGACTCTCGTCGGCTTTCATCCTGCCCATGGCTAGCTCACCAGGTTTCGGGTCTACCACCAGCAACTATTCGCCCATTTAGGACTTGCTTTCGCTACGGCTCGCCGCGTTTGACGCGATTAACCTTGCTGCTGGCGATAACTCCTCGGGTCATTCTTCAATAGGCACGACGTCACCCTTGCGGGCTCCGTCTGCTTGTAAGTAGATGATTTCAGATTCTATTTCACTCCCCTTACCGGGGTTCTTTTCACCTTTCCCTCACGGTACTTGTTCACTATCGGTGGCAAAGAGTATTTAGCCTTAGCCAGTGGTTTGGCTCGATTCTCACAAGCTTTCACTTTTCTCGTGATACTTAGGATTCCCGCCAGAAAATTACCAGTTTAAGTTACGGGGCTTTCACCCTCTATGGCCGCCCTTTCCAGGGCATTCTCCTACCAATAATTTTCCTAATGCAGGTCCTGCAACCCTCCGGCTTGCGCCGGAGTTTAGGCTTCCCCCCTTTCGCTCGCCGCTACTCGGAGGATCGAAGATTCCCCAAGGTTTCCCGCGAAATAAATCGCGAGAGTCCTTAGGGAACCCGCGCATAAAGCGCTTCTCTTTCTTTTCCTTCAGTTACTGAGATGTTTCACTTCGCTGAGTTCCCTCACTTAAGTTACTATCCCGCCAAAAGGCAGGAACTTGGCTTAAGCGTAATCCTTACGGATTGGGTTACCCCATTCGGAAATCCCCGGTTAATAACGCTTCGTGGCAGCTCACCGAGGCTTATCGCAGCCTAGTACGTCCTTCATCGGCCCTTTGCCCCAAGGCATCCTTCATCTACCTTATAAAAAGACCTTCTTTTCCACTATCAATTTCTCTTTTACTTGATAGTTTGAAAAAAATATTTTGATGTCAAGGTGCTATTTGGTGGAGTGTATCGGACTTGAACCGATAACCTCCTCGTTGCAAACGAGGCGCTCTGCCATTGAGCTAACACCCCTGGCTTTTTAAAAATAAAAGGCCAGCGCGAAGCTGGCAAAAAGCTCCTAAGTCAAAAAGGCGCTAAATAGGAAGTTTCCCCCCGCGAGGTAGAACTTGAACTATGTTTAAAGCTTTTGCCATTCGCTGTGGGTAACAATAACAGGGGTTAGGAGGAAAGTCAATCGAGCGGAGCGAGATTGTTAGGTCGCTGAAGGCGGCCGTCCAATAAAAAGGCCCCAAATCACATCGCTGTGAATCGGGGCCTTGGTGTTCGGGATCTACGAAGCGTCTCCTTGCATAGCTTCGTCGATCTCTTGCCGCAGGGAGTCCTCGGCGCGGCCCTTGGTGGAAGCGCGGGGCTTGCGGGGCTTGCGGCCCTTGACAGTGGGCTCGCCTTCACTCTCAATCCTGCGAGCCTCGGCAGCGGCGGCCAGCTTGCGCTGGACCTCTTCCTGCTCCGCTATCGCCTGCGCTCCGGCATCGTCCCCGGACTCATCGTCCTGGGATTCGGCCGCTGCGGCCTGTTGCTTGCCCGCAAGGATCGATCCGATCGAGCTGAATGCTTCGGTCGCCTTCCGCTCCGCGGCCTTGGCCTTCCGCTCCAGGATGACCGACAGCTGGTCGGTCCAGATCTTTGCGGCCCGCAGGGCGATGCCATGCTTGGAGCACAGTTGGTCTGCTTCCTCCCGACCATTGCGCTCCTTGATCAGAACCGCGAAGCGAGCATCCTTGGCGACAGCATCCTTCAGGGAGATGAATCCCTGGCGACGCTTGTGCTCCGGGATCCAACGCTCCAAGAGCGCGGGCACCCAGACGTGGGTCTCCGGTGTTTCGACCGGCTCCGTCTTGCCTTCCTTCACGCACACCGAGCAGACCAGACGGATCGTGCGGACTTTTGCCTTACCGTCCACAGCATTTCTCCTTTCCCCTTCAGGGGAGTTGATTTCGCGCCGAATGCGCGATATTAACTTATAGTTTACCACGCTCTTGGAAAGGGCGCAAGGTCTTCTCGCAATCGGCAAATTAGACGCGATCTCATGATCGCTAGCAATCTCGCTTTCGCTCGATTGTGCTAAGATATTGCCGAATTACGGAAAGATCCTTGGCCCCGACGAGAGCTAAAAGCCCCTGTCGGGGATCTTCCAAGAACCGGTCCTGCTCAAGTCCCGGGGTTTAGGTCACCAGCAAAGAACGCTGATGACCAATCCCCGAATCTCAAGCTGCCTCACGTCTTGCCAGGCAGTTCTCAACTTCTCTCAAAAGATCTGCCCGGGCACCAACCGCGCAGGTGCAGGATCTCAAAGCCGCAGTCTCGCGAGGGTTGAGGGCGTAGTAGAGAATTACCCCTAATTGCCCATCATCTGGATCAAAAATGAACTTAGACCTATCTTTTGCTTCTCCAAACCGCCGAGCGTACACAATGTGATACAGCTCCTCGTGTACCGTTTCCCTCAGCTGTAGTTCCTGATCTGCAAAAAGAGGGTCAGCAGTATCCAACGGGTGGTGCACCATGTTGATCACGGCGGTAGAAGTACCTCTTCGCCGGCGACCCGGATCGTTGTCATTCTCGTCCCAGATTACCTTCAGCAAAAACTTGCCTCTGGTTTCATGCGGAAATTCCGTTCTGAGCCATTCCCACTCGGCGGCGGCGTAACGGGCAACCTGCTGTGCCAACTGGCAGCTGACTACTTTGTAGTGCTTTAGGTAGAAAGTACCGAACCCGTGATGAGCGCTACTGCAAAATGACGGTCTGTTTCTTGGCAGTTGTCGCCGAAGGGAGTCGCTAAGAAGATACCACGTGCATAACACGTCTTTGAGAAGAGACATGTCGATCTCCTCCTTTCTTGAGAGTTTTCGCTAATTTAATTAAAACATGGGAATGGCCTTTCGTCAATCACTACAGGATATATAGCTAGGGTAGTGAATAGTAAGTAGTACGTAGTTGGAAAACAAGCTGAGGCGCGCAGGGAAGGTGCTTTTGAGGAACATCCCGCAGACTTTCGTAAATAGTAATTCGTAATTAGGGGGGGGTGAGGAAAGGCGAGGGCGAAGCGGCGCCGGAGATAGGCTCCAAGACTGAAAAAGATAGCGCACGCTGTTTCCGAAAAAACACTCCCCGAGCGCCAAGAAAAAATAAAGGGCGGCCAACAGATAGGTTGGTCGCCCAAAACACAGCTAGTAACCTTGCCAAGAACCTCCGCCGGCCGCGTCGCTGTGGGCTGCGTTCTCGGCGACGAGCTCCGATTCCGAGACGACTCGCGATGATCTCGCGATCACGAGCCCGGACGGAACTTGGTTCTGTTCCAATGGAACGTGATTACAGCGGTCCGGATTGTCGGGCGTAGGATTCCCGCCCATCCAGCCGCACCAGGGTTGACCGGTCGGTGATTGCTTACCGATCATCCGATAGTAACAGTTCGAACACGAAGCCATCGTCTCTTTCTCCTTTTTCCGCCTCAGGCGGAAGAACGAAAATGGATGCTCTTATATGTTATAGGCCAGCAAAAGAAAAGTCAATCCTCCTCGGAAGATTGCTCTCGGAGGCTTGCTTTCCGGACCGGA
>MEUW01000021.1:55331-61158 GCA_001772805.1 candidate division WWE3 bacterium RBG_19FT_COMBO_53_11
CCTGGACGTGATTTCGGGGAAATCGCTAGCAAGATAGAGTTCCGGGGAAACCCGTCCCTCAATCTTGTGTGACGGAAAACTCCCGCAGATTTACGCGCCCGGAAATTCGGGCGGCTATCCGGTTTTCAAACGGGTAGAACTCCAAAATTTGCCCGCTCTCCAAGATAAAGATGTGATCATCACGGTAGTTGAACCCGCGCGCCAACTTCGCATACTCCGGCATGGATGTCGGCGTTCCGCCGATCGGCGCCAGATACTGCGCCTGGGCGGCCCGAAGCATCCGCACGAGGTCCTCGGCATAACCGTGGCCGGAAACGTGAATCTCGGGGATTTCCTCCAGATAGATAACCTTGGCTCCGGCTCCCCGCAGGTCTTCCTGCAGGTTGCGGACGCGGTCCTCGTTGCCGGGAATCAGGTCGGAGGAGAAGAGCACCAAGTCCCCCTGCCCGATTTTGAAACTGCGGTGTCCGCCCCGCGTCATCTTCGCCAGCGCCGAGTTCGATTGGCCCTGCGAGCCGGAAACGAGAATCAGCTGCTCGGAAACCGGCAGTTTCTTGAGCTTGGCGTTGTCGATCACCTGGTTTTTGGAAACGGCCAGGTATCCCAAATCGCGCGCGACTTGGAAGTTCTTCTCGAGCGACAACCCGGCCAAGGTCACTTTTCGGCCGAGGGCATCCGCCACATCAATCGCCTGCTGGATACGGGAAACGTCCGAGGAAAACATCGTTACAAAGACCCTTCCCTTGGTCTTTTGAATCTCATGGAAGAAGGTTTCTCCGACGATCCGCTCCGAAGGGGAAGAACCCTCCCGCTCCGATCGCAAAGAATCCGAAGCCAGAAGAAGCACGCCGCGCCGGCCGTATTCCTCAATCTTTCCCAACTGGGCCAACCGGCGGTCGAGGGGCGTGGGATCGAGCTTAAAATCGCCGGTGTGAATCACCACCCCTAATGGAGTGGTTAAAGCGATCGCCATCGTGTCCGGAATCGAGTGGGTCAACCGGATGTATTCAAAGGAGAAATCCCGCCCGAGCTTGACCCTCTGCCCATCGCCGACTTCCTTAATATCCGCCTTTTTCGGCCCTCTTTCTTTGAGCTTCTCGCGAATAAGTCCCGCCGGCAGACGGGCGGCATAAACCGGCACGCGCACCTTTTTCAAAAAGTAGGGAATCGCGCCGATGTGATCCTCATGGCCGTGGGTAATGATGAGCGCCCGCAGCTTATTCTGGTGGGCCAAGACGTAGGAAAAATCGGGAATCAGCAGCATGTTCTCCGGCAGGCCCTCTTCTTCCGGCGGAAAACCGATGCCGCAATCCACGATCACCATATCGTTCGGCGTTTCGTAGACGTACATGTTTTTGGTAACTTCGCCCATTCCCCCGATCGGAATGAATTTCAGGCTCATGTTCCCTCCCATTCCTTTATTCATTTGTGGGTTTGCTTGATCATTCATAGTTTATATCAGTTTCATTTGATTTATATCTTTGCTCTTGATTTCAATCTCTTTGGGCAGAATTTCCCCGCGCATAATTTTCGGCAGGTTGCGGAAATCGCGTTCGAGAATCTGCAAAACCGCCGGGGAACGCAGAGCCGCCGCGGGATGATAGAGCGGGAAAATCACCCGGTTCCCAAGCTTGAAGCCCTGCCCGTGCATCTCGCCGATCGGCTTATCTTTCAGAAATACCTCCAATGCCGACCGTCCCAGAGTAACAATGATCTTGGGGTTAATGACTTTAATCTGCTGAATCAAAAAAGGCAGGCAGGCCCGCGCTTCATCTTTCATCGGAGCGCGATTATCGGGAGGGCGATGTTTAACCACGTTGGTAATGAAAACTTCTTCGCGGCTAATTTCGTTCCGCAAAAGCAGGCGATCCAAAAGACTTCCCGCTCTCCCGACGAAGGGACGGCCCAGCTTATCTTCATGGTAGCCGGGGCCTTCGCCGACGAACATAATCGGGGCTTTGAAGCTTCCTTCTCCGGGAACGGCATGGGTCGCGGTTCGCCAGAGGCGACAGCCATGGCAGGTTTTAACCGCTCGATCAATTTGGGCAAGGAGCTCTTCTTTCTTACTTGGCATGCTAACGTTCAATTAATATTCAACGGCGGCCGCGGTCAAAGGAAGGGCGATACTGCCCCCCGCTTTCGCGGCTGCCAAAACCCGAATTCCGGGACGGCGGGTAACCGCCCGGGCGTCGGGAAGAAGGACCTCTCCGGTAGGATGAGCCGCCGCCAAAACCCGGGCGAAACGGGCGACCGCCGGGCCGCGGTGGTCCGGAAGGGCCGCCGCGATCCTCGCGGGGCCGTTCTTGATAACCCTCGGGCGGCTTTTCCAACGCTTTCTTCGAGAGATTGATTCGGCCCATCGCGTCGATCTCAATCACTTTCACTTTCACTTTGTCTCCAATGTTAACGACATCGGTCGGTTTGGCGACGAAGCTGTAGGCGAGCTCGGAGACGTGCACCATTCCTTCCTTGCCCGGCAAAATTTCCACAAAAGCGCCAAAGTCCATAATCCGCTGGACCGTTCCCTCGAAGATCTCCCCGACCTGAACCTCCCGGGTGAGATCATCCACCAACTTCCGGGCTTCGTTGACCTTGTCCTCGTCCGGGCCGGAGATGCTCACCGTTCCGTCATCGTCAATATTGATTTCCGTCCCCGTCTGTTCGGTAAGGCGCCGAATCATTCGGCCCCCGGGACCGATCACCTCGCCGATTTTTTCGATCGGAACCTTGATAATCGCGACCTTGGGCGCGTATTTGGAGAGCGCTTCGCGAGGCTTGTCGAGCACTTTGAGCATCGCCTCCAAGATTCCCAACCGGGCCTTGTGCGCTGCCGCCAGAGCCTCAACCATCACTTTGTGAGGAAGGCCTTTAACCTTGATATCCATTTGGATCACCGTCACGCCTTTGGCGGTCCCCGCCACCTTGAAATCCATATCTCCGCACTGGTCCTCAATCCCGGCGATATCGGTTAGGACCCGAAAAGTTTTCCCGTCGGTGAAGAGCCCCATCGCCACTCCGGAAACCGGCGCCTTGATCGGCACACCCGCATCCATCAAAGCGAGAGTCGAACCGCAGGTCGAAGCCATCGAGGTCGAACCATTGGACGAGAGAGCCTCGGAAACCAAACGGATCGCGTAAGGAAACTGCCCCGAATCCGGAATCATGCGCTCCAGCGCCCGCTCCGCCAAGGCCGAATGACCGATCTCCCGTCGAGCCGGAGTGCCGATCCGCCCAACTTCCCCGGTCGAAAAAGGCGGGAAATAGTAGTGGTGCATGAAGCGCTTTGTGGTTTCCCCCGTGGGACTCTCCAAAATCTGTTCGAGGGAAGTGGAACCCAACGTCGCGGTGGTGAGAACTTGAGTTTCTCCGCGCTGGAAAAGGGCTGATCCGTGCGTTCGCGGCAGAACCCCTACCCGGATATGAAGCGGCCGCACTTCATCCAACTTCCGCCCGTCGGTGCGCTTCCCGTCCGTGATCACCAGCTCGCGCACGGCTTCTTTGGTGAGATCCCCCAACGCCGTAGACATCGCTACTTTTTGATAAGTCCCCTCAAATTTCTCGAACATTTTCTCGGAGAGCTCGGTGAGCTTTTCATTGAAAACTTCCTTGCTAGTCGTTTTTTCCACCAGCTCCTTGAGAGGCGCCAGCGCGAAATCGCGCAAGTCCTCGAACATATGCTTGATCTGGGGATCAACTTCCGCTTTCATCTTCTCAATCTTTACTTCTTCGGCCAGCTCGGAGATAAATTTGGTGATCGGAACCACTGCCGCTTGCGCAAATTCAACCGCCTTGAGAATCTCCTCTTCGGAAACTTCGCCCGCCCCGCCTTCCACCATCACAATCTCGTCCGCCTTCCCCGAAACAATCAGATCCAAGTCCGAAACGGCAATCTCCGTCGCTATCGGATTGAGAAGCAGCTCGCCCGCACCGCTTTCCGCCGGCTTGCGCCCGATCCGAACGGCCGCGATTGGCCCTTCCCAAGGAATGTTCGAACAAGCGAGCGCGGCGGAAGCTCCAATTACTCCCAAAACCGCGGGATCATTCTCTTTATCAACCGAGAGCACCGTCAGCACAACCTGAACCTGATCGCCAAATTCTTTGGGGAAGAGCGGACGGATGGAACGGTCAATCAGCCTCCCGGAAATAATCGCCTCATCGGAAGGCCGTCCTTCCCGTTTGACAAAGCGGGAACCCTTGATAATTCCGCCGGCATAAAGGCGCTCGACATAATCCACCGTCAAGGGGAAGTACCCGATATCTTCCTTGGCCGGCTCGCTGGTGGCCGTCGCCAGGACAACCGTGTCGCCGTAGCGGACCAGAACTGCCCCGTTCGCTTGCGAGGCCAGCTCGCCATACTCCATAGAAAGAGTTCGCCCACTGACTTCAATTTCTTTTTTGATTACTTTTGCCATCGTTTATCAAACCAGAGGTAGGAAATGGGGAGTAAAATTTCGTTCTTGTTACTTGTTACTTGCAACTTGAAACTATTTCTCCAGTCCCAACTTTTCCGTAATAATCTGGTATCGCTTTTCGTCCTTCTTTAATAAATACATTAAAAGTTTTCGACGCTTGTTGACAAGACCCAACAGGCCTCGGCGCGAACTCGAATCTTTCTTATGTATTTTAAGATGCTCTGTCAACTCCGTGATTCTTTTGGTCAAAATTGCGATCTGAACCTCCGGAGAACCGGTATCGGAAGGGTGGGTTGCCGAAAGAGCCACCAGCTCTTTTTTGGCTTGCGCCCAGGCCTCGGCTTTCTTCTCGGCTTTAGCCGATGTTTTCTTTAATTTGGGAGCGGCAGACTTTTTAACCTTACTCACCGCTTCCTTCTTGATAACCTTTTTGATAACTTTTTTGGTCACTTTCTTTTTTGCCATTTCCTTATGCTTCTTACCCCCTATCTACAAATGACGCAACGCTAGTGAGTAATTTGGACGAGCCAAGACTCTACTCTCGTCAAGCGAGACGCAACCTGAGCGCTAGCGAAGGGCAGCATTTTATATCTTACGATACCACGATCCGATCCCCTTTCTTAAACTCAAAATCCGGCCTGACTAGAACCCCGGCCTCTTGGCCGGCCGAGACCGTCTCCACATTGTCTTTTCCAATCCGCAGCCCGCGCACGCGGCCTTGATGAACTTCTTCCTCCTGTTCCTCCCGGAAAATCTTGATCCGGTCGCGGTACCTGATCTTGCCGTTTAAAACCTTCACCCCGGCAACGACATCCCCGCTGTGCAAAGTAAACGTGGCCAAAACCTCGGCTTCAGGAGCTTTCTTCTCCTCTTCCAAAACCTGGGCGCCGGAGAGAAGTTTTTCGGCGGCTTCCAAAAGCTCATAGATGATCAGAAAAGACCGAACCCCCACGCCGAAATCATCCGCCAACTTCCTGGCCGAAGGAACCACCGGCGCGTTAAAGCCCAGAATCACTCCTTTCGCCACCGCCGCCAAGCGCACATCCGAATCGGTGACCGGGCCCACGCTTTTAAGCAGGAGATTAATTCCCTTTCCTTCCGCCTCCAAATTGGCCAGCGCCGCTTCCACCGCTTCCAGGGAACCCTGGGTATCGGCGCGCAGAATGACGTTTAGACCGGTAGACTCAATTGATTGTTTTATTGGTTGATCGGTTGCGGAAATCTCTTCTTTAGTTTCCGATTCACCCATACTCTTAGCAACTAACGAACCTACGGGCGGCACAGCCGTGAATCCCAAAACTTGAACCGGGGTTCCCGGACCCGCCGTGGGAATCCTTTGTCCGGCATCGTCAACAAGGGCTTTGACCTTTCCCGAGACTTCGCCGGCAAATATCTGATCTCCAACTTTCAGGGTC
>MEUW01000021.1:61166-109788 GCA_001772805.1 candidate division WWE3 bacterium RBG_19FT_COMBO_53_11
TACTACCAGCGTCGCCAACGGCCCTTGCTGGGAAGAAAGCGAGGATTCGATCACCACCGCTGCCAGCTCCGCTTCCGCTTCGCTCTTCAGCTCCATAAGATCGGCCGATAAGCCAATGATCTCCAAAAGCTCCGGCACGCCGGCGCCGGTCTTGGCCGAAACCGCCACTGCAGGAACTTTACCGCCTTGATCCTCAACCACCACTCCCTCCTTTGCCAGTTGGCCTTTTACCTTGGTGAGATCTTGCGGGGAAGCCAAATCCACCTTGTTGATCGCCACGACCAAAGGAACCTCGGCGGCTTTCGCGTGAGCGATCGCTTCGACCGTTTGGGGCTTCACTCCGTCGTTCGCCGCGACAACCAGAACCGCCAAATCCGCCACCCCCGCCCCCCGCTGCCGCATCTTGGAAAAAGCTTCGTGCCCGGGAGTGTCAATGAAAGTAATCCGCCGGCCGGAAGGCTCAGCAACCTGGTAGGCCCCGATTTTTTGGGTAATTCCGCCGGCTTCCTTCGCGGCTACATCGATGGGACGGACGGACGACCCGCTTTCAGCGGACCTAGCATTAAACGCTTCGCGTCTAATGTAATCTAAAAGAGTCGTCTTCCCGTGATCGATATGTCCGAGGACAACGACGATGGGAGGACGGGTAGCGACATTAGCTCGCTGGATTTTCGGATGCTCCTGTTTTTTGGACATTGGCAATTACTTTTTTAATCTCGGTCAGCGCCTTCGGGCCCAACCCTTTGATAGTTTTTATTTCCTCAAACGGTTTTTCTTTCAACTGCTTCACGCTTTCAATCCCCGCTTCCCCTAGAATCTTGGCAACCCGGCCCGAAATCCCCTGCGCGGTTAGCTCCAACCCCTTGGTCCCTTCGGCGAAGACCGCCCCGGCGCCTTTGATATCAATCCGCCAGCCGGTGAGCTTCGCGGCGAGACGAACATTCTGCCCCTCTTTACCGATCGCCAAAGAGAGCTGGTCTTCCGGCACCTCCACCTCGGCGGTCCGGCTCTTGGGCTTGAGCTTCACTTCAATGACTTTTGCAGGAGAAAGCGCCGAGGCCACAAAAGTCGCGTCGTCCGCCGAGTAAGGAATGATATCAACCTTCTCCTCGCCCAACTCATGCGTCACCGCTTGAACGCGCACGCCCTTTTGCCCGACGCAGGATCCGACCGGATCGATCCGCTCTTCACTGGAGGAGACCGCCATTTTGGTGCGCCGGCCGGCTTCCCGAGCGATCGTTTCTACTTTCACAATCCCCTGCGAAATCTCGGGAACTTCCAAGGAGAAAAGCTCAGTCACAAAGTCCGGATCGGTCCGCGAAAGCAAAACTTCCGGCCCCCGGGTCCCCTCCTGAACTTCCTTCACCAACGACTTCACCCGCGCCCCGGTTCGGTACTGCTCACCCGAAATCTGCTCGGAAGGCGGAAGGATTCCCTGCGTCCGCCCCAAATCCACAAAAACCACCCCGTTTTCCACCCGGAAAACGAAGCCGGAAACGATGCTTCTGGCTTTCTCCTTGAACTCGGCCCGAATCGCTTCCTTTTCCTCTTCGCGGATTTTCTGCAGGATAACTTGTTTGGCGGTTTGGGCGGCGATCCGGCCAAAACCGGAAGGAGTCACATCTTTTCCTTCTTTAAAGATCCGGGCTTCCCCGGTTTCCAGATTCAATTGAACTTCAATATCGTCCTTCGGCTCTTTACCCTCTTCCACTTCAGGAGTTGGGACACCATAATCCTTGCGGTAGGCGGCGGCGAGGGCCTGCTTCACCCCTTCAATAATTGATTCCGGGGAAACCCCCCGCTCGGCGGCGAGCTGATTGATTGCAGCACTAAATTCGGTTGTTGACATTTTTTCTTCTTAAAATGCTAGCTCTGTTTTATCAGAGCGTCCATTTTTTACTTTCTCAAAATAATTGGTGGGCAAGCCCACCAAATCAATGTATACATTGTAGCCACAACCGAGACCGCTTGCAAGTGCAGGGGGGTTGAACCACAATTTCCTATTCCAGAAGCACAGGTTTTAGAAAGAAGGGGCTAACTCGGTCAGCAATTGCGAAAGGTGCCTTACCTGCGGGACGACCACCGCATAATTGGACGGCTCGCTTCGCGAACCTAGCATTTATCCCGATTAAAAGGAAGGAGCTAATTCAGTTAGGAGTTGGGATAAATGACGGACTTGAGGAACGACGACGGCATAATTGAGGCGGGCCGGTCCCAAAATCGCCACCACCCCACCCTTCTGTCCGTTGCCCCAGTGCGCAAAAACCAAACCGACCGGCTCTAAATTAGCCACTCCCAATTCCCGTCCGATCAAAACCGTTACGGCTTTGGGGTCCGAAGCCCGGGAGAAAAGATCCTGCAGAAGATCGTAGCTATCCAAGAGATTCAGCGCCGCCCGGGTCACATTGATATCAAAGAATTCGGGATGCTCCAAAACATTTTTGGTCCCGGCGTGGTAAACCGTTCCCTCGTGAGTCGTCACAATCCCGATGTAGCCGACGGCTTCCGCCAGAGCCAGTGCCGCCTCCCTCAACATCCGCCCGGCGCTCTGGCGGTATTGAAAAAGCCGTTGTTTGAGCGCGACTTCTTGCAAAACCGGCAAGGCCTGTTCCTGCATTAGAGTAGTGAGGTAATAGCGCAATCCCAGTTCGGACGGTTGACGGCCGGCGGAAGAGTGCTCCTTTTCGATAAATCCTTCTTGATGAAGAACTGCCATCTCGTTACGCACGGTTGCCGGAGAGAAAGCAAACTGGCGTTTTTCGGTCAGTTCCTCCGAACCCACCGGCTGGGCGCCGGCGATAAATTCTTCAATGATCGCTTTCAAAATCTCGACTTGTCTTGCAGTAAGTTCCGCCACGGTATTAGCATTTTAACCAAATATCTGCCAAAAAAGCAAAAAAAGGGCAGGTGATTAACCTACCCTTCGGGCGAACAGATCGATGAAAACGGCGTGGCCGGTGTGGCTGGGAACTTCTTTCAACCGCAAGACCTCCAGGCCGGAAGCCTCCGCCAACCGCGCCATCTCCTCCAGATGATAGTAGGCGTAGAAAATGCCCCGCTCGTCAAATCCCCGACCCTCCCCTTCTTTCACGCTGACGTAGAGGGAACCGCCGGGGAGCAGAACCCGCACCAGCTCTTTCATCGTTGAAAGGCCCTGGCCGTGCGGAATGTGCATGAGGGAAGCGCAGGCCCAAACGCCGTGGAATGAGTCATTGGCAAAAGCCGTATGACACATATCCATCCGGGCAAAACTTACCCGCGGAACGAGACTCTGGGCGATATCAAGAAATGCGGATGAAAGATCGATCCCCGTCACCGCACATCCCATCGCCGTAAAAAACTTCGCATCGCGCCCTGGTCCGCATCCGGCATCCAAAACCCGCGAGCCGGGAAGGTTGGACATAAAGAAATCGCGCTGTTCGGCCATCGCCGCCGGATTCAGCCAACGGTCGGCGTACTCCTCGGCGAACTCATCGTAGCGCCGAATCGTCTCCGCCACCGGATCGGAAACGAGTCTCATCTTGATCCTCCCTGATATTCCATCAAACAGCAGGGGCGATAGTGGGGAAAGTGGAAAACGGCCGAAGCCGCCACACCCGCCGGCGCACTTTCCTTGGGAACACGCGCGAAACCGCGGGTATAAAAGAACCGCTGGTTCCAGAACATGGTGTAGGCATAGATGCCCTCGGCCCCGGTCCTTTGGCAAAGCTTGACGGCCTCGGCCACCAACGCCTTGCCAACCCCTTGGCGCTTGAACTCTTTCGCTACGATCAGGCCGCGGAGAGAGACGAACCCGTCCCAAAACTCAATGCCGATGCCTCCAATGATTCTGTCCTGCGAAGAGGCCTTGAGAACAAACCGGCACTGGGAAAAATTATCCGACAGATTGCCGGCCCGCAGAATCTCCTGGATCGCCGGAATGTCATTGGCGTAAGCCTGCTCGACCAGAAAATCCATGGTTTCCCGCTCCTTTCGTCTCAGGTTATCGTCTTAAGGATAAACCAATCGTGAAAAAGGTCAAACCCCGCATAACCTTTAAACCCTCCGGGTTTAACTTTTTAAAGCTCCGTCACCTCGTGAGACAGCAAAGTGGAATTGTCGCGGAAAGTAAACCGGCCTTCAAAGCGCTTCCCTTCTAAAAGAAGCGGCAGCCAATGGGGGTCATCCTTCCACATCAAATCGTAAGGAATATCTTCAAAATTAAACCAAGCCGGTCTCATTTCTTCGCTCTCTGACGGCTCCCCGTCGAATTCCTCGGCTCGAAACACCCGCACCTCCCAATCGGGAGTTCCGTCCTCAAAAAAGAAGCGCAAAGTTCCGTGGTGAACTGGATCATGCGGCACAATTCCGACTTCTTCCTGCATCTCACGCAGAATTGCCTCCAAGGGCGTTTCCCCATCTTTTATCTTCCCCCCAGCCCCGTTCCACCAACCCTCGCCAAACCCGCGCTTCTTCATTGCCAAAAGAACTTGGTCATCTTTTACGATAAAGCACAAAACCGCGGGGGTCATTGCAAATATATTAAACCAAAAAAGCCTCGGGCGGCATCTCAACTTTTCCGAATTTCGCCAACCGCGCCTTTCCCTTCTTTTGCTCTTTCAGTTTTTTCATTTTGCGTTCGACGTGCCCGCCCGAAAGTTTAGCGAGAACATCCTTGCGGACGGCGGGAACGTCTTCGCGGGCCAGAATTTTGCCGCCGGCTTTGGCCTGAATTGCATAGGCAAATTGCTGCCGCGGCAGAATTTCCTTCAGCTTCTTAAGTTTTTCGCGCCCCATCCGTTCCGCCTCCTCCCGCAGAACAATTTCGGCCAACCCTTCCACCGGCCGATCGTGAACGATAATTTCCAGCTCTGCCAACCGGGCGGGACGGTAATCCAGAAACTCCCAAGATAATGAGGCGTAGCCTTTTGAGTTGCTTTTCAACGCGTCATAAAATCCTCTGACAAATTCCAAAAGCGGCAGCTCAGTTGAGATTTTTAAGCGGTTACCGAGAATTTCGGTTTCTCCTAACTTCCCCCGCCTCTCCGCCACCAGCCGCGCCACTCCCGATAAAAATTCCGCAGGCGTCAAAACCGTTAAAAGAATCCAAGGTTCTTCCTCTAAACCGTGGAAAGCAACCGTCGGTTTGGTTACTACCAACTCCAGCCCAAACTCCCGCGTCAATCTTTCTCTTACGATTTCAAGATGAAAAGTCCCCAAAAATCCGATCCTAACCCCTCGTCCAAAGGCGGTTGAGGAGATCTCCTCGACCGAAATCGCCGGCTCTTCGAGCCGCAGGGTTTGGAGCGCTTTGCGAAATTCCTCGAAATCGGAATTCTTCGCGAAGAACGAAGCAAAAACAAAAGATTGGGGCGGCCGGTAGCCCGGGAGAGGGCCGACTTGCCGATCGGACGATTCAACGATCGTATCGCCCACGCGGACTTCGCGGGGATCACGGATCCCCGTCGCAATCGAGCCGATTTCCCCGGTTCGAAGAGCAGGAGTTGGTTTTCGATCGGGAGAAAAATAGCCCAGCTCCTTAACTTGAGTGGAAACTTTGGTACCAAGAAATTTGACGGTCGGACGATGCGAAGACTCGATCTCCCCATCGACCACCCGTACGTAGGCGATTGTTCCAAGATGCGCATCGAAAGTGGAATCGAAAACCAGCGCGCGGAATGGTTCGACAAGCTCACCACCGGGCGGAGGGATTCGGGCAACAACCGCTTCCAGCGCCCGATCAATCCCCTCTCCCCTCAGCGCAGAGATCCGCAAAATTTCCCCCTCGATTCCCAAATCCCGCAGCTCTTTCTCGGTTTCCGCGACTCTCGCCAGCGGCGAATCGATCTTGTTAATCACCCCGATTACCGTTAGCCCAAGCTCCCGCGCTTTTTCCAAATGGGAAAGGGTCTGAGCCTGCACTCCTTGAGTGGCATCCACAAGCAGGAGAGCTCCCTCACAAGCCGCCAACGAACGGGAAACCTCATAGGAAAAATCGGCGTGTCCGGGAGTGTCGATCATATTAAGCACGTAGTTCGTAGCATGTAGTTCGTAGGGGAGGCGGACGGCCTTAAGTTTGATCGTTACTCCCCGTTCGGTTTCGAGCTCCATCCGATCAATTCTCGGAGTTTCCGTTTGAGCCGGCGGCAAAACGCCGGTCGCTTCCATCAAACGATCCGCGAGCGTGGATTTGCCGTGATCGATGTGGGCAATGATCGCAAAATTTCGGATAAACTTAGTGCTGTCCTCGCTCATGCTCGGTTGCAATAATTACTCGCTCCCACCGTTGGCGGAGCCCCGCAGGAAGCGGTGACTGACGCTGCGTCATTAGTGTTCGTGTTCCTCGACTGTTGCCGGAACACTAGTTTTCTTGAAGCGAAGGATCCTTTTCCAAACCTCGGAAAAGATGGAAAGTTCTCGAACTCGCAGAAGCCGGCAGGAAAATAGGTAAACCGCCGCGCCGAGAACCGCCACAAACCCCGTCAGGATAATTAGGTTCTTGGTATAACGGGTATCCAGCACAAAATCCGCCCACTGCTCCGGCAAGGCAAAACGGCCCAAGAAAGAGATTTGCTGATCCCAAACCGAACGGTCAAATACCTTTAAAACCACATACATTACCAGCCCCGAAAATAACGCCGCCACCCCCACCTTAACTCCGGGAAGGATGAATTCCTTCAAGGGAAACCGATTCCGCCGCGCTAAGAGCAGGCCCAGGGTTGCAGCTTGGATCAAAACGGTAATCGCAAAAGACGCCGCCAATCCCCAGACGGGAAGCCTTAAAACCAACGTCAGGTAGGCGGAAAGAGCAATGTTCAACAGCACATTTGTGATCCCCACGATCATCGGGGTCAGCGTATCCGAAAGCGCATAGAAAGCCCGCACAAAGTAAACCGTTAACGCTTGGCCCAAGATTCCCACGGCAAAAAGCGAAAGAGTGTATCCCGTCAAAACGGTCGAATCCCAGTTAAACCGCGCCGCTCCGAAAGCTAAACGCACTAAAGGAATGCGCAGAACCGCAAAGGCCACCGCGGCCGGCAAAGTGAGAAAGATAATCTGACGGAAAGTGTTGAAAAAGATCTCGCGGAACTCCTGTTCTTTACCTGCCCGGTAAGAAAGAGTCGGCAAGGAAGCATCCGCCAAGGAAAAACCAAAGAGAGAAACAGGAATCATCTCCAAGTGCGAAGCAAAAGTTAGATAACCGTAAGAAGCGGTGGTGATTAAAGAAGAGAAGAAGAGGTCGGAAGCTTTCAAAACTTGGAGAAAAACCAATTCCAAAGCCCGAGGCGCGGCCAGCCGGAAAATTTTCTTTACGCCGGGGTGAAATAAATCAAACGAAAGCACCGGCCGAAATCCCAGCTTAACTGCCAGAGGAATCTGGGTCGCAAAATGCAGAAACGCACCCCCCACCGCGCCCAACGCCGGCGCGTAGATCCCCACCGAACCGGAAAGGAAAAGTACGCCGGCGATAATCGCCAGGTTATAAAAGATCGGCGCCAGGGCCGGGACCAAGAATCGCTGGTATGATTTCAGTACACCGGTCAAAAAAGAGGAGAGGACAAAGAAACCCTGAGCCGCCAAGAGGATCCGCGTTAGCTGCGCCATCAAAGAAATTTCGGCGGAAGAAAAGCCGGGCGCGACCACCGCGGAAAAAGGTTTGGCGAAAGCAAAAACAAATCCGGCCAGGATCAAAAACACGAGAAGAGAGAGATTCATCATGATTCCCGAAACCTTCCAGCCCTCCTCTTCTTTCTTACGAGAAATATATGAGATAAAGGTGGGAATGAAAGCGGAAGAAAGCGCACCCATAATTAGAACCTCAAACAAAGTGTCGGGCAAGCGGAAGGCAGCGAAGTAAACTGCGATATCTTCACTGACAAAATAATGCGCTAAGACTCGGTCCCGGACCAAACCCAAGATGCGGGAAGCAAAAATTGAACCGCTGAGAACGGCTGCCGCCGAGAGAACATCAACTTGTCTTGAAAAGAGAAAATCCCGAGCTTTACGGAAGATCCACATGCGATAAAATGCTAACATAACACTGATGCCGCACCTGAAGAGCGCTTACAAAAATCTACGCAAGAGCCGGCGGAAGGCCGCCCTTAACCTTGAAGTAAAGGATAAACTGAAAAAAGCATTGAAAGGAGCAGTTACGCCGAAAACTCTCCCAAAGGTCACAAAAGCGATCGACAAGGCCGCCAAGCGCGGAATTATTTCCGAGAATAGGGCGGCTCGGCTGAAAAGCAGGTTAAGCAAAGGGACCAAATGATATCCTCGCTAAGCTCGGTTTCAATTCGCTGCACGAAATAATGGCAGGAACCGCCCCACCCCCCGCCGAGAGGCCGGGGATCGAACTCCTCTCACCAACGACCTCGACCGGGAAGTCTAAGTTAATCTCTTTTTGGGCAAGAACCATCGGGATACCCTTAATTATCGTTTTACAGCTGTCTTTTTTGGGAATTTTTGCTTTTCGAGCAAAACTGGAAACTGATCTCAGAAAGCTCTCCGCTTCGGTGGCAGAAAAGGAAAAGGTCGTTGCGGAAGCCAGCGATTTCGAACAAACTTTCCTCCGTACTCAGCGCAAGCTGGAACAGATTAGACTGGTCCGGAAAGGACTTTGCGTTTCTTGCGCCATCGAAACCCTTAACAGGATCAAACCCCCCGCCGTCACTCTAATCACGGTTGTCTTTGAAGGCGAAAAGCTTCAGTTAATTGCGGAAACTCCTCAAGGGCTGTCCTTTGCCAATTTCGTCGCCAACATTCTTAAGGAGGAAGGGGTTCGGGAAGCTCTGCTTACCTCCGGAAACCTCAATCGGGATGGAGACTTCGTTTTCGCGATGCAGCTCGGTCTTGATAAGGAGAAACTCCGCTAATGATTGGTATTTATTCGCGAAGCAAAAAGACGAGTCGGAGACTCTAGCTTTCTTAACGAAAGGGCAACCTGAGCGTTAGCGAAGGGAAGCACTATTAACAATGATTGGCTATTATTATTACCTCACAAAAATAAGGCCCTACTTCACCCAAACCGAGAAAGCGGACTACACTCTGATCCTCTTTACCCTGCTAACGGTTCTGGTTTTTGGCGTCCTCAGCTTACGGCCGTTGGCGGCGGCGACTCTGCGCGCCTACATCCAACTCCGCGAAGGCGAAAGATACGAGACTGAACTCACCGAAAAGATCATTTCTCTTGATCAAGCAGGAACCGCTTTCTTTTCTTCGCCGGAAATCGCCCAGCTGGGAGTGATTGTCCCGGAGGGCCACACCCAACCTCAGATCATCCAAGCTTTGGACAACGATGCCGGCAAGGCCGGTTTTCAGCTGAAATCTGTTGTTTTCCGCCCCCAAGAACAAAGCCCAACCTCCGGCGAAGTCGGATCCTATGTTTTTGATTTCTTTTCCTCGGGGCCGCGGGGATCCCTGGTAACCTTGCTCAAAGAGCTGGAGAATGGGCAACTGATCCAACTCGATCTGTTCCAAACTTCTCTGCGTCTTGGAGAAGGCGGTGCCACACTGGAAGTCGTGGGGCGCGGAAAGGCTTTCTACATTTTCGATGATCACTGAGAAAATGCTAGCTCGCCTTCGGCGAGCGTCTATAAAATAAAAAAGAGACAAAAATGACAAAATATCTAACAGCCGTTCTGATCTTAACCCTGGTCGCCATCCTCTCGTGGGTAGGTTGGCTCTTCTTCGAGAACGCCAGCGTGCTGTCCCAGCTTAACTTTTCGGAAAAATCTGCCGAACCGCTCAACCCGGTCCTACAAACCGGCATTCTCCAATAAACTACCGAATAATCCGGTTGATCAACAGGTCTAGAGGCCGCTTCTTTCCTTGCTTGCGGCGCAAGTCTTCTTCGAGGACGGCAGAAAGAGCACGGCGCAGCTTTTCCAAATCCCAAGCGCCGGCATATTTCTGCAGCTTCTTGACGACATAAGGGTTGATGCCCCGCACCGCCCCGCTTTTTACCCGTACCAGAGCGCGTAGCTGCCAGACGATCATCTTCAAAATGAAGTCCAAATCCTTACCTTCGCCAAGGAGCCGGTGGACATGGAGCAAGGCGGCCTTGCGATTGCGGGAGACTAAAGCATCCAACAGCGGAAAAACGTCTTTGGGAATCTGGGGAACAAAGGAAAAAATCTTGGCATCGGAGAATCTCTCCAAATCTCCGGCTGACAATCGGTGCGGGAAGATCAGCGCCAAATCCTGCTCCCCTTTTCCCCACTCCGCGAGCCGGGGTTTCGCCAGCTCTTTTAAGGGGGGATCTTCCCAAGCGACTAACTGGCGTTGATCTTGCTTCTCGAATAAAGAAAGAGAACTCAGACGGTGTGCGAGCTCCTCAACTTCTCCCTCCCAAAAAGAAGTGGAAGCGTATCGTTGTTTAAATCTTAAGAAATTTTCGCGCAGCGCCGGCTGGCCCTCACCGTGAAAAACAAAGATCACGGCTTCCCTCCCGATTTTTCCCCGGTTTCACTACCAAACAAGAGTTTTCTCACGGCCGCCTGAATCTTACTGTAATTGCCAACCTTAGGAATCAAAACGTAAGCCCCACCGTAAGGAGCCGAGTTGGCCGGGTGGTAGACCAAACCGGATGCGGGATCAACGACTAAGCTCTTGACTTGACTCAAATCTCCAAGCTTCCCGGCGATCTCAAGGGCTTTGCGGATTTCTCCAAAGCTCGCGTTGGTCCGTACAGCGTTGGTGATATCCTGGTAAAGCTTGCTCAATTTTCCCGGATTAAGCAGAAGATTCAGCGAAAGGATCTTGTCTTTCACACCCAAAATCACTTTCTGTTGCCGAAGGGCGCGGGCAAAATCAGAACCCTCACCATTGGTTCCATTTCGGGAACGGGCATATTTCAAAGCGGTCTCCCCGCTCATTACTTGGCAACCGGCCTCAAAATGCAGATGCTCGTAGCGGGAGGAAAGCGGATGGGCGTTCTCCCGGCCGGGGACGGGATAAGAATAGTCATCGAAGGTCCGTTCCACGCAAACTTTGACCCCCTCGAGCGTATTAATAATTTCTTTGAATCCTTCAAAATCCACAACCACCCAATAGGGAATCTTGATCCCGAGAATCCCCTCAATCTTTGTTTTGGCAAAATTGGCCGCCTTTTCTTGGTCAAAGCGGGTGTTCGCTTGGTAAGCACCGCCGCCGCAATTGTAGGCGACATTGATTTTGTTATTGCCGCAAGGCAGGGTTACCCAAAAATCACGGGGAATCGAAATCAAAGCCGGCTGGCCCTCAGCCACTGATACCGATCCTACCAAGATTGTATCGGTGAGTCCCTGAAAACTGTCCGTCCGAGAGTCCAATCCTAAGATCAACGCGTTTACCCGGCCGTCCACCTCGGTAAGCTTGACGGGCTGGGCCAGACGAGCAAAGAAGGAGATAGGGGCGAGAATACTTTGGACGAAGGGAGTCCGATAGAAAGCGAAGAGTCCTCCCCCTAAAATAAGGAGAATTGCCAACCAAATAATCAGCCGCTTGCGCCTAGATCTTCGCTTTGGTTTTGGGGCATCCAGGTCAATGAAACGCGGTTTTCGGTATCGCGGTGCATCAAGATTACTGTATTGGGTCATAGAATTTATCCCCGTATATCTGAACCATCCGCCCAAATTTCTCTTTTTCCAAGACACCCTGCGGAGAAGGAACTTGGAAAAACTTCTCTGGAATTTTAACATCTGCGGGGCGGAACCCCGTCCGATGCTGCAGAATGAGCTTCTGCCGAAATGTATCTCGGGCGGTTTTTTGCAAATGATCGTGGGAAAATTCCGCCCCCAGCGCCTGCAGCGCTGAAAAAGAGGTCGCCGGGTCTTCAAAGACCGAGGCCAAATAGCCGCAGCCGACCAGGGATTCGGCTAAGGTCTTAGGATACTGCGCTTCCACCAGTTGGTTAACCAGCTCGGCCGGATCGATCTCACGCTCAAGGAGATCCAGATCGAGCAGGAAGCCGCGATTCTCTTCGGTAGTCGCGCCAAGGAAAAGAACTTGTGAGAGTAAGGAAGCGTAACCATTAAAGTAAGGAAGAAATCCCAAACCCGTGATCCCTAAGGATTTGGGGTAAACCGGCACGGACTCGCGAAAATCGCGCGCCCACGGCTCGCGGCCCGCAAACAAGGCGTCGGTGAGGGTCAAATAAGTTTCCTCATTGCCGAAATTGAGCTTCTCCGTTTCCGTCAAATAAGCCAATACGGTTCCTAAGCAAACTGGATCCAACCCCAAACCCCAAGCTTTTTCAAGAAGCGCGGCGACCCTTACGGGCTCAAAAATTCCCAACAGCGGACCCAGCGCGGCGACGCTCTCATAGTCATAGAAAGTAAAGCGCTTGTCGCCTTTAAGAAGGTGGATGCAACCGACCGGACATCCTCCGCAAGAGATCCGCCGCGCCGCCATTTTCTCAGCAAAGGAAGGGGCCAAAAGTTCCTCACCCAACAGGCTGGATTCGGCCAAGTTGTTAGTCGGCACGGCGGAAATCTTTTTCTCCACCGCCAAGTTGCGGAGCGTTCCCAACTGCGCCAGATCCCGATGTCCTTGCAGCTTGCGGTAGAGAGACTCAAAAACTTCCCGATAACGGCGCTCATCCGCGATCTCTTCACTCTTCTCTCCCGCCACCGTTAAAACCTTTAGGTTCTTCGAGGCGAAGGCCCGTCCGAGTCCGCCCCGGGGAAACGAAAAGAACTCATCCACGTACAGCGGGGAGTAGCCAATTCCTTTCTCGGCGGCCGGGCCGGTAGCCAAAACGGACTGCCGTCCCGGCACTCCCGCCGAAGAAGAAACCAATTCAAAGACCTTAGGAGTCTCCAACCCCAGAAAACGGCTCGCATCGGTAAACTCAATCTTGTCCTCGTCGACCGTAGCCATCGTGGGAGAGGAAGCTCGTCCCAGAATCACCAAGCCTTGGTAGCCGGCCGCGCGCAAGAACCGCGCTAGATTTCCACCGGCAAAGGAGGTCGCAAGGAAACCGGTCTGCGGCGAACGGAAAACCGCAACCGTCTTTGAGGCTCCGGGAAAAACCGCGCTCAGCGGCCCGCCCGCCAGAACGATCGGCTCTTCTTCGAAAAACTGCTCGTAGAGTGCAAGCGCCCAACCCAATCCCCCAATCCGGGGGATAAGGTCTTGATAAGACTTAACCTCAAAGGTGCGGGAGGTGAGATTTAACTGCAAGAAAGTTGGTGCAACCATTAAGTTAAAATCCGAAATCCTAAGTACGAAATCCTAAAACGTTTGAAACATTGGAATTTTGAATTTCCATTTTATCCTTCTTCAATGTCATAGCAGTTCTCCGGACAGATATCGCGGACTTCAGGGTAATCGGTTTTTTGGCCATAGTCGATAATCGCCTTAAAATACGGCTGGCCTGAGGAGGCCTTGCGGATCTGCAGAAAAGAGCCCGAATAGGAGAGCTTGCCTTTGGTGAGCCGGGAGGCGAGAAGCTCGCAGAGCCCGCAGCCGGTGCATTTCTCCATCCGCGCGGGCTTAAGAATCTTGGGCATTACAAAGGTAAGTATATAGTAGCCAGTAGTCGGTAGTCAGTAGTCAGTAGTTATAGAGAAACCCCACAAACGAGGGGTCGGCAAAAGCGACAACTACTATTATAGGGAGTTTTGTGGGCCTCCGAATTAGGCTTGGTAACCTAGCGCTGATAATCCTGGAAGCTTTTTGCCGGCGAGAAATTCCAGCATCGCTCCCCCACCCATCGAAACGTATTTCATCTTTTCGAGCAAACCAAAGGCCGAGAGCGCGGCGATCGTATCGCCTCCTCCGACAATCGTCTTGGCCGGTGATTCGGCCAACACCTCGGCGATCGCCCGCGTCCCCAACTCGTAGCGGTTATCTTCCCATTTCCCCATCGGCCCGTTCCAAACCACCGTCTTAGCGTCCTTGATGATCTGGGTAAATTTCTTCACGCTCTCCGGCCCGACGTCAAACGTCTCAACCGCATCCACCGGGAAAACGGTTCGGGAAATTTTCTCCAAACTATGATCAAACATCAGGAGTCCCCCGATAAGAACCTGGTCGGCCACCTTGGCAAAGGCCGGAACTAGCGGCGCTTTGGTCTCGGTTTTTGCCCCTCCCAAAATAAACACTAGCGGCCGCTCCGGGTTTTCAATTACACCTGAAAGGTGTGAGATTTCCTCTTCCAGCCGGAGGCCGGCGTAAGACGGAAGTAGCTCGGGAATTCCCGCAATTGAAGCGTGGGCACGGTGCGAAGCGGCAAAAGCATCGTTGACATAAATATCGCCAAGGGAAGATAGTTTTTTAGCGAAATCCGGATCATTGGACTCTTCTCCTTCCCAAAACCGAAGATTATCTAGCATCGCTAACTTAGGAATCAAACCAGAAGGATTTGGAGTTATCTGAGGAAAGAAATCTATACTCTTTCCAAGTAACTCTGATAGACGGGTGGAAACAGGTTTCAAAGAAAAATCAGGATTTTCTTTCCCATCCGGACGGCCTAGATGGCCGATTATTATAATTTCGGCGTTACGCTCTAAAAGGTAACTCAGCGTCGGCAGGAGGGCTTTGAGGCGATAGTCTTCTCCAACTTTTCCGTCCTCCAAAGGAACGTCTAGATCGGCCCGTAAGATTACCCGGTTCCCGGCGACCTCCGCTTCTTTAAGGATTTTGAGCATCGGTGTTCTCGGGAGTGGTGAAGCGCAAACTCTTCCCCATTTCCTCGAAGATTGAAGCGTAATCAACTTCGCCGTATTCAAACCAGGTTAGGATGAAATCATTTCCGTCTTTGGAGAAGAAAATTACCTCTTGCTCCGGAGTGGAAGAGCGGTCACCGAAAATCCCGTTGGCATGAAAGCTGCAGGCGGACTGGTCGGTTTCGCAAGCGGTTTTTCCTCGTTTGGCATTGGAAGCCACAGCCAAGCTGACATAATCTTTCGGCAAAACCTCTCCCTCCTGCTGAGGTTTTTGGTGAAAAGTTACAAAAGAGGCGCTAACCTCGGTCGCCTCCCAATTGTCGGGGTAACGAAGGCCCAAACCGTAATTTTCGCTCCGGTAAACCAGCCAATTCTCATATGGATTGGGACCCGCTAGAAAAGATTCGGGGAAATAGCGCTGCCAGAGGATTAAGGCAAAGTACCCCGCCGCGAAAACGACGGCGGTCGCCAGAATGAGGAGAGAGATCAAACCAATTCTCCGCCAGATATTCTTGCGCTTGGGCTTAACTTGTTTAACTTCAGCGGGAACGGCGTCTTCTTTTCCAGAGGAAAAACTAGGTTCGCGAAGCGAGCCGTCCTTTTGATCTTCCTCTTCTACAGGAGAAATTTCGGGATCCACAAAATTATCGTATCATTATAGACAGTGTTTAAATTCCTCCGCGAGTCGGGATTGGTTCAAGTAATTCTGCTAGCCGCCATCGGCGTAATTCTCTATTATAACTGGCCCAAAATCTGGGAGGAATTAACTCTAATTTTCAATAACTTACTAACGAGATTTACTTTTTGATAAGATTTCCGACCCTGACCACATGCTCAACCAAAGTATGAGAGTAACCCCATTCGTTGTCGTACCAAGCGAGAACCTTCACCAAATCTCCCCCGACGACCCGCGTCATTGAGAGATCCACGACCGAACCGTAAGTGGTCCCGATGATGTCGGAAGAAACCAGCGGCTCTTCGGTCACTGCCAGAACCTTCTCCCAACGCGGCGTTTTGGCCGCCTTCGCAAAAATCTCGTTGATCTCGCTCACCGACGTGGGGCGCTTGGAAACGAAGGTGAAATCCACGACCGAGCCGCTCACGACCGGAACGCGCATTGCAATCCCGTCAAAAGCTCCTTCCAAAGCCGGAAGGGATTTATAAACGGATTCGGCCGCTCCGGTGGTGGAAGGCACAATGTTCTGGGCCGCTGCCCGTCCGCGCCGAAAATCCTTTTTGGCGGGGCCGTCGACCAGATTTTGGGTCGCGGTGTAGCCGTGGACCGTGTTGAGCATCGCTTTAACCACTCCCGGATTTTCCATCATAATCGCCGCCACCGGCACGGTCGCGTTGGTCGTGCAGGAAGCATTGCAGGTTACGAGCGCGAGCTTCTCATTAAACTGATCGTCGTTGGCCCCAATCAAAGTGTAGGGGGCATCGCCTTTGGCGGGAGCAGTAATCACAACCCGTTTTGCTCCGGCTTTCAGATGCTTTGCAGCTTCTTCGGTATCGGTAAAAAATCCAGTGGATTCGACGACCACGTCCACGTCCAACTTGTCCCAAGGAAGCGCGGCCGGATCTTTTTCGGAAAGAATCTTAATTTTCTTTCCCCCCACCGCCATATGGCCATCCTCGATCTTTACCTCCTTGGGGTAGCGGCCGTAAACGGTATCGTAGCGGAGCAGATAAGCAAGGTTCTCCGGCTCTCCTAAATCGTTGAGCGCCACAATCTCCAACTCAGGACGTTCAAAAGCAATCCGGAAGAAAGTTCGGCCAATCCGGCCGAAGCCGTTGATCGCAACCCGGATCATAGCTGCTCCTCCACCCAACTCTTGAACTCCTCCTTGGAGCGCACCCCGCTGATCCGGGCAACTTCTTTACCATCTTTTTCGATCACGTAGGTGGGGATCGACATCACCGCATATTTTTGGGCCATTTCTCCTTGCTGATCGACGTCGTACTTCACAAATTCCACCTTGCCGGCCAGCTCTTTTTCCAACTCCTCAACCGTGGGTTTCATCACGTTGCACGGAGGACACCAAGTCGCCCAAAAATCCAAAACTTTTACGGCCATCTCACCCCAAAAATAGCATAAAAACGGTGCGGGAATACTATTTTCTAGGAGCCGAGAAAATGGTACCCGAACGGCTAATCCTATGTTACGATCAATAGCGTGGAAGCCCTTCTCGCCTCCCTTAATCCGCAGCAACAGGCCGCCGCTCGCTACGCCGACGGACCTTCTTTAATCGTCGCCGGACCAGGATCGGGAAAGACCCGGGTCCTGACCCACAAAATCGCCCATCTAATTCGTCACGAGGATATTTCCCCCGAACAAATTCTTGCCGTCACCTTCACCAACAAAGCCGCCGAAGAGATGCGGGAAAGGATTGAGAAACTGCTCGCCGATGAACCTTCAAAAACGGTTATCCGCTTGCCTTGGATGGGCACCTTCCACTCCATCTGCGCCCGCATCCTGCGAAAGGAAGGGCCGGAGATCGGCATCTCCACCAGCTTTGTGATCTATGACGAGAACGACCAGCGCGATCTGATCAAGGAAATCCTTAAATCCCTGGGAAGAGGAGAGGAACGCTTCTCCCATTCGGCCGTCTCCGCGGCCATTTCCCAAGCCAAGAACGAAATGATCGACCCCGAGGAATATCAGGAAATTGCGGAGGGGAACTTTCAGCAAGCGGTGGCTGAAATCTATCCTCTCTACCAAGAAAAGGTCAGAAAAGCGAGCGGGCTCGACTTTGACGATCTCCTGCTGGAAACGGCTCGCCTCTTCCAAGAAAAGCCGCAGGTACTGGCTCGCTGGCAGAAAGCTTTCCGGCACGTCTTGGTGGACGAATACCAAGACACCAACCGGGTGCAATACCTTTTGGTCCGGTTCCTCTCGAAAACTCACCACAACCTGACGGTGGTGGGAGATATGTCCCAAGCGATTTACTCCTGGAGAGGCGCCGACTTCCGCAACCTTCTGCGCTTCCAGCAGGATTACCCCCAAGCGCAAATTTTTCATCTCGCCCAGAACTACCGTTCCACCAAGCGGATCCTTTTGGCGGCGCGGTCGCTGATCGAAAACAATCGCACCCATATTCCGCTGGAGCTCTGGACCGATAACGAAGAAGGGTTGCCGGTGGTCCTCTATGCGGCCGACAACGAGCTCGACGAAGCCTTCTATCTCTCGACGCAAATCTCCGCCCTTCTTTCGGAAAGAACCGCCCGGCACTTTGCCGACTTTGCCGTCCTCTACCGCACCAACGCCCAATCGCGGGTCTTGGAAGAAGTTTTTATGCGCGGGGGAATCCCCTATCTCCTGATCGGCGGCACCAAATTCTATGAGAGGAAAGAGGTCAAGGACATCCTGGCCTATCTCCGTATCCTCTTAAATCCGCAGGACCTCTTGAGTCGGGAACGGGCCGAAAAAGTCGGCAAGCGGAGGCTCGCTAATTTGACGACCCAAAATCGCGAGGATCTCGTTGCGCTCACCCCCGCCCAGCTGATTCAAAAAGTTCTTCAGCTTACCGAATACTTGGGCTATTTGGATGACGGATCGGAGGAAGGCCAATCGCGAATTGAGAACGTCAAGGAACTTTCCTCGGTCGCTGCTTCCTTTGGCTCTTTGCCCGAATTCCTCCAACACGTTGCGCTGGTCCAACCCACCGACTCCCTTTCCCGCCGGATCCGCAAGGACTCGGTCTCGCTGATGACGCTTCATTCTGCAAAAGGTCTGGAATTTCCCTACGTCTTTATCACCGGACTGGAAGAGGGGCTGCTCCCTCACGTCCGGAGCATGGGAAGCACCGAGGAAATTGAAGAAGAGCGCCGACTCTGCTACGTGGGAGTGACGCGCGCAAAAAAGCAGCTCCACCTGTGCTTTGCCCGCGAACGCTTACTCTTCGGCGCGCGTTCCGAAAGCCTGCCGTCCCGCTTTATCAATGAAATCGGCGAGGAAAATCTGCTGCTGCATCTTTCTGCCGGAGGGGTGGCCGATGCTTAAATCAAGGACTAAAGAAAAAATTGCCACCGCCGCAATCCACTCTTTGCTGCTCATAATTATCGGCGGGGCGATCGGCTATGTTTTCAGCGGCTATGGCCCGCTTGAAATCAAAAAACAGCCGGTCTTAGGAACCGCCACCAACTGCCCGGGAACCAAGCTGAACTATCCCCGCACCGTCCGAGACACCATCCGCGGGAAAATAGTCTCCTTCCGCTATAACTGCATACGAAGCGGATTCCAATTCACCTCCTACGACGGCAATTGCAAGGGCTGTTCCGGCCGGACCCACTTCACCAATGAACCGGTGACCTGGGGAATCTGCGCCGTCGACCCGGATGTCATCAAACCTCACTCATACTTTTACGTTCCCGGCTACGGGAAATGCAAAGCCGCCGACACCGGTGGAGCGGTCAAAGGAAAGAAAGTTGATCTGGGATTCGAAGACGTCCGTCACGGTTGGTGGATCTGGGGCCGAAGGTATACGGATATCTATACCTTTGTGAAATGAAAGGACGGCTCGGCTCCGCCGAACCTAGCATTCTGAAGGAATGAACGGCTCGGCTCCGCCGAACCTAGCATTCTGAAGGAATGAACGGCTCGGCTCCGCCGAACCTAGATTTTTATGCCGAGAAGCTCGGCATAAAAAATGGGCGGTGTGGGAAGACACCGCCTGACGGTTGCTACTTGTAGAACAGCTGGTGGTAGGGAAAGCCCGCGGTCGCGAGAGCCTGGCGATTGAAACCGAGCTTCGTCGCCGTCCGGTCCATCCTTACCAAGATCTTCTCTCTCCAATGAGAGTCCTCCCGCGCCCCAGCATGCATCAAGGCCCGATAGATGAGATCCGCCTCGGTGTCGCCGAGACCCAGGTTAAAGCTCCCTCGGCCCTCCCTTTTGGTCCTCTTCAGGGCCTTGTAGAGCGCAGGCTCCATCAGAGGAAAGAGGACTCCCCGGATAGCGTTTACGCGCCATTTCTCGTCCGCGAGCGCGGACTTCAGCCGACGGGCGACCAAGAAGTAGTGGATCGCCAAAATCGATACCCCTAATGCCGCCAACAACAAACCGAGAGTCAACTTTTTCTCTCCTTGCCAATCGGCGCTGCCTTGTTCCCCATCCCCTCGACTTCGCTTAGGGTCTTCCCAGGAAAACGTTTGCCTTGCCGGAGGCGTTGAGCGTGACTGCACCGAATGTGCAATCATCTGCATGATATATCTGCTATGGGTTTTAGTCAACTTAAGGAGGTAGGGAAATGAAAAAGGCGGTGTGGGAAGGCACCGCCCGGCAGATCGCACTTACAACTTAATGAAGTACACCCCAAACTTAGTCCCCAGCTTTGCCACGTAGGCGTCGAACTTGCGCTCTTCAGCCGGGATCGGTTTGAGATGGTAGAACGCGCGGAAGAAAAGGTCGGCATCACGAGACGACCCAAGCCCCAACATGCCTACCCCATACCCCAAAACGAACTTCTTTTCTCTGGGGTGCTTCTTCTTCCAGTCTCTGATTGACCGATACAGCGCAGACTCAAGGAGCGGGATCACGCTGTAACGGGCATACCGCATGCGTTCCAGCAGGCCGTCGCGTTCCTTTCTGAGACGGCTAAACTCTCTCAGCGAAAACACCAGCATCACTACTGCAAGCCCAAAAAGAACTAGCCAAACGTTCACCACGTCTTTCTCTCCTTGCCAACCGGCGTTGCTTTGTTCCCTATTCCATCTTCCCATAGGAACGGTGCTTTGCCCGAGGCGTTGAGTCGACTGCGCCGAATGCGCAATCTCCAATGGAATTATATTTCAGTAAAGTTTTTCGTCAAGCAAAAAGAAAAAGGGCATCTTGCAAAAAGATGCCTTAGTCGCCAATCAACTCACTTTCATACATGTGCGGAGGCTTGACGTCGTGGTGAAGGTGTACCACATCAACCTCCAAACCCGATTCCCGCCAGTAGGAGGCAAGAATCTCGGCCAGCGAAACGGACCGCGCCCAACCGCACCAGCAGTTTATGGCAACAGCCGCCTCATCAAACTCCTCCAATACGCCCCGAACCGTGAAATCGGCAAATGAAGAGATAAACTCCACCGCCTCCACATTCAAGCCCAAAAAAATCTTTTGTGTCTCCGGCTTAAGACCCGAGTCATGCGGGTCCTTGAGATGCATAACGTTAAGGCAAAGATCCCAGGGGCGTGAAGTTGGGCTTGGGGGCGCCTTGTTGCCTGCAATCGCGCCGCCGAAAGTGTGGATGTGAACTTTCTTCACAATCTCTCCTTTCTAGATGTTATCTGGAGTATACTTTAGGAAAGGGGAAATTGCAAAATGGAGTTAAGGCCAAAGAGATCTTTAGGACAAAATTTTCTGGTTGACAAAAGCGTTGTAGAAGATTTGGTTAAGTCGTCCCAAGTTAAAAAAACCGATACAGTTCTGGAAGTCGGAGCCGGAACAGGAGCAGTTACCAAGAATTTAGCACGCCTGGCCGGAAAAGTTATTGCCGTGGAGTTTGATTCCGATCTCATCCCCACTCTCAAAACACATCTTAGAGGAATAAAAAATGTGGAAGTAGTTAATGCCGACGTCCTTGACCTTGATCCGGAATACTTCCGATCTTCTTCCAAGATTGTGGGAGCAATTCCCTACCAAATTACCTCTCCCCTCATTCACAAGATTCTGCATTCCCAGTTCCGCCCAAAATCGATTACCTTTATTGTCCAAAAAGAAGTCGCGGAAAAGATCGCTGCGACGCCGCCTGATGCCACTTACCTCTCCAATTTTGTCGCCAATTTTGGCGAAGCGCGCATTATAAAGGTGATTAAGCCGGGAGCTTTCTCTCCCCAACCGAAAGTGGACTCCGCCATTATCCACATTGAGCTCTATCCGAAACCCAAAGTCGAAGACACGCTGAAACTGGAAAAGTTCCTGCACCACGGTTTCGCCCAACCGCGTAAAATGCTTCACCACCGATTTGAAGCCGGGATATTGGCAGGATCAAAAATACCGCCGCAGGCCCGGCCGGCCCATCTATCCAAAGAAGATTGGCGGAATCTTTACCGAGAATTGGTACGAGTAAAAGAACGCAGCAAAACACGCCGCGGTGACGGAACTTGGCGGAATTAATACCTCCTCACTAACCGACGGAACTTTTCCACTCCAAAAACCGCCCAATACTGCGGAGTCAAGGGATAATCCCAGGAGCCCGCGTAATCTACTCGATAACCGCCAAATCCCTTCTTGAACAAAGAGTATCCGTACCAAGGGTGGCGCGGGTCATCGTTCGGCGCAATCCCCCAAAAGTCAAAGTATCGGTATCCGTCTTTCTTGGCTTCTTTGATCGTCTCCCAAAGCAAGAAATAGGATACCGGTATATTACTGCGCACCGAAGCGCCGTGAACGTAGGTAACGGTGTCGCCGTATGAAAAAACAATCGCCGCCGAGAGAGTATCCCCTTGATAGTTCGCCCAGGCCAATTCAGCCATTCCGCGGGGAGCAAGAGACTCAAATTCCACTTGCAAATAGCGGCGGGAGTGAGGCACAAATCCCTGCCGGCGATAGGTAACGCTCATCAACCGGTGGAATTCCTCCATCTTTCGCGGGTCGGCGCTTCGGTGAACTTCGATCCCCAAACCCTCCGCGCTTCTCACCAAGTAGCGAGTGGTTTTGCGCATCTGCGCCAAGAGGTCTTCTTCCGAAAGAGAGAGGTCCAAAAGCAGGGAAACCCCACCCGCCTGGCTGGTGGCTTCGGACCGCCGGTATTTTCCTCGAAGAAGTTCCTCCGGATCGGAACCGGCCTCCCAGGGCGGCTCAATGCGGAGGTAGTCCACTTTCTGCCGGGCGGCAAAATCCTTCAAATACTCCAAAAACGCCTGCACTTCCCCGCGGTCAGGAGTTTTCAAGACGGGTCCGCGGGGAACGTAAACGAAACTTCCCAGCTTTCGCCGGCCGACTAGCGCCTGGCAAATCCCTTCCAGCGCCCCGCCTTGATAAATTCCGAAACGATGGTGGGAGAGACCTAACTTGTCCTGAAATTCACCCCAAGCCCAAGACTGCAAGAAAGCGGTGTGCGGCTGACGGGTTAAAAACTCTTCCCAAGTGCGCTCCTCCAGAACCTCTTTTATCTCCATCAGCTACAATGCTAGCAGATGGACACCGATCTTCGACAATCGGCCGGCTGGGCTAAGTATCTCCAAAGCCAAGGTTGGAAGATAGAGGAGTCGAAGGGCTTTAAAGCGTATATAAGGAAAGTCCCGCTAGTAGGATCGGTGATTAAGATTCAACGCCCGGCCGAAATTCCGCCCGTTGAGGAAATAGATCGAATCGCTAAAAAACACCACGCCCTTTTCGTCAAGCTGGAACCGCCGTTAGGCGTCAGAGATCAGGCGTCAGAGATCAGAGGGTTTAAACCTGATTCGAGTCCAAATCTTCCGACCAAAACATTGGTGATTGACCTCACCAAATCCGAGAAAGAACTTTGGGAAGATCTCTCCCAAGATGCGCGGCAGAGCGTGCGGAAGGCACGCAGTGAACAGTTAACAGTAGACAGTTGTCAGCATGGAGACAAAGATTTCGAACCGGCGTTGCAAAATTTCCATAAACTTTTAAAAGAAACCGGGCGCCGGCAGGGATTTTGGACTCCCAGTCTTACCCAACTCCGGGCCAAAGCTGACGCCTTTGGCCAAGACGTCATTCTTTTTCTCGTTCAACCGGGACCTTTGGCCGGAGCGTTTTTTCTTAGAGATGGGGAAACCGTTTATTACCACCACGCCGGTTCATCGCCGGAAGGCCGGGAGAAACACGCTCCCTACCTGTTGCTTTGGGAGGCCATCAAATTTTTCCGCCATTCCGCCAAACAGCTCGATCTGGAGGGGGTCTCCGATCCCCGCTTTCCTAAGCAAACCAAGCGTTGGTCCGGCTTCACGATTTTTAAAAACAAGTTCGGCGGGCAAGAGCGAGACTACCCCGCGCCTCTGATCAGACATTACAATCTCCTCACCCGCGTCCTCTTCAAGTTCGCCGATAAGATTTCCTAAACACCGGGGGGTATAATCAACTCAAACCTCAACAAAGGAGGGAGAGATGGGACTTCCACTTAAGCTTCGCTTCTGGCGATGGCACCGGAACCCGATTTCCAGATATCGCTTCCGGCTGTTTGAATATGAGGTCCGCAGCTTAGCCCGAAAAGCTAAGGATGCGCTCGCCATTGTCCAACCGGAAGAAATTCAACGGCGAAAGGCAATTTTCAAAAGATACGAAGAAGACCTGGAGGAGGGAAGATTTGATACCCCTCTTCGCCCCCTGGTCGAAGAGATGGTAGCCAGTGATATCTCGGAGGCGCTTGGACATCAAGGCATCTGGTTCCCTCCGGTTGCATTCTGCATTCAAGTTCCGCCTACAACCTTGATAATTTCGGCAAGATCAAAGATCTACCACGCCGAGGGTTCTATAAACAATACCCTGCTTCGGTGGTACTTGTCGCCAATGGAAAGGCAGGAAATTGAAGAATACGTCGAGAAACTGGACCAACGGTTAAGCGCACTGGTGGTTGACGCAGCGGGGTTGTCAACCCTCCCGCCGATGTCAGCGCCCTATCCAGCCCAAAAACTGGTAAAGGTCGCCGGGCACGAATGGGGCCACATTTACTTCTGGCTTTCCCCGCTGGGAATTTCCACCAGTATCGGTGGCAACAAGAACGGCACACTCCCCATCAACGAAGCTGCCTGCCAGGTAGTGTCGGAAGAGATTTCTCAAATGATCGGCGCAAAATACGGCTGGGAGGAAGTTGAAGAAGAGCCGGGAGAGGATGTTCCGGATTTCGACCAGACGATGCTCTCAATCCGCAAGAAGGTGGACAAACTTCTCGAAGAAGGAAAGATCGAGGAGGCTGAAGCTTTCATGGAAGAAAGCCGGTGTCGCCTGAACGAGGTCTTTTTTCCCCCGACTCGTAAACTCAATCAGGCCTATTTTGCCTTCTTTGGAAACTACGAATTGGGAGCTTCTGGCGACGACCAAACCCCAAAACGGATTCGCGAATTAAGGAACAAGCTCGGCAGCCTTAGCGATTTCCTGAAAGCAATTCGCCGGGTCACTTCTGCCGAAGATTTCGAAAATCTTCTCCAAAAGTATGAAATCGACTAAACCGCACTTTCCCCAGTGCGGTTTTTCTCTTTTGGAGGAAAAACTTCCCGTTAAGAAAATTGTTTCGTCCTCGCTTTGCTTAAACGAACAACAGTGCGCTGGCTTCGGAAGAAAGGAAACAAATAACTGGCGGGACAGTTTCAGAAATCTTCACTTAAGCCCTTGGTAATTTGAGTTAGCAACCTTTCCCCTTTATAATCGAAGCAAACCCAAAAGGAAGGAGGAGATGCAATGGGCGAGAGGTCGCGAGTTCGATTTGCGCTTACTCTTTTAGCTTTTGTCGCCGTTCTGATCCCCGTTCCTACGCAAGCTCAAGGCATTGGAATAAGGGTTATCGACGAATCCTATTCCTATACTTTTGCCAAAGAAGCGATCTTTGAGATTGAGATTGAAAGCACTCTTAGGGAAGCAAACCTGTTCTATACGGTCGAGGGAGAGATCGGGCAAAGCTTCCGGAGAGCACCAATCTCTGGAGGAAGAGCGGTTGCCACCGTCTCCCTAGTAAGCGGCCAAATTCCCCCGGCTTCCCAAGTAACTTACTTCTGGCGGCTGGAAGACTCGCAAGGCCAACTGCTTAGAACGAACGAGCAGTCGTTTAGGTACTTGGACCAACAGTTTTCCTGGAAGAGCAAAACTCGCGAGGACGTAACCGTCTTTTGGTACGGGAGAGACAATCTTGGCAATCAGCTGCTGGAGCAAACGGAAAAATCGCTGGGCGAGGTTAAGAACCTGCTTGGCCTAACCCAATCCCAACCAATAAGGGTAGTCTTTTACCAAAGTTGGGCAGACATGCAGCCGGCTGTGGCTGATCGCTGGGGCGACCAACAAGTTGTCAGTCTGGGCGTGGCCATGAACATGCAAACAGCAGTTCTCTTTCTGCATAGCTCCTGGGAAGAAACTTTAACCCATGAGCTCACGCATGTTTTAACCAGCCAACTCATGGAAGGGCCCTACGATCGCTTACCATTCTGGTTAAGTGAGGGCTTGGCAACTTATACCGAAGGAAGCACACGGGAAGGAACGCAAAATCCCCTCTCGATTGGACTTCTTTCCTCAGGTCCTACGCGCGCCCAGGACATTGGCCCTGCTTATGCCCAAGCTCAAAGCATGGTGACATTCCTCATCCAAGAACACGGAGGCGAGGAAAGGATTCTGGAGCTGCTGACAACCATGGGCCAAGGGGAAACGGTGGATAACGCCCTCCTTAGCGTGTATGGTTTTGACCGCACCGAACTTGAGAAGAGGTGGAGGGCGTGGGTTGGAAAGCCCATCGCAGAAACGCCACAACCTCAAACTCCACCCCAAGACGAACCAATACGTTTTGCTTTGGCGGTTGGTGCTTTTTCGGTACTGTGTTTCGGAGCATCCGTCCTTCTTCTTTGCACCCTGAAAAAGGCTTGGAGAAAGTGACTAAGTGCAAACCGCGTCTTGAAACCAAGGCGCGGTTTTTTATTTTTATTGGGGTACTTGCAGAATACCCCCGGGGGGTATACTATTAATAACAATGAAAGCTTCGAAAGAACGCGTCCGGCATCGCCTCAAAATCATCCGGGGCCAGCTCACCGGCCTGGAGAAAATGGTTTCCGACGACAAATACTGCTTGGATATCCTCACCCTTTCCCTCGCGATTCAGCGGGCACTAAAAGAAATGGACCAGCTGATTCTGGAAGACCATATGAAAAGCTGCGTCGTCGAAGCGGCGCGGATCGGCAAGGCTGAAAAAGCTTCCAAAGAATTAACCGACCTTTTTAAGATTATTAGAAAATGATGGACGGCCGCCATACGGCGACCTAGCATTTAGTGCATAACAACAAAATGAAAAGTTGCTGTGATGAGCCCGTGAAAACTGAAAAGGTCCGCAAGATCTCCCCGATTGCTCTGATTATCGGGGCCCTGACCCTCCTCACCTTAGTGGGAGGTTTTATCTTGGCTGCCAGCTCCGGACCGGCGAAATTATCTGAAACCGGAGCGCAGGCCTACACCGACCATACTTCTTTTGAGTGGGGGGAAATCGATATCAACGGCGGCAACGCCACCCACGTTTTCGAAATCGAAAATCGCGGCACCGGAGAATTGGATTTGGCCAATATCCTTACCTCCTGCGCCTGCACCAGCGCTCAAATTACGATTGAGGGGGTCGCTAGTCCTTACTTCGGAATGCATTCCACTTCTTCTTGGATTGGAAAATTAGCGCCGGGAAAAACGGCGACCTTATCTATTATCTTTGACCCCCTCTTCCACGGACCGGAGGCGGTCGGACCGATCGAGAGACTAATCTCGGTAGGCACAAACGACCCTCAAAATGAGAATCTGGAGTTCAAGCTTACCGGCAATGTCATTAAATAAGTCTTTTTCTTTGAAAAAGCCATCTTTTCTCACTTCGTTCGAAAATAAGAAAAAAATATTCTCTAGAATCAAGAAACTCTTTCTCACCCCCTTGCCGCTCTACTTGGCTCTCCTGCTGGCGATTAATTTCGGGGTCCTTGCCGCCGCTGGAGAATACGTCCTCTTGACCCAGGGCTCCTCCGGAGGAGATTCGGCAACGCTCGTCCAAGATTTGAAGGCCGAAATCCTGCCGGCGGAAGGATACTCGACTTCGCTAACGTGGGGAGATCTCGGAAAGAAACTGGTAGAGGCCGGCGCAATCGATAAGGACCGGTTCACCGAAAACCACCGTTCCCCGACCGCGGGCGGCGAAGATTTGGACATCCTGGAGGGAGGGTCGGACAAGCCCCTCAAAATTAACGAGAACAATTCCGGCTTGGTACTGAACCTGCTCTGGGCGTTCGGCCTGACCCAAAAAAGCAAGGTCCTGGACGAGGGGCCGATGAAAAGTGGTGATTATTCGATCATGGACTTCGCCTCTACCGCCGGTTGGACCCTAGGCGCTAAAAAAGTCGAACAGCTCTACAGCAGCACCGAGCTAGCAGAACTAAACAACTTTCAGCAGGACCTAGTGAAGAAAATTGCCGAAAACGTATACCGCCCCTGCTGCGATAACCCCACCTCCTTCCCCGATTGCAACCACGGGATGGCCGCGCTTGGATTGATCGAGCTGGAAGTCGCCGCCGGAATTTCCGAGGAGCAGATCTACCGTGACGTTTTAGCCTTTAATTCTTTTTGGTTCCCCCAAACATATTTGGAAATTGCGGTTTACTTTAACCGGCAAGGTAAGGGCTGGAACGAGCTCGATCCTAAAACGATTCTCGGCCGAGAATACTCCTCCGCCTCCGGCTCTGCCGGGATCAGTAATCAGGTTAAGGACACCCCCGGCCTTGATTCCGGTGGAGGAAGCTGCGGAGTATAAGCCCATGAACGAAACAATCATCTACGCGTCTCTTGCCAGCGCCTTCATTGCCGGGATGATCGCCCTCTTTGCCCCCTGCTGCGTCACTTATCTCCTGCCGGCTTACTTGGGCAATATTTTCCGCGAAAGAAAGAAGGTGCTCTTGATGACGTTTGTCTTTTCCCTCGGCATCTTTATCGTGCTTCTGCCGGCGGTATTGGGGGTGCAGGCGCTCTCCACTTTCGTCTTCCGCTACCATGATCAAATCTATCTGACGGGAGGGTCTTTAATGCTTCTGTTTGGGATCCTGGCATTCCTAGGCGTCAAACTCCCGATGCCGCGCTTAAGCCAACCCAATCTCGAGCGGCCGGATTTTGCTTCAATTTTCACGCTGGGAGTCGTCTCGGGGATCACCAGCGCCTGCTGCGCCCCGGTTTTGGCCGGAGTGCTCACGCTCAGCTTTCTCGCCCCCTCGTTCTGGCTGGCAATTTTGGTCGGCGCTTTCTACGTTTTGGGAATGGTCTTCCCGCTCTATGTCATGTCTTATTTCATCGATCGGAAACAGATGCTCACCGGAAGCTGGCTCAAGAAACCGCTCTTCCAATTGGATCTCGGTTGGAAAACTTATCCGATCCTGCGGAGCAATCTGATCTCTTCTTTGATTTTCCTCGTGATGGGACTCTTAGTTATTTACCTGACGCTCGCCACCGATTTTTCGATGGCGGAAAGCGCCCAAAAGCTGACGGAAATCGTCACCCGGCTCCAGCAAACCCTCGTCCAGATCCCCTTCGCCAACGTCCTATTCGGTACGGCCGTGTTGGCGATCTTCGGGTTCTTCTGGTATCAAATTTTCCGCAAGAGAGACGGCAGATAATCCTTGCTTAAATCGCCCCGATGTGCTAGTTTGACTTTCAATGAAAAGGATACTCGGACTTCTCGTCATTCTGGCCGCCGTCTTGCTTTGGAATTCGCCCACTCTGGCCCAACCCGGTAGAGCTTTCAAGCTTCCTTCCTCAGCCGTTAAAATTTCGGACAATCTCTATGATCTCGGGAGAGTAAACGGCGCGCAGGGGTACGCCATCCTCCGCCGCGATAATTACGCTCGGCCCGGGGGCGGCGCAGCCAAAGCGCCGAAGTGTTATGCATTTATGTCCAAGGGCGCCCGCTGGAAGGCCACCGAAGCGTACGTAACCGATGTTGAATCTTTGGCCACTGAAACCTCGCTGGAAACCTGGGATTCGCAAGTGGCTTTTGACCTCTTCGGAACCCGAGATCTCTCGGTCGCGGTTGACGGAGCCGACACCGTTGCCCCCGACAACAAAAATGAGCTTTACTTCGGCGCGATTGAAGAACCAGGGGTGATCGGCGTCACCATCGTCTGGGGCTATTTTTCCGGTCCTCCGCAAACCAGAAGGCTAATCGAATGGGACATGATTTTGGACAACGCCGATTTCTCTTGGGGCGATGCCACCCTTAACCCCGCCGTAATGGACTACCAAAACATCCTCACCCATGAGCTCGGACACTCCGCCGGAATGGCGGATATCTACGATGCCTCCTGCAGCGAAGTGACGATGTACGGCTACGGAACAGAAGGGGAAACCAAGAAACGCGACCTCGCTCCCCAAGACATCACCGGCATCCGCGAACTTTATCGCTAAACCGCATTCTCCTAAATATTGCCTTCCTAACCCTATAGTTATATAATGCGATCATCCTACTTTGAAAGGAGGATTGACGTGGAGATCAATGATCCGGCGATGCTGGGTGGAAGAATTGAAACCCAGATGATGGCTTCGACGCTAAGCTACGGAGTCCAGTTTTTGGACCAGCTTTCCGACGAGAACCAGGAACGTCTCGTTCAGGAGCTGGTTCGGGACGTGCGCTCCGTATCGAGGCGAGGAATCGCTTGGGACCAGACCCGGCTCGAGCAGCTGACGGGAAACTGGTTCAGCCGCGGGCGGATCTATGAGACTCTGCCCGAGGATGCGCTGGTCCCGACCGCGGATTTGGCCCAATCGGCGACGCAGCTCTTTCTGGAGCGGGTCCCGCTGCAGCTGGCCGAGGACGCCCTGGCCGGACTACAGCAGGCGATGGTCGCCCGACTGGCTGAAAATCCCGCCATTCAAAGCGCCGAAGACGCGGTTTGCCGTCTGCTCTGGCTCTGGTTCCAATGGGGGCGCAGCTACCAAAAAGGCAATCCCCCGTCCGAAACCCCCCTTCCTAACTAGAAGGGGGTTCTTTTTCGCGTAGCGAAAAACTAGGTCGCGAAGCGGCCGTTCATTCCTTCGGAATGCTAGGTCGCGAAGCGGCCGTCCTTTTACTAGTAGAATTGAACTATGCCCCCTACTAATCACGAACGGGAAAAGAACATCGGCATCGCCGCCTTTCTAAACATTCTTTTCACGTTTATTGAGTTAATCGGCGGAATTTGGACCAACAGTTTGGCAATCCTCTCCGACGCCCTTCACGACCTCGGCGACAGCATTTTCCTAATCACCTCGTGGATCGCGGAAAAACAGGCGCGGAAGAAACCCGATATCCGCCGCACCTTCGGCTATCAGCGCCTTTCCCTCCTGGCGGCGCTCTTCAGCGCGGTCGCGCTCGCCAGCGGTTCTCTCTTTATCCTTTCGCAAGCCATCCCCCGCCTCCTCAATCCGACCCCGGTTTATGCGGAAGGGATGATGGCTCTGGCAGTCGTCGGAATTATCTTCAACGGCGCCGGCCTTTGGCGGTTGAAGCGGGGCCACAGTTTAAACGAACGGATCTTGAGCTGGCATCTGCTCGAGGATGTGCTGGGATGGGGCGTTATCCTGGTAGGAGCAACCATCATCCATTTCAGCGGGCTTTACATTTTAGACCCGATTCTGACTCTGTTGTATTCGATCGTGATTATCATCGGAGTTTCGCGGAATCTCAAAGAGCTAATTAATATTCTTCTGCAGGGCGTGCCGGCGCACATCGAGCTGGATCACGTTAAAGAAGGGCTGTTGAAAATCCCCGGCGTAGTCGGGGCGCACGACCTCCACGTCTGGTCGCTGGAGGGAGAAACCGATATCTTTACCGGCCACATCGTCGTGGAGGAGAAACTTCTCCAAGACTCCGACCACACCCGTCAACTGATCAAAGAGGAGCTCACCCGCCACCACATTGAGTATTCGACGGTTGAGCTGGAAAGCAAAGACTTCTGTTCGGGAATCGAGTGCCGAATTCCCCAAATCCCGGGTTAGCGGTACCGGCCGGCTTCGGAGAAATCGCAGATCTGATTGAACGGGCACCAAACGCACTGCGGCCCGGGAGTCGCTTTGAAATCACCCCGGACGATCTTTTGAATCCGCTCCTCGATCTCGGCAGTTCTCTTCCTAATCTCCGCCTCGTCAAAGGAGGCCTCAATTTTCTTACCCCCGTCCAAATAAAACAGGGCCACCGACTTCGGCACGATTCCCAGCGCCTCCTTTGCCGCAAGGGTATACAGGAAGAGCTGATCTTCTTTCTGCGCTTTCTTAGTAAGCTGCTCCTCTTCCTTCTGCCCGGTATCCCCGCCCTTAAAATCAATTAGCTCAAACTCGCCGGCGGCGTTCTTACCAATCCGGTCAATCCGCCCCGCAATTGTTTTCCCTCCCAGCTTGATCTCAAATCCCTTTTCCACCATAAAGGGAGAAAAAAGACGCTTTTGGTATTTTTGGTAAAAATCGGTTAGCAACTTCTTGCCCCTCAAGAAATAGGCCTCCTTCTCCTTCCGATCGCGGTAGCCCCCGACGAGAAAATGCTCGCGATACATCTTCAGGAATTGCCTCAAAGCCACCTTTTCTCCCTTGATCCACCGCATCTCAAATTCCCGCAGGGTTTCGTGCAGGGAAATCCCAAAGCTCGTGGGAGGAGTCGGCGGAGCCGGAAGCCGCAACACATACTTGTAGCGGTACTTCCACGGGCAGGTTTTGTAATCCTCGAGCTGCGAGTAGGACAGCTTCTCGGGCACAAAGAGCGTCAGATCAGGTTCCCTCTTCCCGGAATCTTTGATTTCGGGAATTTCGACCGAAAATTGGGCCTGCGGTTCCGCAGGAACCTCCATCCCCAGTTCAAAGATAAAGGGTGAAGGCCGCTTTTCTTGGACACCCCCGTAGCTTTTGGCATAGGAAAGAAAAAGCTGCTCTGAAGCGCGAGTGGCGCCCACGTAGAAAAGTCGCCTCTCCTCCTGCTGATGTCCAATTCTTTCGGGATCCTCTCCGTGAGATTTCTTCAGATAACGGAACTCTTTCACGAAGTGTTCGGGAAGCTCCAGCGCCGCCGAGCGTTGGCGGGTCGGAAAGCGGTCGGCCGTGAGCGAGACCAAGAAAACCACCGGAAATTCCAAACCCTTAGCGGCGTGGGCCGTCATCAGGTTGATCGTATCCACGTCTTCAATCACCGCCTGCGCGGGTGACTCTCCCGCTTCGATCAAAAGATCCAAGTAATCCACCAGCTCCGGGACATTGGGCTCTTTAACCTCCGCCTCAAATTGTTGAATCTTTTGGAAAAACAGCGCAATGTTTTCAATCTTGAGCTGGTTCTCAAGGGTAGGCGGCTCTTCGAGATTTTTGATGTAGCCGCTCTTCCGCACGAAATCAAAAAGGAGGTGCGAGGGGGAAACGCGAAAAGCGTCCTTCGCTAAGTCGTGGATTACGTCCAAGGCTTTGATCTTCTCCCGGACTAAGATTTCGGCGAGGGGAATACTCTCTTTTTGGGCGGTTGCCAAAAGTTGGAGGGTTTGCTCAGGCGGGATTTTGAAGGCCGGGATGTTTAAAACTTTGTACCACGAAATATTGTCGGTGGGATCTTTGATCACACGCAAAACCGCCAAGAGCGCGGCCACTTCCTCTTGCTCAAAGAGCCCACGGTTGCCTACGATTTGGAAAGGCAGTTCGTGGCGCTTCAACGCCGCGATAAATGGGTCAAGATGGGCGTTCGCCCGGGCGAGAATCGCGAAGTCGGAAAAGTTTTTTCCCTCGGTGTTCACCAACTCGACAATCTTGCGCAAGACCAGTTCCGTCTCCTCTTCCGCCGATCTCGCGTATAGCAAGGTCGGCTCGGGTCCGGTCTTGAGAGTCTTGAGTTCTTTCGAGACGTCTTTAAGCCTTACCTCCAGCCGATCGGGGTTATTGTTTTTTATCATCCGATATGACCTTTGCGCCAGCGTATCGGTAAGTCGGTAAGAAGTCTTAAGGACGCTGGTTCGGCAAGCGGGGTAGTACTTTTTGAACTCCAGGATGTTGGAAACGCTCGCTCCGCGCCATTTATATATCGCCTGATCGTCGTCACCCACAACCGTCAGGTTGCTAGGTCCGGCATTGGAACCGGGCCGTCCAACCGTCAGGTTGCCAGGTCCAGCTCTTGCGCCTTTTGGGGCAAGAAGTTTGACGAGGGAGAACTGGGCCGAGTTCGTATCTTGGAACTCATCCACAAAAATGAACTTGAATTGGTCTTGGTATTTTTTGAGGATACTGGACCTTTGCCTGAACAACTTTGTTGTCCAATAGATAAGATCCCCGAAATCCAAATATGAGTTCTTCAAAAGCAGCTTTTGGTATGCTTCGTAGGACCGAGCGAGTTCTAATTGTTTGCGGGCTTCCTCTTTTTCATCTTTGCTTTTTGATTTTTGATATTTGACCTTCGCCCAAGCGAGATATTCGCTTGGAATAATCTCCTCGTCCTTGGCGCGAGAAAATAAATTGAGCAGAGCGCTTAAAAATTTGGTCGGGTTTCCCAACGGGCGGTAATAATTCAAGGGAAGGTCATAAAGATGCTGGCGCAAGAGCAGCCACGCCTTAGGCTCGGAAAGAATTTTGTAAGCCGGGTCCATTCCGATCTCCAACCCCTCTTGCCGAAGAATCCGGTCGCAAAAAGAATGGAAGGTTGAGATCCACGGCGGTTCATATCCCAATGGCATCGCCTCATCCAGTCTCCCCAACATCTCCTGGGTGGCCTTATCGGTAAAGGTTAAAGCAAGGATTTGGGAAGGATCCACTCCCTTATCCAACAGCTTGCGGATTTCGTTGGTAATAAAGGTCGTCTTTCCCGTACCGGGCCCGGCAACGACGAGGTTAATCATCAAGAAAAACTATAGCAGTGTTGCCCAAGGAAAAAGGACTCCGGTTAGAGTCCTTTGATCTTTCGGTACTGTTCCACTTCCGCCAGGAATTTCTTCCAGTGCGGAACCCGCGTCAACTGCGCTAAAGCACAGAGAGCGCGGTACTTGTAATCCCGGGCGTAATACGCCAACAGCTCCTCGCGTTTGAGGCTGATCCTCTCATCCCGCGTGGCATCCTTGGGCACAATCCCCCGCACCCGCCACTCATGGAGGTGATAGAGCTCCTCGACCAACCGCGAGGCAATATCCTCCGCCACCGTAAGATTAGTCCGCATCAACCCCAGGTTGATGTAGATGCCGTGGTAGGAGCAGGAAGCGATCACCGGGTTTTGGCGATTGTAGTCCAAGATAATCCAAAACTCCGGCCGGCCCTGCCCATACCGGCGGCAGATCTTTTGCCAGATGGAGATCGCGGAATTGAAGAGCATCCCAGCTTGCTCGCAAGAGATACTGGAACTATGCATCGTCTCAATATTGGGAGCAATTGAGAGTCGACCGTGGAAGCACGATTTCTTGCCCATGCCGAATTCTCCTTTCTTAGGATTTAGATGATTTGATGGTAACTCTAGAAAATTAAATCGTCAAACGATCTTTAAAACGGGAACTTGCCGCGATTCTTGCTCGAAAGAAGCAAACTTCAGGACCACCATAACCCGATAGACCAGGGCGAAGAAACCGGTGGACGACCAAGCGAAAATCGGAGTTAAGAACAGAAGCGAAAGCGCCACTCCGACCGCGGTCGCTAGGGGAAGGAAGGGAAAGTAAGGTTCAAGAAGACCTTCTAAATCGTGGGTGATCTGCTCGGTGAGAACTTTCTCCTCGGTGAATTGTTCATTCCCAAGCTGACTCTGAATCGGATTGATTATCTGACTCACCACCAGATTTAAGGCTGGCGCCAAGACCTCCTCCGGAGTAGTAAAACGCGCTTGGAGCGAGAGTTGCGACGAAAAATAAACCAAAATCCCGACGGAGAAAACAAAAATCTTGAAAAAATGGCCATAGGAGTCGGGAAACATCCGCGCGAGAAAAATCGAATGGGTCGCCACCGCTCTCTTCGCCGTGTAGTCCAAGGACAACAGGGCCGCCGCATAAATGAGAGAGACCAGCGCCACGAACCCCACGGGAATATCAATTGAACCGGAGTGGAGTAAGAACGGGAAACCAAAAGCAAGCGAGCAGACAACCACCGCCGTCATCCGTACAATCGTCTTGGTCGTTAGAGAAAGGACTAAGAAAAAGGAGCCGGAAAAGAAAAACGCCAGAAACAACGGCACTAAGCGCATCCCTAAGAAGGATTCTAATCCGGGACCTTCGGCAAAAATACCCGCTAAAGAAAATCCCAAACCCAGGCTTCCCAAAATCGCTAAGACCAACAGCACTGCGATCTTGATGCGGGCAGGAATTTTCTCCACCCCACTTCGCCCCGGTTTTACATCGGAGCTTCGAGGGGTACCCTGCATAGCTTTAGCGTCGTAGGGCATCATTTCTTCGGCTTCGCCTCCAGATCCCGCAGCTGGTTAAGCTTGCCGAGCAAGCCGGCGAAAGAATTAATCAGCCGGTCCATGTTCGCTTTGGCATCGGCGAGTTGAGAAGCAGCCCGGCGGAGAAGCTCGTCAAAATCAAGCGCATCTTTGGCAACGGCGTGCAGCATTCGAAGAATTTCCTCGGCCTGTTCGGAAAAGCGCTCGCGCTGCAGCCCTAACAAAATCGATTGGATCGTGACCAAAAAAGTTTGGGGGGAGGTAAAAAAGACCCGCTTCTCCAAGGTGTAGCGCATCAGCTCCGCATCGGCAACCACTTCTTGAAAAATCGGCTCGAAGGGAATATACATCAGCGCAAAAGGAACCGTCCCCTCCTCCGGCAAGATGTACCCGGCAGTCTCATCCATTTTTTGCTTGACGTTGCGGACGAAGGTTTTCCAAATACTGGAACGCGCCGCATCATCCTTTTCACCGGTGAACTTCTGGAAGTCTTCTACCGGAAACTTGGAATCAATCGGAATCAATCCTTGGCGGGTTTTCACCACGGCATCCACCCGCGCCCCGTTTTTAAAAGTGAACTGGCGTTCAAAAGCGGTTTGCGGCAGGACTTGGTGAAGGAGGTCTTCCAAAACCATCTCGCCTACATTTCCGCGCAGCTTCTGGGACTTGAGCGAAGATTGAAACTCCTGCAGCTGACCGGTAACCTCTTTTACCCCGCCAATCTCGGTCGTCACCGTGTGCAGGCGTTCATCTAAGGAGCGGAGATTCGCCCCGAGCTCGCCTTTGTGCAGCTCCAAGCGCTGCAAAATCTCCTCGCCTCGAAAGGATGACTCCAGCTGGCGGATACGTTGGAACAGAAAAAACAGAACTCCTAAAACTGCTAAAACCAAAAAAACGACCAAAATAATGAGAAGAGTTTCCACGATTCGAGTTTATCAGAACAGGAGGAGATAAGCGGCGATGAGAAAACCGCCCAGAATCAAACCGACGATGACCGCAAAGATCAACTGAACCCAGCTGGAGTGCGGACGGTAAGGAAAACGGGGCATCAGCATATCAACGTGGAAAGGCAACTTGTGATCGAAGCGTTCTTCCATCCTAAAAACAAGATAACATAAAGGAAGAAAGATGCGCAAAACGTTGCCCAAGCGGAAGATCGGCCGGGATACGCCGCCTAAAATCGTTTACTTGATCGGGTTCCTCGCCTACGCTGCCTGGGGCGCCTGGGCTTATCTGCTTCTCTACCGACCTCCGGACGAGACGGTGGATCGTCTCCTTTTCGTGCTCGCCTTCTGCGGGGCAATCTTTTTCACCGCGCTTTTTCTCTTCTATCAGATCGGAAAAGTCGCCACCGGAAAGGCAGCGGAGGTGGTTTTTTACCCGGCTGTCCGCCGCGCTTTTTTGACCAGCATTTTCTTCCTCGCCACAGCTCTGATGCGGCTGGTCGGAATTTTCAGCTGGATAAATGCCGGGCTACTGGCCTTGATTCTGCTCTTGACGGAAATCTGGAAATCGACCCGCTAGATTTGGGGGAAAGGATATCATTAGCTTATGCCGAAAAATCGCTTTTACGTTACAACTGCAATCGACTACACCAACGATGTAATTCACATCGGCCACGCCTATCAAAAGGTGGTCGCTGATGTTTTGGCTCGATACTATCGCCAAACGCTCGGAGAGAAAAACGTATTCTTCTTGACTGGAACCGACGAACACGGCTCGACTTCAGAACAGGCCGCAAAGAAAGTCGGAAAAGAACCAAAAGAATTCGTGGATGATATCTCTGCCAAAGATAAGGAGCAACTCAATTCTCTGAATGTCAGTTACGATCGCTTTATCCGCACCACCGATTCAGACCACATCAAAATCGTCGAAGATTTTTATCGCAAAGTTCAAGAAAACGGGGACATTTATAAAGATAAATACAGCGGGCTTTACTGCGTTAGCTGCGAATCATACAAGACCGAGAGTGAGATCATCGATGGGCACTGTGCTATTCACCCGACCAAAGAACTGGAGAAAGTCACTGAAGAAAACTATTTCTTCCGCTGGTCAAAATACCAGGAATTCTTGAGAGAACATATCCAAACCCACCCCGAATTCGTCCAGCCAGAAGGACGTCGTAAGGAAATACTTTCTTTCTTAGATCAGGGGTTGAAGGACATTACGATTTCACGCCAAAAGGAAAAAGTAAGCTGGGGAATCCCCGTTCCCGGTGATCCTGACCAAGTAATTTACGTTTGGTTTGACGCTCTGATCAACTACATCAGCGGCGCCCCGGAATTCTGGCCGGCGGATGTACAAATCCTTGGAAAGGATAATCTCCGCTGGCATGCACTTCTCTGGCCCGCGATGCTCAAAAGCGCCGGTTACGAATTACCCAAAACAATCTATGCCCACGGATTCCTCTCCCTTGAAGGAAAAAAAATTAGTAAAACCTTGGGGAACGTCATCAGACCTACAGAGTTGGTAGAAAAATTCGGGGTTGATCCGATCCGCTACTACCTTATTAAATTTGGCCCGCAGAAAGAGGATGCGGATTTAAGTCTGGAGAAAATTAAAGAAACCTACAATTCGGACCTCGCAAACGGTCTCGGAAATTTGGTTTCGAGAGTCACAAAACTGGTTGAAGACCAAACCCTGGACTCCTTAAAAAAATACGCAGAAGAAACCCAGAAAGGCCAAACTCTCCTTGATGATGTAGGTTCAAAACTAGAAAACTTTGATTTCCAATCTGGACTAAACTTAGTATGGGCTAATATCTCCACACTTGACCGGTGGATAAATGACGAAAAACCCTGGGAGTTGTCTCCAGATGAAAGGCTGAAGAAATTAGGGAAGGTCGTAATTGCTGGAGAAGGACTTAAAGGTCTCCTTGAAATTGCCGAGGCCCTAAAACCATTCCTCCCCGATACGGCGGAGAAGATCAAGAAGCAATTTACCGGCAAGATTAAACCTGCAAGCCCATTATTTCCTCGCCTAGGTTAAAATAGAACGGCAATGGACGCCCGCTGGCAGCGACCTAACATTTTAAAGAAAAAAAAATGAAGAACTTTGTCGAAAAACACGACCGTTTTTTTCAGCGCGTTTTCGAGATTCTGCCGGGGGTAATCACTTGGTCGGTGATCCTTTCTCCAATCTGGTTGGGAAAAATTGCCCCTCTGGCGGTCGCTTTTTTCCTGACCTTTTTAGTAATCTACTGGGTCTACCGCGCCCTTATCCATCTGATCGGAGTAGTGGTAGGATACCGCCACTACCAAGCGGACCTCAAAGTAGACTGGTCGAAAAAGGTCCGAGACCTTTGGGGTTATGACCGCCTCAAACACCTTATTATTATTCCCAGCGTTAACGAGCCGTATGAAGTTTTAGAAGACTCCTTCGCTTCTCTCGCCGCCCAGAAGTTTCCCAAAGACCGCATCTTCATTTCCTTTTCGGCGGAGGAAAAGTATTCCGAGCGCGTCCTCAAAGATATCGAACGGATCAAGAGAAAGTTCGGCAAGAAGCTAGGCACGGTTTGGACCACCACCCATCCTTACGGCCTCCCGGGAGAAGCCGTCGGTGCGGCCGCAAACCGGACCTGGGCGGCCAAACACGCTCTCAAAAAGATCAAAAAGCTGGGGATGGACATAAATGACTTCGTCCTCACCACTCTGGATGCGGATATGCGTTTTCATCCCCAATACCTGCCGCGGCTCTCTTACTCGTTCCTGACCGAACCAAACCGGCTCGATAAGTTTTTCCAAACCGCGGTCTACCTCTTCAACAACAACCTCTGGGAGGTACCGCCGCTGATGCGGATCCAGGCCAATTCAATTTCCCTGGCGGTGCTGGCCTCTTGGGTCGCCGAGCCGGAACACAAGGATACCTGGTCCTGCTACTCGGTCGCGCTCCCGACTGTGATTCAAGCCGGATTTTGGAACCCAGCGATCGGGGTTGACGATACAACTTTCTTTTGGAACGCCTTCTTGAAAAAGGAGGGGCGGTTTGACGGAGCGCATTTCTACATCCCCGTTTATGCGGATGCCGTTCAGGACAAGGGGATCCTCAAAACCCATATATCCCAGTACAAACAACTCCTACGCTGGGGCTGGGGAATCGTGATCTTCCCAATCGCGATGAAAGGGTTCCTCACCACCAAGATCCCCCTAGGTCTTAAGCTCTCCAAGACCTACCACCTGATTGAAAAATTCGCGATCTGGTATACACTGGTCTTTTTGATTACCTTTGGCTTCACGGCTCTTTCCGCGGTCAACCCCCAGATACAACTCACCACCCTGGGATATCTTTTGCCGAGAATTTCCGGCGCGGTCCTGACCTCGGCGCTGGTTCTGCTTCTGCCGGTCACTATCTATCGCAACAAAATCACCCTCCCCCCGCCCCGCGAATGGCCGTGGTGGAAAAGAATTTGGATTTGGTTTGAGGGACCGCTAATCATTGTTAATCTCTTGTTCTATAACTTTCTACCATACCTGGATGCGCAAACTCGGCTGATGTTCGGAAGAAGGTTGGAGTTCTGGCCAACTCCTAAAATGCGCGCCAAAAATGTCGCTTAGATCTTGGATTTCAAATAAAGATTTAGCTCTATCCCACAAACCGCTTCTCCTAGTTTTCTGGGGAATTGCAACCTTTTTGGTCGCCATTGGCGCATTTGCCCTCATCTTTTCCTACAGCGCTCTACCTCCCCAAGTGCCGCTGCTCTTTACCGCCGAAAAAGGTCTCACCGGAAAGCTGCTGCTCGCGGTCGTCCCGGCCCTGGCGATTTTCTTCTTAATCGTCAACGCAGCCGTTTCGGAGTTTCTGCTGCGGAAGCGGGAAGATGCCGCCGCGATCTTCCCCGCTTTCTTGTCCATTCTGGTTTCAGCCCTTTTAACCGGATCTCTAATCAGGATCCTGCGCATCTTTCCCATCCCCAAATCTCCGCTGGAAGAACTGCTCTATCCGCTGCTTTTACCTTTCGGCGGTGCGGTATTTTTAGGATTTTTTATCACGCTGGGAACTTTGTTCCTGGCCCGCCGCTTGCGACTCTTTGACCGCCCTCACGGCCCCTACCCCGAGGTACGCTCAATCCCCCGGCTGGGAGCACTGCCGCTCTTCCTCGCCTTTGGCATTGTGGCGCTGCTTTTCTTACCTCTCGATCCTGCTCTTAAAGGGCTGCTCTTGGGAGCCGGAATCCTAACCCTCATTCAAACCGTAGATGATCTTCACTCCCTCCCGTTCTGGGTGCAGGGACTGGGCCACCTGATCGCCGCCGGGGCCGTCATTTGGGGCGGGATTCGAGTCACCTACATCGGAAATCCGCTATGGCCTTACCTTGCGCCGCGATACCTGGAGTTCAGCGCCGTTCCGTACCTTAGCGAGCTAGTCACCGCCGTCTGGATCTTTGCGCTCATCAACGTCGTCGATTGGTTGGACGGGCTGGATGGATTGGCCGCGGGAATCGGCACGATCGCCGCGGTCGCGATTGTGGCAGCCTCTTTTGTCCTGGGAACTCCGGCGAGCGCCCTATTGGGAGTGGTTTTGGCCGGGATCCTTTTGGGATTCTTGCCTCTCAACGCGTATCCCGCCAAAATCTATTTGGGCGGGGGGGCGTTTCTCCTAGGGTATCTCTTAGCGGTTCTTTCAATCTTCTCAGGTGCCAAAACCGGAACGGCGATTTTGATCCTGGCGGTCCCGATCATTGATGCGTTTTTGGTAATTCTCTCGCGGCTGCGCACGGGGAAGTCCCCTTTCCTGGGGGATCAGCGGCACCTGCACCACCGTTTGATGGAGGCCGGAATCAGTCATCCTAAGATCGTTTTTTTGGAGTGGGCAATCGTCACGGCCCTGGCGGTAGCGGCAGTGGTGCTCAGAGGACCTTCCAAACTTGCGGCAGTCGGATTAGTATTGCTTGCCGCGCTATTAGTAAACCAACAACTACTGCGAAGAGCTGGATCAAAAGACCAAACGCCATCGGCGCCTTCGAATTAACCTGAAATCTCGCCTGCAATCTCGCAACCCAGATCGCCCAACCCCACTTCCTGCTGAAGATCAAAGGCAGATAGAAAAGGTCCGGCAAGTTCGCCGCGCCCGCGCAGGCGGCAATTGTGATTCCCACCCCGTAATCGGGCATCGCCCAGTAGAAAAAGAAGAGCAGGATCGATAGTGAGAAAAACGCGTCCAAAAGAATCAGCCGGAGCGTCCGGGTTCTTATCGGCTGGGGGTGGAGCTCAATTTCTCCCAACCCCACATCATCCCAGTGCGGAACCATATCCAGAGCAAAATGCGAAAGGAAAGATAAAGGAACAGAGATAATCGGGTTAGGAAAAGCCGCTCCTAAAGCGATTCCAATGGTGGTATGGGGAGTTAACAACATTAACTTCATTATATGAATAAGTAGGTGGGGGGAAACGCCCCGCCGTGGACGGCTTCCGCCAGAGGCGGAAACCTAGCTCCGCTTCGCGGAGGGAGGAGTAAGTAGCACGGTAGTATTATAATGAGAAAGAAACCTGCCGAACAAGGGTATGCTATACCGTTATCTTAAAAATGTGCTCGGAAGCGCCCGCCCTCGGCAGTGGCTCAAAAACTTAGCTCTCCTCGCCGCTCCATTTTTCAGAGCAGAAATCCTAAACGCCGGAGTGTTGCCCCGATTTATTACCGCCTTCATCGTCTTCTCCCTACTCTCCTCGGCCGCCTACATTTTCAACGATGTAGTTGATCGAAGCAGGGACCGCCGGCACCCCATCAAGAAAGACCGCCCGATTGCCTCCGGCCGATTCTCGGTTCCGGCAGCGCTTCTGACGTCGGCAATTCTGGCAACCGGAACTCTCATTTTCGCGGCGGCGAACTTTAACCGCTACTTCTTAGGAACTGCGATCGCTTTCACCGCCCTCCAGCTAACCTACAGCCTTCTGATCAGGAACGTCATCATTATGGATGCCCTTTGGGTAGCGGCGGCGTTTGTTTTGCGGGTATACGCCGGCGCCTTCGTTCTGCCGACGCCGATCTCTTCCTGGCTGGTCCTCTCGACGATTGGACTCTCTCTGCTTCTGGCTTTCGGAAAAAGAAGGAGTGAACGTACCTTGCTCTCCAAACTCCACCGGCGCTTACTCACCCGAGAAACTCTGCGCCACTACCCCGACACGCTCCTGGATTCGATGATCGCAATGTCGGCGACCTACACAACGCTGGCCTACTCGATCTTCAGCTTCCAAACCTCCCCGACCGGTTCGAAGTTCCTCACCGACCTCCTGCCGGAAACTCTCTCCTCGCCAAAGTGGGCACTCCTAACCGTTCCCGTGGTGATCTACGGAGTCGCCCGCTACTTATATATTGTTTACGAGAAAAAGGAGGGGGAGTCGCCGGAGAAGGTAATTTTAACGGACTTGCCAATCTTGGGAACGGTCGCCGCTTGGGTCATCGCCACCTTTATCATTCTCTATGTTCTCTAAAGTTTTTTTAGCGTAGGACGGCTCGTCTTTGCCGAACCTAGAAATATTCGCTTCGCATCTATTTTCACCCGAAACCCAGTCTTCCTCACCCTGAAAGTCAATTTGGACGGCCGCTCCGCGACCTAGCAAAATCTCACGCACCCAGATTAACCGCTACAGCTTTTTTGAATAGTCCGAGGAGACCCAACCTTCTTTCCCCTCGAATTCGATTTTGTACCAACCGCTCTGCTCTCCAAGATAAATGTATTTGGAACCGACGGTCGCTTGGCCGATCTGGCTGTAATTCGTTCCGGGACCGGAGCGGACTTTGAGGTAGCCGATTCCCGTATCCAAGATCTGTACCTTAGGAGAAGCCGGATAGAGTTTGGCGGCGAGAGATTTCAGCATGGTAGAACCGGCCGAACTCAAAGACCCCGGTGTCTCCCCTAGGTATCCCACGGTACGTTTTTCGGAAATCTTCGAGAGGGATTCCAGCGAAACCTCCGAGCCGGTGGCATCGTAGAGCTTCCCATCCGCCGTCAGGAAAAAGTCGTAAGTGAACGGGTTTTCTAATCGCGACATCCAGAAAACCGCCCCCGCCACCCATGAAACCGGATCGGCCGGCAGGACCGAGGATGAGGAAGAGAGGTCTAGCACCGTCAGACTCGCGTGGGGCGAAGGTAATTTCTGGGAATCGGCCGGAAACGGATCGATTGCCAGATTAGCGGAAACGTTTAGCCGGAACCCTTCCTTAACCGCGACTTTTATCTTACGGGGAAAATAACCATTCTTCTTAATCTCCAAGTCATATTCCCCAACCGAAAGAGATTTCGATAGCGGGGACTCCCCCAACGACTCACCGTTCAGGAAAACCTCCGCCACCGGCCGGGTGATCACCACCAATTCGCTCCCGGTCGATGAATCCGAGAACCACGCCACTTCCCCGCCCGAAAATGTTTCGGAAGGACCCAGCGTCCAACTCACAACCGTCAAGGCGCCGGCCATCAAACGAACTTTTTGGATAAAATTGCCGAAACTCAGGACGGGATTCCCCTCCTTCAACTGGTCGGAAAGGTAGGGAGTCGTCCCGACCTCGGCATTATCGAGAAGGACTTTTTGGCCGGAAGGGTCGGAGGAGACCGAAAGCGCGGCGTTTTTGCCCACAGCGCCACTTAAGTAAACGGTGAAAACCAAGACTGCCACAATCGCAAGAATAATTAAACCGCGGAATTTCCTCAGCACGGATTCAGTTTAACAGAAGAAGACCTCTTCGCCCACAAAAAAGACCCGCAAGTTTAGACTCACGGGTCTTAGTCGAAAGCTCCTAGACTAAAGTAGCGTCCGAGGAGCGTAAACAAGCGGCTGGCAGCCAGACCGAAAACCGCAGACAGCCCGATTCCGATTCCGACTCCCCAGCCGGCGTCCGTCCCGACCAGCAAAGTGAACGCCTTCCACCCGGCCATGGTCAGCGCTATGATCAGCCCAAGTCCCCGCAACCAACCAAACCGGCGCAGGAGGACCAGGCTGAGCGGCGCCATCACGCCGAAACTCCAGGAGAAACTGGAGCCGGTGGCCAGCGGAGTGTCGACGGACACGAGAACATCCGCTATCAGCTCCAGTACCACCCAGATGAAGACCAGGGCGATCATGGCGCTTAGGACATCGTTGAAGACTCTCAAGTGCTTCATATCGAACACTCCTTTCTTTGAGTGATCTTACAGCTCCTCAATCGAGATCGATTTGACCCTTAACCCATGGGTCTTCTCGATCTCCCGAACCTTCTCGTAGAGCTGCGTCCAAAATGCGTTATCTCCCCGGGAGGTGGCTACTTCGAATAGGCGGGCATCGTTGCTTGCTCTGCCTTGCTTCTTCGCGACGACGGCGATGATTTCCGCTTTGCGGACGGTTGGCATGGGAGCCAGCCTCCTCTCTTTAGATTATTAATTATAGGATAACACTAAATGCGGGAATTGGCAACAAAAAAGCCCGCAGGAATGGAACCCAAGCGGGCAATCAAACCTTCACAGACCCAGATTAAGCGGAAGGGTCAACCCGCTCCAGCGCGAGAGGATCCCCTCCATTATCCCCAAAGTCATCAATACCCCGATCACAATCAGCAAGCTCCCTGCCACCATCTCGGTCAGGCGGATTAGCTTCCCGAAGCGGCGCATCATCCCCGCTGCCCATCCTACTCCCAGCGCAGTCAGGAGGAATGGGACCGCCATGCCGGCAGAGTAAGCGGTGAGGAGTACCACTCCGTAAGATGGCTGTCCCCCGCTCATGGCCAGCATCAGGATGGCTCCCAACACTGGTCCGATGCACGGAGTCCAGCCGGCCGAGAAGACAACTCCCAAAAGGAGGGAGGAAAAGAAGCCTACCCTCTTGCTCATGTCCAACCGAAGGCGCTTATCGAAGTCGAGAATCGGCAGATGGATAATGCCGGTGATGTGAAGACCAAAAATCACCACGACGATGCCGCCCGCCCGCGAAATCCATTCGCGGATGCCGAAGAGCACTTCCCCGGCGATTCCCGCCAGCGCCCCGAGCGCCACAAAGACCAGGCTAAATCCGACGACGAAGGCCAGCCCATGGAAAAACGTCAGCAACCTTCCCCGATCGGCATGATCCTTAGTCGCCCGGCCGCCCAAGTAACCGATGTAGACCGGAACAAGCGCCAGCACGCACGGGGAAAGAAAGGATACGATTCCAGCTAAAAAAGCCAAGCCCAGCGTTACGCTCGCAGGATCCATCTCTCTCCTCTTCGATTAGCTCTTTTACCCAAAGATACCACCGAACTTTAACCGAGGCAACTTGGCGGTGTTAAAATAATTTCGTAGGGTGCGGTGGCCGAACGGTTAGGCAGGCGCCTGCAGAGCGTCTCAAGGGGGTTCGACTCCCCCCCGCACCTCCACTCGAAAGGAGGTGAAAAATGGCTTATTACGATTTTGATTTACCTTCCATCTTCCGGCTTTTCGGCTACGGCGCCGAGGAGGATTTGCCGCGCGTTTCTTCCGCCGGTCTCAACATCTACGAAACTAAAGACGAGTTAGTCGTCGAGGCTCCCGTCCCAGGAGTGAAAAAAGACGAGATTACGGTGGAAGTCGCCAACGGCATGCTCAAGATTGATGCGGTCCAGCGCGAAACCGAAGAAGAAAATAAAGAAAAAACCACGGTCTACCGCGCCCAACGGATGAGCGAATTCCACTACTCTGCGACCCTCCCCAAAGAGGTCGAGGAAAAACAAGCTCGGGCGAAAATGGAGGATGGGATCCTCAAGGTCCGCATTCCGCTTAAAGCGGGGGCAAAGGAAAAGCGCTCCACCGTCCCGGTTGAGGGAGAGTAAAAAGAAAAAGCGCTGTCCACCTCAACGGTAACCAGCGCCTTGAATCTCAATCGGCAGATTCGACCCGGCATTCGCCATCCGAGCACACCAGCGTCCCTTCCCTCTCGGCAAACCCTCGCCCCAGCGTGATCAGTAGGTTCAGATTGTTCCATAGCTCCCGGGTCGTGTTGCCGCATTCGCTGCGGACTTTGATGCCGCCCGGAAAATACGCAACCAGCTGGGGAAAGAACCTCACTCCTTCGGCTTTGGCCAGCTCTTCGTCTTTGCAGTAGAGCAACTCGCACCGGTCGAAAAAGTACGCCAGGCGCGCAAAGGTCGGCTTGACCAGCTGGCACCAGAAGCACCAGCCGGTGCTGAAGAGCACAATGTAGGGCTTAAACGGCTCATTTAATAGCTTGCCGTGCCGGATCTTGATCACCGGCGCCCGGTGCAAGAGTGCCGCCCCCGAACGGCGCAAGGTGGAATAGCGAACCGCTTCCCGCCGCCGGGCCGTTAGCCCTTCCTTCATCGATTGAGACAGGTCGAAGTAGCCCTTGAGCTCCTCGTAGGTCACTCCCAAAGCCGCCGCCGACAAGCGCATGTGCGCTTCGGTTGAGAAATTCAGCTTGGCGCGCATCTCAGGAGAATTGTGGGCTTCTTCGAGTGCCTGCTTAACCCGAGGGTACTGCTGCGCCAGATGATTGGTGAAAGGCCGGCTGGCCTCTTCCGCCGCCGCGAACAGCTTCCCCATCGGGTCTTCTTCCAGAAGACGTGCCAGATTCGGGTCCATCCGGCCATCCCTCCTTTATAGGATTTCCACTATCTTACCACGCGCTCCAAAAAAGAAGCGCCCCGCTGTCCCGGTTTGAGGGATAGCAGAGCGCTATGGTTAAAGCTTGAACACCCGTTCGAAGAACCTACCGAGAACGAGCATCACGCCCGTGAGCCAAAGGGGCATGGTGAACAGGAACGGGAATCCTGGCAGGTGCAGGAAGCTGACCGTTCGGTAAGCGAAGTAGAAGACCACAAGGGTCGAACCCGCCGCCAAGATGGCCAGGATCCGCTCCTTGCGCGTCAACCGCACTCGAGGAACCAGTCGGTATGACGGTGAGCGTTTCATCAAATCTCCTCCTCTGTTATAGGATACATTAATAATAACACTCCCCTGTAAACATGTAAAATCAAAATAAAGCTGTTAAAACCCACGGGAAGGAGGGAGAGATGCCAAAGCTGACCGACTGGTTTGGCCAAGGCGTGGTGGTCTACACCGAGTTCAATGATCTCAGTGACCCCCGCAACCCGACTGTCCCTATTTGGAAAGTATTGCGGAAACTGCTGATGCGCGCGGTTCGCGACTTCGACTTCAATTGGCGCGAAAATGAAGACGAGGATTACGAATACCGCTGCGTGGTCCTACACCGCGGCGAATCTTGGATCATCAAACTCTTCATCGACGAAAGCTTTGCCTGCCGCGAGGAAACCCTCCCTCTGATCAGATCCATTCTGAAGAGGAAGGATGTCCGGCCCTATTGGATCGAGGTACGCCACCGCCGGGTAAAAGTGCTTTTTCGCCCCACCGACATCGAAAAAGAGAAGATTACCTACCGGATCGAAATCTACCCCCGGCTTTCGATTTAGCTTGCTTTCAGGGAAGCGGGCGGTAAAATAGACGCTAAGCGGATATTTCTAGGTTCGCGAAGCGAGCCGTCAAATAGAGGGTACGGAAAGGAGAGGAATCGTGAGGGACGCTGGCAAGCGCTTTTTGAACGCGAAGCGTGTGCGGCATGAGATTTCGGTCCTGAGCCGCTTTCAGCTCTGGCGGATTAAGTACGGCCGCAAACACTACCTGCGCCACGAGCACCGAGAGGGCGGGACCGAAGATCTGCCGATCTATCTGTTTTGGTGCAGGAAATGCGAGCGGATCTCGCTGGATTACCCCCATGGGCACATCCAAGACCGCTACCTGACCTGCCAGAACTGCGGAACGAACACCGACTTCGTTCCGTGGCGGGCTACGTGGGATGAGTTCTGGAAAATCGTGAAGGAAGCCTGGCGCCTGACGGTAGAAGGACCAAACCGTTGACAATCGTCAACGGTTTTTTTTAATCCCGGTAATTCTGGGCGTTATCAAGCCGCTCCATAAACCATTTAATCGATTCGTTCCAGCCGGTCCCGTTAGCGACGGAAACGGGAGCATATTTCAGCATGATCTGATCAACCGTGACCAAACCCTGATCAATATAATTTTTCTTAATTCCC
>MEUW01000022.1:0-3958 GCA_001772805.1 candidate division WWE3 bacterium RBG_19FT_COMBO_53_11
GGCCCAAACTCGACCCCCATCTCCTGAATCTCGCCGGCGAGAAGCTCCGTCATGATCTTCGCCACTGCCCGCAAACGCTTGTATTTCAACGCCTGCACCAGGCGGCGGGAGGGACCTTGGTAAGGAAAGGCGGCCAGAAAGCGCTCCGGCGCCCACCGGCTCCGGCAGATCGGGTGGGTAATTCCGGCCACGGCCGGACGATCACAGACCAGACAATTAAGCTGCTCCAACGGGGTCAATTCCCCGGCGCACTTTCGGCAGAGAAGCGCCCCGCCGGCCCCACAGGAAACGCAGCGGGTCGGGTAGATAAATTCCAAGAGCCTTTTGATTAACCAAGAAATTCTCAACACTGACGATAATGATTAAACGTGAAAGAAGAAAAAGCAAATTACGGGTCTGTTATAGTATATAGTATACTATAATACTCGTTTTCCGTCTCCTGAATACTAATTACTAATTACTGGTTACTGGTTACTGGCTTGTGGCTTACTGGCTAATTTGATAAATTTTGGCTCCGGCGAGGACGAAGATACTTTTCTCGTTGCTTGAGACCCAGAGATCAGTCGCCCCGGAGAGGAAGTCGCCCTTAAACTGGCCCAAGAAGTTACCGCTCTTATCCAAAACCACGATCCGACTCTCCCCGCGGTCCAGGATGTAGAGGCGTTTCATACCTGTTTGAGTAAATATCTTGATCGGTTCTTTGAGGGTGTCGGAGAGGTTAGAGATTGAGAAGGGAACTTGCTCACCGGCCGACAACCGGATGATCTCTCCGTCGGATTGGAGCAGCCAAATCTCTCCGTCGATCGCCATGTCCACCACCCCCGCCGTCGTCACCGCCTCCTTAATCCGGTTTTGGGCCCCGGCATACCCTCCGGGTAGGTTCCAGAACTTATAAATCTGTTCCTCACCGGGAACGAGGAGGTAGATATTGCCCAGGTAGGTACCGAGCGCGTTGGCTTTATTGATCCGGGCAAAGCTGATCGGCTCATCCACCACCTGGCCCTTGATCTTTAACCGATAAACGTGGTTGGAACCGCGCAAATACAGATACTCTCCCTCGGCCATCAGCTCCTGCGCTCCTGAGATATTTCCCTCTCCCAACTCCGTGGCGGAGGGGAGCTCTTTGGAAAGGTTGATGGAGAAAACCGCCTCGCGCGTTCCTTCCAAAACGTAGACCGTGGCCGAACCCGCCCCGGCGAGCGCCAACCCCTGCGCCCCTTGGGCTTGGACGTTAAGATCGTACTTCAAATTCTCTTCGCCGACCGGGGTAATCTTTTCGATTGCGTTGAGCAAAGCGATTGACCGCTCCAGCAACGGATCAACGTCAGTGGCGTCGGGGGAGAGCTCCCGCGCCCGATCCAGATCGGCCCGCGCTTCCGTGACCAGGATAACCGCCTGCTCGTTCGACAAACCGACCAAACCTTCGGCCTCGTCCAGACTTTGGGTTGCCTCTCCCAAGAGCCGTTCAAACTCCGCGGCCCGGGCTTTCTTGGCTTGCTGCCAGGTGGTGAAGAGGACCGAGATTCCCAAAATCAACACGAGGACCGCAATCACGCGCGGTAAAGAAATCCCCGCAATCTTCGGCAATTGGAATTTCTTTCGCGGAGGCTTTGTTTCCTGATCGATGATCTCTGTTCTCTGCTCCCCGACTTCCGGCTCCTCGTGCTTCTCCTTTGCCAGTTCTTCACCATGGTAAAGGCGTTTCTTCCAAGCGGCCGCAAACTTCTCCTTAAGCTGCTTCGGCGCCCGCACCGACTTGACCAATTGCTTGGCTTGTCGAGTCAGTCCAGCTCCCACACCAGAAACTTTCCCCCAAAACTTCCGGGAAGAACGCGAGCGGGCGACCGCTTCCTCGCGGGCCTCGCGGGAACTCACCAGAGTCAGAAGAAGGGCGGCGAAACCGGGAACCTTTTCGCCGGAGGAAAACTGTTTCTCCAGAAATTCGGTCCGGGGAAGATCGGCGGGCGGAAAGTTCTTCGCAAAAACGGGAGAGCCCAAGACCACCGTGTCCCCCTCTTCCAAAATCTGGGAGGAAACGTTCACCCCGTCCTCACCGGTCAGAAACTCCAGCGTTTCGGTCCCGCGGCGAAGGTAAAGGGCCGGCTTGCCGATCTTAGCGAGATAGGCCACCTCGCCGCGAAACGCCGCCGCCCCCAGCTCTATCGTTGCGGTGGGGGAAAGATTGCGGAGCTTATCGCGGACGGCGTAGACCGCCCGTTCCAAGGCCGAAACCGGAGTTTCTTCTTCGGGGGCGTAGTATTCTTCGGAAAGGGTATCCCACACCAACCGGCCGATGACGGAAGCGTCTTCGGTCGGATCAACCTTCAAATCCACCACGGCAAAAAGACGCCCCCTTTCGGGGGGATACTCTTCGCGCGGTGTGGCTCCAAAGACGGACACAAACTTTCCACGCTCGGAGGTTGGGGAGCTTTCCAGCTTGGAAACCTTGACCTCAAGACCGGTTTTTTCCTGTTCGGACACTCCCTGAGGCATCAGGATCATGATAGCAGAAAATCGAGGTGGCCAGGGAAAGAATTTACTTAAAAGTCGGACTGGTGCAGCCGGAACCCGAGCAGGTTCCGATGTCAAAGCGATACGTTGGGATCTGGAGTGTCCCCCGGGAGCGTAAGTTAAACATCGCGACGAAATCCTTGGCCGAAAATTGAAAAGTACCTGCCGGTCCGTGAACGTAAACGTACTGAGTATTAACTTTGTTGCCGGTAAAGCTAACAAACGCGTTTGAAATTGAGGTCACCGGATTGGGAAGCTTGCTTCTAACGGTGCTCATGCTCCAACCGCCTTGGTCGATCGGAGATAGGTTTGAGATGTAGTCGCAATCCGCAATCGTCTGGCCGCCGGTCGTGCAGAGGAGGAGAGCATTAGAGATATCGGCAAACTCTTCCTCGGTCAGCCAGGGCTGGTATTTGTGGCTCGAATACTGAGAGTCGGTTTTCTTGTACCTTGATCCCCAACCGGTGTGATACCAAGGAGCATTCGCGATCTGTTCGTAGAATTCGCCACTTGAGTCTGAATCCTTAAACCAGTCGCTGTTGTAAGTCCAGCCGTTCACCCAAGGCTGGCCTTTCGCCGAGATCGTGTATCCCCCGGCGGTTGAAGCGTAAAAAGCCTTGAGCGGAGAGCTGCCCACCATGATTACTTTATCTTCCGTAGCATCGACGGCTTGATTCCAGTAACTGCCTTTCTCGTGGCCCAGCCAAACTTGACAGTTGGTCGAAGGGCAAATCGTATTCCCGTTCCCGTTGGCGTAAGCCCAAGCGTAACTGCGGGCGGCGACTGCCTGGGCTTCCAGCGCTTCCATCCCATCGCTGGCGGGACTGCCCCAGCTGGTTGGCATTTCTCCCAGACCTTTGATGTAGCTTTCAAAATTAACGTTTTTGTCGTACCAGGTGTACCCCTTGCTTTGACAGGTGTTTTTGCTCCAGCCGCCGGAGAGCCAGGGAGGCGGGCCGGTGCTGCAGCCCTTCACGTGGATCGTGGTCCGGGGCTTGTAATCTTTAATGCTTGAGGTCGAGACCTTATAGTATGCCGCCAGGATTGTTTTGTAACTTTGGTCCTTTTTCGCCCGGCCGTAAGCGCCGTATTGGCTCATTCCAATCCGGTGCGGATAGCCGTAGGTGCCGATCATAAACGCGGGCCGATCCGAAAAAACGGGGTTGGGAATATCCTCGGAAGTCGGCGGGTTTTCCCCGACGGTTTCAGTCCCTTCGGATGCCGCGAACTTCGCCAAGATCAGCTGCTCCTGCTTGGCGGTCAGGTTTTTAATCGAGGATTTGACCGACGATAATTGGGAAGAAGTCGAAGAAAGCTGGCTTTGGGAGGAAGCAAGACTGGCTTGATACTGAGACCGCAGAGAGACGAGATTATCCCGCAGCTTTTTAGCGGTGTCTTTGTTGCTCTGAAAAACATCAATCTCTTCCACCAATCGGGCAATCGTACT
>MEUW01000022.1:4090-6521 GCA_001772805.1 candidate division WWE3 bacterium RBG_19FT_COMBO_53_11
ATCACCCTCCCAACCCGCCAGTTCGTCTTCTTTGTCGTCGAGATCCTTTTCGATCGCTGATAGCTCTTTCTCCGCGTCGGTGAGCTGGTCAGAGACTTGGGAGAGGGAGAGGGAAGCCGAGGCGATATCTTTGGCGAGCTGCTGTTGGCGCTTCTCCAGATCGGCAAGCTGTTTCTGCTGTTTGGCCAGATCGCCTGTAACCTTATCAATGTCGTCGTCAATATCGGCAACGATGAAGCCGATGGAAACCGCAAAGGCCAGAAGAATTAAAAGAGGAATTAAAAGCTTGCGCATTTTTTTATCCGCCATAGCCTTGGCGAAGGCGGAGGGCAGGTTGGAAAACACTCTACCTTATAATAGTACATTCTGTTAAACTACTCCCAGTAATGAGAATATTTCTGCAGCTGACGGCGGTCTTGCTACTCGTCCTTAACCTATGGGCGGCAGTTATTCCCCAACCCGCTTACGCCGCTACTTGCTCTTCGCTTGGGGGGACATGCAAATCGGGAACTACCTCGACGGGATGGTGTTCCTCTAGTGAAGATCAGGTAGCAGCCGAGGGCTGTCCCAGTGGGGGAGGGTTTACAACCAAATGTTGCGTTCCTAAAGCCTCAATTTCACCTACAACCTGCTATGACATGTGTATCAATCTTGGTAACACTCCTGGAGAATGCCAGGGCCTTCCCTCCTGCTCAGATCCGGCCCCTTCGGGAACAAGCGCGGGGTGCGAACAACAGTGCGTTGCATCGGGAAACACTCAAAGCGAATGTGCGGGCTTGCCCTCCTGCTATGATGCTGAAGAACTTCAAGAGGCATATGGAATTATCGAAAGCCAGGAGGCCGTCGACTGCGTAGAGATCGGAATCGGACCTTGCATTCCCACCGATCCCGTCGAGTTTGCCCAACGGGCGCTTGAAATTGGGATGGGGGTAGGCACGCTCTTGGCGGTCTTGTTCCTGATCTTGGGAGGAATAGGGGTAGCCACATCGGGAGGTAATCCCGACAACTTGGAGAAAGCCAAGAAGCAAATTACCGCCGCCGTCGCCGGTCTTTTGTTCATCTTGCTGTCGGTACTTATCCTGGATATAATTGGCGTGAGTATTTTCGGATTTGATTTCATCTAATGGAAGGTGGTGAGTTGATTGATTAAAACAGTAAAGATAATCGCGGCATCTGCAACGGCACTGGCGCTTTCGGCGCTGCCGGCTTTTGCTCAAATCGTTAATCCAATCCCGGGCGTGGGAGATATACCGACGCTCATTGGGAAGGTTTTCGAGGCGATCCTGGGAGTCGTCGGAGCGCTGGCACTAATTCTTCTGGCCTTGGGCGGGATTCAGTATATGAGCTCGGGCGGAGATAAATTCGCCGTTGAGCAAGCTCGCGGACGCATCACCTCTGCGATCGTGGGATTGGTAATCGTCTTCGGCGCTTGGATAGTGATCAACTTCGTTTTGACTCAGATTCTAGGGCGAACAGGTCTCTAATGAAGAAGAGAAAAACATGAAGTTGTTAAAGAGGATTATATTATCGCTAGGCGTGCTGATTAGCTATGGCGCTCATGCTCGTTTGGCTTTTGGCGCTACCGGTGGCCCAATCGACCGGTTCATCGGAACTTTCACCGGCGGCCAATGCGCAGAGGCCACCGGAGTGCCCGATATTTCGGGAATATTCTGCGTCTTGGTCAATACCATTAATTACCTGCTTAGCATCGGGGGGGCAGTTGCTTTAATTATGCTGGTGGTCGGCGGCCTCCAGTATATGGTCTCGGGAGGAGACGAAAAAGCGATTACCGCCGCCAAATCTACCATCTCCCACGCGGTTCTAGGGCTCCTCATCATCTTCGGAGCAATCCTCATCATTAACACCGTCCTCACCGGAATCGGAGCGTAATTCAGCAAAAAGAAACCCAGCTCGAGGTAAACCCCAAGCTGGGTAAAAAGAAGCTATTCGTTTCCGTGATAATCAAGTTAGATTAGATCGGCATCGGCCTCGAAACGAGTACTAGCAGCACGACGAGGCCGATGGGAACAAGCGTTCCCTTCCAACCGTACTTGCGGTAGGCATTTTTTGCCACAACCAAAAGAACGGTGGCTAGAAAGTAAACAACCAGGATCATACTTCCTCCTTCTTGGTAGGATTGAGTTTTATTACTAACTTATAGTCTACCACGGAAGAAAGATTGGGTCAATAAATTCTGTTAAGATTATTCTGATGAGAGTACATTTTTCCCGGATTTTATACGCTCTTTTCGTCTCTCTGGCTTTTCTTTTGCTTTTTGGACTTTCTGCGAAATCCCTACCTGCTGTAGCTGCTACAAAACCGGAATGCCCTCTCGCACCCCGCACGGGGGGAAAAGCTCTTTCGGGGGAGGAACTCGTGACCGGAGCTTTGCGGGAAAAAAGCCAGCTCATCTCTTGGAATTGCGGCCCTT
>MEUW01000022.1:6539-10266 GCA_001772805.1 candidate division WWE3 bacterium RBG_19FT_COMBO_53_11
TTTAACTTTACAGTCAGCTTCGAAGATGAAGATGCGATTCTCAGCGTCCAGGATACTCAGATGCCCAGCTATTTCGCCCAGGCGCGGCGCTTAGCCCTCTCCGGCGACCCCAACGATAAAGAGACCCTCACCGGATCCCTCCCCAAAATCCTGATGCCCGGATATAAACACGAGAACGGGGATGGAAAGGAAGTCGATCCTTTTCTCTCTCTCACCAAGTCGGAAGCCCAACTGGTCGAAGGAAACGTGGTTTATAACAAAGAGAAGCCATCAAAGGAAGTGGCCGAGGGGGCCAACGAAAGCGATTCCGAGTTTGACCCATTGTCTACCGAAGATCCTTACTATTTTGTCCGGGACCAAGCCGGCGATCCCGCGACGGCAGATCCGGAGAAGGACAGCCTTCCCAAGGCCAAATTTGGAGAAGTCGCTCCCCTCCACGACCGCTACGGACTATTAAGATTAGCGCTGACGATGTCCCCCGGCGAGATGGACCTCCCCGATCCGGCCAAAGTGAATTGCCCCACTTCCTCATATGATGCCCGGATCATTAATGTTTTAGACCCCGAACGCAACGCTTACTGGAGCGCCGTTCAAACCGATGTAAATGAAACCGAAGATCGATCAGATGATCCGGACTGCGGGGGCGATCCTGCCGACCCCGATGCCGACGGAATCTGCTCTGCCCCGGATGACCTCCAAGGCGAAGCCACCGCCGATCTGGACCTGCAAACCAAAGTTTCTTTGGCCAGCAAGGCGTGGAGCAACATGGCCGGCACCAACGGGGCATTTGCCTCCATTGCTCCTCCCGAATCTTTCTTCCGAACCGAAGACATCGGCTTTGATGAGAATGCTGAATTAGGTTTGGAAGCGGACCCTCAACCGGTGCTTACCGCTTACTCTTATTCTCCTAGAAGAGGGTCACCGGTTGCCCAAACTCCCAAGTTGAGAATTTCGTCTTTGGGTGGAGTGAGAGGAGCACTCACCTGCCTGCTGAACGCCCTGACTGCCCATCCCGCGGTGGCGGACGAAGACGCCTGTGAAGATTGGCTGCGTGATCGGCCATCGGGAGACGAGTTCGGTTGGCCGACCGAACACGGTTGGATCCTGCAAGGGCCTTACGGGGTGTACTCACATAACAAAGGTGAAGGGATTGAGGCGATCGACATTTTTGGCGTGGCGATGGGCGACCCCGTCTTTGCCACTCACAACGGCACGGTCGTGGCGACGGGAAGCCCTGAGGCCTACGGCAACTACGTTGACGTTCAATCGGAAGGATATGATGTCTCGTTTGTTTCCCGCTACGCCCACTTTTCCTCCGTCAATGCCTCGATCGGTGACGATGCCTACCCCGGATTCATTCTCGGCGGAGCCGGCGACACCGGGATGGGAGATCTCCATGTGCACTACGAATTCAGATATCGCGTCATCCCCATGCAGCCCCCCTATATCCCCGAAGCGGTAACGCCGGGCTGTGTGACTCGAGCCCAATGCGGAAACATCGCATGGTAAGAAGGATGAATCTTAGCGAAACCCAGCAGTTTATCTTGGAAAACCGTTGGAAGGTCTTTCTGGCTCTCGGATTTTTCATTCTAGTAATTCTCGCAATTGCAGCTCTGATTCAAAAACAGCGAGAGAGTACCATCTCGGAAGAGGAAAAACTCCCTCCTTTGGCGGTGCAGACCGACACCGGCTCGGTGATCGGCCAACCCGATCTTAGTAAGCTTCCCAGCCTGGATGTGCCCTCAACCCTTTCCACCTACACGGCATCCCCGTTGGATATTTCTTTCACTGCTGCCGAGGCCCAAGGAATCGCGGCGCGCTTCGGAATCACGGCTAACTTTAGGCAGACCGGGTTTGAGGGAGAAAGTCGGATTTATTCCTTCAGCCAAGGAGAAGAAACAGTGGCGATGACTTCCCAACCGCGAGACCTGCGCTACATCCAAGTAGGATTCAGCTTCTCTTCGGCGGCGGTTAAGGGCACTCTATATGATGCCTCAACCGCCGCTCAAAAAGCCTTGGCGTTTACGGAGGAAAAGGAGTTGCCTACCAGTAATCTTGTTCTCTCGGCGGTCCGATACCTCAACGCTGAAGGGGAACTCTCCGCCGAAGTAACCGATCCGGCCCAAGCGCATCTGGCCGAAGTTAGTTTTGCCCGCACTCTAAACGGTCGGGAGGTCTGGGGAGAAACCATCGTCGATACGGCGGCTCGAGTCATTTTTCACCGCGCCGGAAAAGGGGTCCTGCTCAATTTTAAGTTTATGGACAAAAATATTACCCAGCTCGGCGAGGCGGCGTTGCGTCCGCTCGGCGAGGCGGCAAATAGTCTGCGGGAGGAAGGGCTGGTAATCTCACTGCGGCCCGTCCGCCCGGATTCCGAGGTAATTTTGGATACCTTGAACCTCACCGCTTTCACTCCCGAACTGGTTAAGCTGGCCTATCTCCTTCCTAGAGATTCCGCGTATCTTCACCCGGTCTACATCTTCGAAGGGAACGGCCAAACTCCCGAAGGAGAAGTGCGAGCGATTGTGATCGTTTCGGCAATTCAACCCCGGTACGTTCGCGGCGGAGAGTAACTTATTCTTCCTTAATATATTGCGGAGAGACCGCAAGAACATAAGCGGCGGACCAAACATCGTTTCCGAGCGCTCGTCCCGGACCCTCAAAAAGATAAACCGGGTAGAGAAGTTCACCTCCCGGCTGCATGACGTACACCAATCGGGCAGCCTCGGGGGAAAAGGAACTAAGGTTGGAGGAGTCGGAAATTGACCATTTACCGATGTCCCCTACCGGACGAACCAAAACAATTTGGGCCTCTCTTCCTAGAGCATCGGAAGCTTGAGAAAAACTCAAGAGCGGGACCTCTTGGCCGGTGGAAAACGAATAATCAGGAAACTGGTAGTTCAAGTAAACTACGCGGGTATCTCTGTCAAGAATCACGCGGATCGCCATATCGGAAGGGCTTTCCCCCAAGAGGTCATAGCCGCCCACCGACCATGAGAAATTGACCTCGACGAACGCAGCTTCCGCCGCCGTCGTTTCGGCGGTTCGCTCGCCGATCGCGCTCAGATACTTAACGGTCGGTAAGAACGAGCTCGGGTCGGGAAGTTTCTTGGCGGCCAAAAACTCTTTGGCCTTTTGGATCGCGGTGGTGCTGTCGGAAATCGTCCCGGTTCCGCCGGCGCTTTCGCGGGTGTAGCGCAGCGCCCGGGGATTGCCGGTGACGGTTAGCTCCTCCCCCTTCTTGGCAAAAACGTATATCTTACCCAAAGGCGTATCAACCTCCCCGGACGAGGAGAGCGAGCCAAAATTCTTTGCCCACCCCACGGCATCCGCTTGGGTAAAAGTTAGATCGAGCTTTTCCGCTCGATAGATCGAGGCCGCCGTGGGGAAGTCAACCGAAGCAAGCCCGGAGAGTTCCACCCGACCGATCACTCGTCCCGGCTCCTCAGCAAGAACAAAGGATGGGAGTTTATCCTCCTCGGCTACTTCGGGACTAATCTCTTGGTAGATAAAACCGAGCGCCAAAGAGATGAGAACCGCCGCAACCAGTCCAAAAACCAGTTTGCGGCGGTTGCGCACAATAAATTCTTGGACGTCAGACAAGCTCATCCTTTAAAAACACAATCCACAGTTCAAGTTACAACCCCTAATGCTTCCGTTACTTCCGGTGTCGCGGGGAATGTACGGTTCCGCCATCGGCAAACTGCTGAATTCATAGTGCAAATGT
>MEUW01000023.1:0-863 GCA_001772805.1 candidate division WWE3 bacterium RBG_19FT_COMBO_53_11
GCGCCTCCGACCCCCACTTTTTGGGGTCGAGCACCCGCATCACGATCGGCCGCTCCTCAAAATCCTCGGGAGTGAGTTTCTTGAAAGGGGCGAAGAAGATCTCGTTCTGCCACTTCCGGTCCTCGAGAAAACGGAGCGCTGAGAAAACCTCGAAGAGGTCCTCTTTCTCCAGCAGTTCCTCCGCGCTGGAGTACCCAAGCTGGGCGAGGATGTTCTTCGGCGGATTCTGGCGGAAGAGCTCCTTCGCCTTCTCCTCTTTCAGGAAGAACCCTTTCCTCGGCTTTGCGATCGCTTCCGCTCGGGAGAAGAGCTTTTTGATGTAATCGTGGTCCTGCATCGCCGGCTCGCCGAGGACCTTTTTGGCTTCCTCCTCCACCAGCTCCACCCGCTGAGCGAGCGCCGCCAGAACCTCCTTCCGCGAGGAGCTGCCGCTCAGTCCGAGCGCTTCAAGAGCCGCCGATCTTTCGGCCTTGATCTTTTCCACCAACTGCTCGGGAACCTCCTTCCTTCCCGTAAACTCCCCCATTTCATCGGAGAGAGATTCGATTTTTTCTTTGGTGGTTCCTAAGAGTTTGGCGAGTTCGTCCATACGATAGTTTGTAGTCAGTAGTCGTTAGCCAGTAGTTATTTCAACTTCTTCACGAGCGGGTCCAGCTCTTTGCGCGTGCGCAGGCCGGCCTGGGCGCCGACTTCCTGCGTGACCGACTCGGCGTTGAGCGTTCCCCACTTCAGCGCTTCTTTGAGCGGCTGGCCCAAAACCAGCGCGCTCACCAACCCGCAGGAGAAGGCATCTCCCGCCCCGGTTCTCTCTTTGGCTTTTACTCCAGTAGCCGGTTGGAAAGTAAATTCGTAACCGTCAAAAG
>MEUW01000023.1:1031-1198 GCA_001772805.1 candidate division WWE3 bacterium RBG_19FT_COMBO_53_11
AGGCAGCCAGTCCCTCCTTAATCTGGTAGGAACCGGGATTGAAGGCGAGCTTGATGCGATACTCGTGAACGTATTGGACGAACGGCGCGTGGAAATAGTCGTGGCCCGGAGCGAGCGAGGAGAAATAAACCCAAGGAGCGTAGATCGGGGGGATTGAGTATTGGCGA
>MEUW01000023.1:1386-1500 GCA_001772805.1 candidate division WWE3 bacterium RBG_19FT_COMBO_53_11
CATTCGCCGCATTTCCACCGAAGGTGAGAGCAAAACCCTTGCTGGAAACCTTATCCGCCGCGGAGAGGCACAGTTCACAACGGCGCTCCCCAGCCGCTGCTAGGTTCGGCTTCG
>MEUW01000023.1:1572-3835 GCA_001772805.1 candidate division WWE3 bacterium RBG_19FT_COMBO_53_11
TAAAGATATCGACCGTGCAATCTCCAATCGTCAAGAGGTCAAACTTTACGGCAACTCCTTCGGGGCTAGCCATCAGCTCAAGGATAGCAATATTGACAGGCGGGGTTCCAAAGAACCTAATTGAATCCCGCTTGCAAAAAAGGTTACAATGCGATCGTCTGCCCCCGCTGCCCCACTCACTGCCTGTACCTGCCATGGAAGTCAACGAGGTCCCAACCGGATTTCTAAATAAACCTGTCAAGCGCAAGCATTTGCTGCTTTTTCTTGTATCCACTGTCCTAGTTACAATCGCCATCGTTCTCCTTTTCCTGACCAATCCCTCCTGGGTAGAAAGGGTGCTGGGAGTAATAACGCAGGGAGGGAGCGCCACAACCCTTTCCAAAATTTTGGATAAGGACTTCAATCTATCTGTAGGCGGGGACGTGGAAGGGGACGTTCTTAGATCAACATCCACCGATTCTCCGCCCCTAGTGGTGGCAAGCACCGAGCTGGCGAAAAATCTCAACGCCGATCTCTTGGATAATCACCACGGAACTTACTACCTCGACGCCTCCAACCTCAATGCCGGAACCGTTGATCTAGACTTTTTGCCCGATCTCTCTTCCCTGTACCTATCCATCAACGGAACCGCGGTGAATTCCTCCAAACTGGGGGGGCAAAGCTATCTTTACTATCTTGATGCTTCCAACCTCAATGCCGGCACGGTGGATGAGAGCTTGCTTCCCGATCTCTCCAGCTTATACCTCTCGCTTTCCGGAGGAACGCTCTCCGGAATCCTCGACCTCGGGGATTACTCCATTGACAGTCTCGGCTACGTCACCTTTAGCGACGGCGCCATTCAGTCCACCGCCCAAGCCACCCCCGCCACCTTTGTGGTTTGCGCCGACGATAGCCAAAACACCGGCCGCTGCGACTACGTGGCGGATGGGACGGCAGATAACGTTGAAATCCAAGAAGCCATCGACGATCTTCCTTCCACCGGAGGAAAGGTTGTACTTTTGGAGGGGAACTACTATGTCGCTACTCCTGTGGACCTGCGCTCCAACCTGGAGATCTCGGGAATGCAGGGAACTAAGCTGCACTTAACGGTCAGGACTAACTTTTTCCGCTGGGATGAAAATTCAGTCGGCGTGCATCAGACAGACCCTTACACCACAGTCCCGCTCCACGACATCTACATCCACGATATGGAACTGGACGGCAATAAAGTAGCTTTTAGTTCCCCAAGCGCATTTGATGCCGACAAAGGGAGGGCCAGCGCTGTAAAAATATTTAATTCCTCTCGCCTTCATTTCGCAAACCTCTATATCCACGATATGGAAGCAAGCTACGCAATTCTTCTTAAGGGTCGTGTTTACCCTGGATTTGACTCCGGATCAACTGATGTCTTCGTCCAAAAGAACATCTTCCGCAACATCGGGGATGCGGCTTTAAACAACGGAGCCGTATACTCTGACCACGACAACACCATCATCCAGGACAACCTCGTGGACACGATCAACGGCAACGGCCTGGATATCGACGTTGCCCAGGAAGGAATCGTCAGCGACAACGTGATCAAAAATGTCACCAGCACCGGAGATCAGGGATATTCGATCGTCACCGGTTACAACGCCGATAACATTGTCATTTCCGGCAACACGATCTCCGGCGCCTCGCGCGGAATTGCCAACCACATCGGCGGGTCGACCGCCAGCGATAACCACATCATCGTCAACAACCTTCTTCAGGATTCACCTAACGCCAAAGATTCCGCCATCAAACTCTTGGACAGCGGACACGTGGTCAAGGGGAACCGAATCCGAAACTGGGGTGATCCTACCCCCGTCACCGGCATCGGCAACATCGGCATCAACCTGTCGGGAACCACCAACTCCATTATCAGCGGCAATGTCATCAGCGGAGTCACAACCCGATTCGGCATCGGCATCAACCTTAGTACGGGGGTCGGAAATCTGGTCATTGAGAACAACGTTATCTTTGACACCGGAATCGTGGGCGAGAAAGGCTGGGGATTGCGGATCCTGGCTTCCGGAGATATTACCGGCATTACCATCCGAGGAAACCGGATCTTCGATAGCGGAGCGGGAGTCCAAGATTACGGTATTTTCCTCCAGGGGGTGACCGCCACCTCCAAAGTCCAAATCGAGGGCAACTACCTGGAAGGCAATGTGAGTGCGGCGATCGGCAGCTCAAGCTCGCTAAGCTCAACTGTAAAAGCCATTAGAAACCGGGGTTTTACTACCGAAAGCTCCGGCACCGC
>MEUW01000023.1:3847-4060 GCA_001772805.1 candidate division WWE3 bacterium RBG_19FT_COMBO_53_11
CGGGAGCACCTCCATCGCTGTTTCCCATGGGCTTGGCGTCACGCCCTCAGCTAAGGATATTCAAGTGACCCCCACTAACGACCTCGGAAGCGCCGCAAAATTCTGGATCTCTAGCGTAGGAGCATCTACTTTTACGATAAACGTGGATATCGATCCGGGGGCATCGACCGCGACCTTCTCGTGGTCGGCCTTGATCCTCTAAAAGTTACCAGC
>MEUW01000023.1:4096-17018 GCA_001772805.1 candidate division WWE3 bacterium RBG_19FT_COMBO_53_11
AACCGCCGCCGCCTGAGAATCCGCTTCCCCCGCCTTGGGATGGGCTCGAAGGCAGGGTAGAAGCAAAAGCGCTTTCAATATTATTCATCGAAGAAGAAAAGTTAATCGCGTTAAAAGGCGTATAGCCTACATACCAGCCGGGCGCGGGCGGCTCGATTCCCAACTGCTTAAAAGTTTCCACCCATTTTCCTACCACCCCAAAGACCATCGCATATGGCAGGAACTCGTCAAAGCGGTTGATTCGCTCGTTGAATTGCTGCATATATTTTTGGGCCGTGCCGACAAAAAGTTTGAGCCCCGCCGAGCGGCGCACCATCTCCGTTCCCAAAGCCGTCTTACGCGGCATAAACCTGCCGGTTAGAAGGAACAGCATCCCCAAAACTATCGGGGGAATTGCGGCCAAGAAACCAAAGATAAATTGCAGGCCGAAGGCAATCGCTCCCAAAACCAGAATCTTTTTGACGTACTTTTCCCAAACTTTATCCGGAGACTGGGCAAAAAGACCATCTCTCACCAATTTGGCATAGAGTTCCTCTTTAATCTTTTTAAGATGAGTATAAAATTTATTCTCAAGGTCGGAGAGCTCAACGGAGTCCTTGCCGCCGAAGATTCCGCGCAGTATTTCCTTTTCGTATTCTGCTAACTTCTTGTCGGCTTCAAAATCTTTGAGTTTGTCAAACGCATAAACGGCCTTGCGGCCATCTTTTTGCTCGGTAATTTTTATATATCCCCGCACCGCCAGGTCCACGATCGAGGCCGAGATATCGCGCATGTCCACATGCTCGTCCACCAGCGTCCCCACCTCCGCCGGTCGAAGACCCCGCGGTGGTTCAAATTCGGGCACCACGGTCTGGCGGGCAAAAAGCGGTTTAATGCCCTCTTGGGCTTGAGGATCGTCAATTACGTGGCCCCGGTACCACATGTCCCGGCCGTGCTTCCACCAATTGTAGCTCGCATAGATTACCGCCCCCAAAGATCCTAAGATAACCCACACTAGAGTAAGAATTTCCCCCCAGTAGATCGGGTCCCCTACCAATCCTTTTGGAAGGGAGTTAACAATCGTCAGTCCTTCTCCGGAAGAGAGAACAGAAGACGAAAAACTCGCTACGCCCTGTTCAACCCCGGCGGTGCAGTTCTGGGCCGTTGAGCCAAAAGCCCCCGTGTAGCAGGCAACCTGTCCGATTGAATCGCCTTCTAATGTGACGGTGGCCGAAACCTGATTAATCGGCACTCCCCAATCGGTACCGGTCACGTCCCAGTAGAACTCGTCGTGATCGCTAAAGCGGGTAATCACTTTTCCGACTTCGTAGGAGATTTTGTAAGTGTGCTCTCCCGAGATTGTTTTGTCGGCATCTCCAATCCGGATGGAAACACCATCCGAGGTGGAGCTGGTGCTCTTGATCGCCTTTACCCCGTCCTGCAAAACACTCAAGAGGCGAAACTTGATTTCTTGGGTGGGGATATCGCGGAAGATCCCATGCTTCTGCAAACTGCCAAAGTCAACCTTAATCTCCTCAACCACCCTTACCTTGCCGTTCTGGGGAATGGAAATTTCGGAATGAAAACTCTCAATCACCCAATTTTCTTGCGCAAGAGCAAGGCGAGGGAAAATCAAAAATACAAAAGAAAGCAGAAGTAAAATGGCCCTTTTCACAGGATTAGTCTAGCAAAACTGGAAATAGCCAGGTATAATAAAGGTATAATGCCGGAAGAAATGATTCCACAGGATGTCGAAAAAGAAGCCCAAGAATTCAAAGCCGGTAAAACCGGCGATGAGGCGTGGGCGGAGAAAATGATTGCCCAAGGAGCGGGGGAGCGCGAGAGTGCCGAAGCTTCCGCCGAGGAAAGAAGAAAAGAGGACGAAGAGGCTCTGAAGAAAGCGGAAAACCCCAGAGAAACTTTGTCCGAGAGAATCAAGGCCGTGCAGGAGGCCAAAGCCGCTCGGGCGAAGCAAGAAATGGAACAGAGAGGAAATATAGAAGCTAGGGACTGGAAACTAGGCGGATTTGCCCAAATTACACCCGAAATTGCCGGAACCAAAGAAATCGTAGACTTAAAATTCAAGAAAGTGCCGGAAACTGGAAAGCTACTGAAGCTGGTTAAGCCAGGATATTTCGGCAAAGTTTATTCCGCGGAGGAACCGCGGGGCGCAGGCCAGGAAGGAATAGTTTACCTACGGAGCTGGGATAGAGACGAAACTTTGAACTGGCTTAGATCGCAAGGAAAAGAAGTTCCAGTTGACCCCGATCCGGACCAATTCATCAACCTTCTCGGAGGAGAAGAAGCGATTCCTCCTCTCAATGAGTACCTCACCGACGAAACTGTCCTCAATTTTGGTCTTTCGATCACCGAAGCCGAACCCGAAGCTCTTCCCCTCGCCGCTTAAATCTAGACACCAGTTGCCAGTAACCAGTCCCCAGTTTTCAGTTTCCGGTCGCCAGTTAGGTGTTAACTGACCACTAGCTACTTTTCGCGGAGCGAAAATTGCAACCTGAGCATAAGCGAAGGGCGGCACTAACTACTCGCTACTATCTACTCTAGGTGCTATCATTCTTAAGAAAACTCAAAACAGGAGGGAGCTGGGATGAGAGTTTATCGGATCCGAAAGACCTGGGCGCACGCCGGCGGTCAGAATTACGCTAGCCACGCCGACGTCATCGCCCCCCATTGGGCCACGGCCCTCAAGGCCGCCCGTGAAGGACGCGTGACGAACTGGCGAGCGATTGACAGTTGGGATAGCTCGAACGAGACCTACACCGAATTCGAGTATCTCTACGAAGTCAAGGGCCAAGCCAAGCTTCCCCGCGAACCGCTCAAGGAGATTCCCACCTGGTTTAAGGAAAGGAGGAACCAATGTCCCCCGGTTCCAATCCCCGCTTGATTAAGGCCCAGCTTGATTCCATTCAGAGCGCTGTCAGCAGTCTTTTGCAGGACGCCAACAAGGTGATCTCAGAGATCGAGGACCCCAAGGTTAGGCGGGCGCTGGTTTCCCTCAGCGGCGCCGTTGACCTGATGAACACCCTGTTGGTCATTGCCCTGGAACCATACCGGCAAGAGCTGGAGGAACGCCTTGACCCCCAAATATAACCGGGTGGTGCTCAAGCTCTCCGGTGAAGCTCTCAACGGCAAGAACCAAGTTTTTTACCGCCAAGCGCTGGATTTCCTGGCCGACGAGATCCGTTCCGTCTACCAATCCGTCCAACTGGCGATTGTGATCGGCGGCGGCAACATCGTCCGCGGGCGCTACCTAATGGAGAACTTTCAGACCACGCCCGTCACCGCCGACCACATCGGCATGGCCGCCACGATCCTCAATGCCCTCCAGCTGGAAGATTTCCTCCAACGAGAAGGGATGGATACGCGCATCTTGAGCGCGCTCGAAATCAACGCGGTCGCCGAACCCTATACCTTCAAGCGCGCTCTGCGCCACTTGGAGAAAGGCCGGATCATTATTCTGGCCGGGGGCACGGGAAGCGCGGGAGTTACGACCGACACCGCCGCCGTCCTGCGGGCCGGCGATCTGGGAGCGCAGATCGTGTTCAAGGGAACCAAGGTCGACGGCGTATACAGCCAGGATCCAATCAAGAATCCGGAGGCCGTCTTCATTCCCAGGCTCTCCTACAGCCGGTTCCTGCGGATGAATTTGACCGGAATTTTGGACGAGACCGCCGTCGCCCAAGCCAAGGCGAAAGGCGTGCCGATCCGGGTCTTCAACATCTTTGAAGCCGGCAATCTCGCCCGAGCTCTCGGCGGCGAAGAGATCGGTTCGCTGATCAGCTGAAGCCAAGGAGGAGACTTGAGAACCTGGTTCAACTTGAGTAAGGCCCGTATTTTCCAGCAGCGGTTCCGCCGGACACCCCAGGATCTCCTCGGGCACTTAGGCATCTACTAGGTACCGCGGGCGGATTACGACGAGCTGGACGAGTGGTTCGGCCGCGCGCTCAACCACATCCGCGAGCTGGAAACTAGACTCGCGAAGCTCCAAGAAAAGAGATGAGACAACCAAACCCATCGAGCAATCGGTGGGTTTTTTCAACCGGCATTGATAGTCCTATAATTGCATGGTAGACTCTGAATTAGGAAATCTCTGAGAAAGGAGAACAGAATGATCGTCAGGATCGATCCGAGTAGGATGATCTACCGGCGGCATGTGCAGGATTTTTGCAAAAATTCCTACCCCAAGCATCCCCGCGGCTGTCCCAATGTTGGGCACTTCCGCCCGCTCACCGGAATCGCCACCGATCTGAAAACGCGCGTGATTCGGGAATGCCCGCCCACCGAACTCCTCATTGACCAAATCCTCGATTTGGCAAGGAGCGTCTACTTGATTTACACGGAGTATCCGGTGGGAAAGGACGCGGAGGAGAGAAGGCAAACCCATCCCAACCTCCGGTTTCCGGCCGAGTGGTACAACGTCCGGTACTGGCAAACCCGAGCCCGCGCGCTACTCTATGCCGAAGCAGAGAAATTCCTCAGGGAGAACGAGGGAACGATTGTGGACCTCTGCCCCGAGACGCATGGGGTTCTCTTCTTCCCGCTGATGAGAGAACAGGTGGGAGTAAAGCTCCAGTGGGGTACTTGGCCGCCGGCGCACGACGTAAGCAACGTCGTTTACCAGGCCTGCCTTGGCGGCTACCCCGAGGATTACCAGAAGCTGGTCAAACTGGGTAAACTTGGCAGAACCAAGTAAATCGCAAACCCATCGCAACCCGATGGGTTTTTTATTAACGGGCTTCTTTGCGGTATTCAAAATAGGAGTAAAAGGTGGAATAAACGGCGACGAAGATCGCCGGCACGACGGTTAGGTAAAACGCCCAATCACGAAAGAAAATCCCCAAAAGCGCCAACACCCCCGCGTATTTAAACAGCTTCCCGCCGATCTTATGCGTCTTATCCCAAACCGTATCGCTGCTCAAGGTCCAGGGAGTCCTGATCCCGATAAACCAGTTCCTTTTGGTGTTTTCAATCAAAATTCCGCAGTAGTAAAAGAGAATGCCGCTGGCGGGAGGAAGAAAGACAAAAATGTCAAATTTAAATCCTCCTAGGTTCCAGCGGAGGCTAAAGGCGTAAATGAGGAGAAAGAACACCATGATCAAAACGATAAACCAATCAAAATATTTCCTAAACTTGGCGACGTTGGCTTTGAGCGGGTCAATCCGCGGAATTACAAGAAAGAGCAAAAACATGAAGAAGGAAACCAGAGGCATCAAAAACACTCCCCAAAAACGGGAGATATAGCCATCTACTACCCCTTGGATATTCCAGTGGGAAGCCATGAGAAACGGGAATTGAGGATAAAGGTAGATCCCCACCGCCAAGGACAGCAAAATCAAAATTAAAACCGCCCATTCGCTCTTGCGCATTCCAACTTCATTTTAACCCATTCCCCGCTCTCACCCGTGTTATCATTTTTACGAAAACTGACGGAAGGAGGAGATTATGCCCAAGAAAAGCATCCGCGCTTGGAAAGCTTTTCGCCGGGACAAGCAGGGACGGCTGCGTTTCTTGTTTCACCCTCATGCCGGAACCAGCATCGTCCCCTTTGGCACTTGGCTGGAAGCCAAAGCCCGCTGGGTCGCAAATCCCGGGAAAAAGCGCCGCAGCAACAAACGCTTTCGGGCCGGTTTCCACTTCTTCCCCCACCGGGAAGATGCGGACAAGTTTGAGAAGCTGACCGAGGGGAAGTACATTATCCTGCCGGTTCTGGTTTCGGACGTGCGGCCAAAACCGCGTACCAACGTCGGTTCCTGGCTCGCTCGCCGCTTGTATGTTCCCGAATCAGAAAGGAGACGGGAGTGAAGAAACGGGAGAAGACGAAGAAACGCCTCGTCGACTGGATTGAGTTCTTTCTGGGAGAGAACCAGACGCTTTGCGTGGATGTCGGATCTTTTTTCGGACCAGGCCTGAACCGTGTATTTGTGATCAACAAAGACGAAAAGGTCAAGATCAAGGCCGACGCCTCTAGCGGTTCCCACTTCCGTTTTTCCAAAGGAAGGGAACGACCTAAAAGTGCTGATTTTGTGATCACCAACATCAGTTCGGCGGAGTCAATGGCGGATATCCTCGAGGGAAAGTTCTGGAACCAGTTCAACTGGTTAGACAAAATCACCCAAAACAAGAACTTCCGCCGAAAGGTTCGTCGCCGGATCCTGAAGCTCGTCGCGGAGTTCGAAGCGCGCGCCGCCCAAGAACTTAACGCGATCCCAAGACCCTCTCGCAAACCCTCTAAGAACTAGAGGGTTTTTTGTTGACTTTCCCCTGCCCCGTGCTAACCTATGAGCAAATCCAAGTAGGAGGGAGCGAACGTGCCTGTTCAGAGAAATCCGCGAGATGGAAGGACTTTGTTTGTAGTATTTTTGGTGTGCATTCTCGTCATGATCGGCCTCTTTGCCGGATTGGAGGCGCTCGGAGCTTTTGAGTACTCCTCTCCCCCAGAGCCCTCGACTTGGGACGGCGCCAGCGTGGCTCTGTCTGTCCCAACGCCGGAGCCCAATCCATTCCCGCTGAGCACCGACGATTTCGTCACCATCTTCAGGGAAATCTACTGGGAGGGCTACAGGTTTGGAGGCGATTGCAGTTACGAGGGGGAGCATCCCATAAGCTGTGAGTTCAGGTGGTGGTCGTTGGACGGACAGCAGGCGGGGCTGACGGGAAACATCTACGGCAACGCCAACGGGGACATCGAGTCCATCAAATTCACCTTTGACCGCTATCGAATGGCGGAGGCGACCGAGTTGTTCAACCGGCTCGTCTGGAACACCGGCCTCGAGAAGCCGGCCGAAACGGCTCGCGAGTTGGTGGATAAAGAGCTGGGACGCATTGGTCTCCGCTACGCCACCGCCTCCGCCGACCGGATCCAAGTCCAGGTCTTCCTCGGATACTACATCGACGATTACCTGGTCATCGAGTTTTCCGGGTAAGGAAAGAAATTCAGCTCGTCAAGCGATTGGCGAGCTTTTTATTTTTAGAGGAAATTAGCTATACTCCAATCGGAATGCTCGGATACGTCACTGATATCGAAAAGGAAACACTGGAAAACGAGAACTTTCGGAAAGTTCTCTACACCGCCCCGCATAGCCAGCTCGTCGTGATGACTCTGAAACCGGGCGAGGAGATCGGAGAAGAGGTCCACGAAAAAGTCGACCAGTTCTTCCGGATTGAGGAGGGTACCGGTAAGACGGTTTTGGCCGGCGAGGAGCACGAGATCGGACCGACCAGCGTCGTGATCGTTCCGGCCGGAACACTCCACAACATCGTCAACACTTCCTCCGACAAACCGCTCAAGCTCTACACCGTCTATTCCCCGCCCAACCACCGGGACGGGGTCGTCCACGCCACCAAAGAGGAAGCGGAAGCCGACGACGAGCACTACGACGGGGTGGCCAGCGCATAAAATGTTTGGAAAACTGTTTGATAAAAAATCGAAACTTTCAATTAAATGGATGGGATTTTTGCAGGCGCTGGAGGTGGCGCTCTACTGCACTCTGGTCGGCCTGTTTATCTGGAATGGAAACGCCCTTTTCGGCACGATGAATGTGTTCCTTGGTCCGGTCCTGATGCTGATTCTCTTCAGCGTTTCGGTTCTGGTCTGCGGAATTTTAGTCTTTTACCAGCCCTACCGGCTCTTCTTCGACGGCAAGAAAAAGGAAGCCGCCGATCTGGTGATCTACACCACCATCTGGCTATTCGTATTCTTTCTCATCGCCCTAATCAAACTCGTCATCCTCACCAATCTCATAAGCTAGGGTAAAAATAAGAGCGGGTTGATACTATCGCACCGCTTCTGTACTGATAGTCGAAATATTAAGCTTTTTCATCCAACTTAAGGCGTCGTTGTGTGATTCTGCTGTTTGAGACACGTAGGCTGTCCAACAAGCACGCCAATCACCACCGGCTTGAATCTTTTCTGGCTCAAATCGCCCGCGTAGTTAAAAAAGTTAAGGGACGAGATAAAAAAAACCCCTCGTGAAAATAAAAAATCCCGCTAAAGCGGGAACCAGAGGTATTAGGGAGAAACTTTTACTTTGATTTGTGGACCTGGATGTTTCCGCCGCCGATAGCAGTTCCGGCGTAGGAATCATCACTTTCACTCATCTTGTTATCGTAGACGACACCGTTATCGTCCCAGATCTTGATCCTGAACGTGTCGGGATTCGCATCCGTTGCAGTAAGCATGAATTTGTAGCTACCCCTCCCGTTAATCGTCCCAGTTCCCTTGTATTTGGCGTTTGCACCCGCAACTACCAGCCAATCGTAAATATCACTGTGGAAGTTCAGGTTCGCTACCTTAAAGTTGAACTCGGTTGTACCTTCCGGCGTAGAGGCCCCATTCTTGTACTTGGAGACAAACCCAAAGTTTGCCTTACCCGTCATGAGTGGTGCAGCCGCGTAAGCACCTGCTGGAGAATTGATCCACCCTCCGCCAGTCACGAAGCCACCTGCCGGATTGTAGACGACGACAAACTCAAACGTGTTACTTCCAGATGTATCAGGGGTCGTCAAGGTCAAAGTTACCCGATTAACACCCGCCTCATTGTAAACGTGGCTTCCAGTTACACCAAAGTCGTTGGAAGCTATGTTTATGTTCCCTACTGATGTTGACCCATCTCCCCAATTCCACTCTGCCGCAAGATCTGAGTAAGGGCCAGCGTATGTCCCCCCGGCGCTTGCGTTAACCGTCGTGCCAACTGCTACGGGATCCAAAGGCGCAGTAATCTCCCCAACGACTGGTACAGGAACCTCCTCAAATACAGCCCAGAGCGAGAGTTCGGGTACCACGGCACAGATAATGTTGTTATTGGTATCAATAGAACTGGTGTACTCCGTCCAATGGGTATCCTGTTCCCATTTTTGGAAGTGCAATTTGGTTTCGTCGGTGGGATCCAATGATGTGTAGTCAAGGCAAATCGTCACATTTCCTTCATACTGCACGGTGGTAGAAAGCTGGTACCATTGGCGGGGCGAAAGGAACTTATAGCCTGAAGGAGGATTCGGGCCCGTGTTGGAAATCGTTACACTCGAGGTGCCGCCCTGGACAATATGCTCGAACGTGATGGTAATAGGACTTGTTCCAGTACCTGAATCCACCGGCTGCTGGGTCAGCTTATTGACAACCAGGGTCTGCGTGGATACGTTACCCCAACCCTCACTATCCTGACCCCGCACGTGGATTTCAAAACTCCCTGGATCCCCGCCGCTCAAGGGTAACGTGTCAATTTCGGCTACAGCAACTTCGGACTGGCTATCAAAAGCACCATCCAATGGCGTCATTGGAGTCCCGTTACCCTCGCCCGGGTCGGTAGCCCCGATGTAGTATTCCGCTGCGGCTACGGTCGTGCCCGGCCACGGACTACAAACTGCATCTTGGCAGTCGGCAACTCTTATTCGCGGGATAGCGCTATACGGATCGGATTGATCGTTCCCCCCGGCCATAGTTGCAATAGGCGTGTTGTCATTTCTGACGAAAACCTGTCCTCCGTTTCCAGAATGTCCCTGCTCTAATACCACAGTTGTGTTGCCGGCGGAACAAGTAGTATTCCCGCACTTGAGAAGGTTCCACTTCTTATCATTATAAGTCAGCGGAACGTATTCTGGCCAAGTTAAAACGGGTAAGTTATCAGGGCCAACAGCCATAGCCCCGGCTCGACTTATGTTAGCAGTAACCGCAAACGTGGAAGTAATGTTTCCTGCAGAGCAGGCACCGTTACCGCACTTTAGAACCCCCATGTTTGCAAAGTAATCAAAATTTACCACCGGCAACCCATCACTAGGAACGGCTATTTGGATAGTGTAGTTCGCGTTGCTATTGGTTCCGGAAACCACGGTTTTTGTGTTTCCCGAGGAACAGGTGGCATCCCCGCATTTGGCAACCTTAACTCCATTTGCTGGGTATCCGTTAGCACTTCCCGTGTAGTAGGCCATTATTGGGAGCCCGTCCGCACCCATTGCGAGGTTTGAGTCCCCTCCAAACGCATCATTTTTCAACCCGTCATTTTGATCTACGGTCGTAACGGTGAAGGTGGAGCAAGCAACATTATCGCAGTGCAGAAGATTTATGCGGTTGTCAAGGTAGCTACTAGCAGCAGAGTGGAATGAGAACGCTACCAACCCATCCCCACCCAGCTCGCCTGAGTAGTTACCCCAAGCGTTATACCCCCCCGAACTATCTTGGACGATGGCGCTCGTGTTTCCAGACGAGCAGGAAGCATTCCCGCATTTCACAAGATTAAGCCGACTTACACCTCCGCTGAAAGTATCGTGCATAATAACGGGAAAACCATCCGCCCCCACCGCTATGCCAACCCTCCCAACTAAAGTAGTTACCTGATTCGTGACATTCCCCGCTGAGCATTTCTCATTACCGCACTTTGTAACCCAAACTCCATAATTTGGATAGTCTACCCTCCTATACACAAATACAGGAAATCCGTCCGCACCCAAAACTCCAGCGAATTCACCAGTTCCAGTTCCCGAAACCGAAACGTTAGGGGCGGCAGTGACGATCCTCTGACCGGGCGAGGCCCCTTCGATCGTTGCCTGCAGGTCAACCACATCCGTAACTTCAGCCGGATTAGGGATTAAACTAAAGTTAGCAACGGAGGCATTACTAGCAAAAATGAGGAAAACTGCTGCGCCAACCAAAGAAAATCCAAGCCCTACCACCGCAACCAAACCCAACAGACGATAAGACTTAAAATTGGCGCTTTCTGAAATCGTTTTTATTCTAAGACGGAGTCTTTCTGAAATCATCCCCTAAGTGCAGAGTAGCTAATCTTATCGAGGCTTGTCAAGCTCCGGCGAAAAAGTAGGATACAACACAAATGTGTACACCTTATTACGTGTATGCCTCATACGGAGAGTCAGGCAATTACAAAATCTTCCTCCCATACCTAGAAAACAAAAAAATCCCGAGCAGGTCAACCGTCCAAGATAAAAAGCTCGCTGGGGCAGCAGCGAGCTAAGGGTCTATTGCCTTCGGGCCTCAAGCACGGTCTTGATCGCGATGATGTCGACCAGGACCCGCTTCTCCATCGGCTGTTCGCGGAAGGTCTCTAGCGTAAAAACCTGCGCGGCGCGCCCGGTGGCGATTAGGTATGGCTCAAAAGAATGGGCAACCGCATAGACGGCAGATCCGTTCCCCTCAGGGTACCAGATGACCCCGCCGCTGTTGGTATCTTCCCAAATCTTGGGCCACTTGCAGACTTTGATCCCAGCCGCTTCCACGTTGGCCACGATCTTGTCGCCAACGCGCTGGGACTTGTCTTCACAGTACTCCCAGAAATAAAACGCCTCCGGGCACTTACCGGTCGGCATCTCCGGCTTGGCCGCATCTTCCTCATCGTTGTCATCCTCGTGCAGATCCATCGCAAAGATGTAGCTCTCCAAAAGAGGAAGGATCAACCGAATCTCTTCGGCCGGAGTTCCTTCTTCGAAATGGCGGTTGAGATCGAGCTTGGCGCCGTTTTCCCGCTCATAGTGCTGATAGCCCCAAGGGTTCATGCAGGGAAAGGCCGTAAACTCAAACTCCCCTTCAAATTCTCGGGATTGGCTGCGGAAGAACTCGATGAGTGCAAAGGCGCCGGCCGGCTCGTTGCCGTGAACCACGCCGGAAAGCAGAACCTTCTTCCCCTTTCCCCGAACGATCCGGTAAAGGGGGAATCGCTCATTGGCGGGTCCGGCGAAGCCGATGACCTGCGCCCCTTCCACCGCCGCGATCAACCGGGCAAGTTCACCGTAATAGTCCATCCCCGGACTCCTCTCTCCTCCTTATGCGGTTTGTACTGCCATTATTAAAGCACGGAAACCCCCGGACGTAAACTTACCAACTATCTTTTCTTGAGTGTGGAAACCCGATCCACGCTGATCCAAGCCGCCATCGCCCCAAATCCCCGCTTGTTAATCTCAAACGGTGCGACAGAGGAAACATCTTTTAGGAAAATAAGAATGCTGTACTTTTTGTCCTTAAATATCTGGAAGAATCTGGGTATCTCACTTTGCTCTAGTCCATCGTCGTGGCCGTATTTGTAAAGAAGTTCCTGAACTATTTTGGGAGTTAATTCAGAAAATTGCAAAACCTTTCCAACTGTTGCCTTGATCGTTACCGGCTCGCCGGAATTTTTGAAGTAAACCGTGTCTCCGGCGGCAATTTTGTCCCAGGGAACTGATCGGTTGGCATACCAGCGGGATTCAATCGTCTTCTGGCCTGACAAAATCTTCTCTGTTAGCCCCCAGGATTTCTTCATAATTGCCACATGTTCCATACCAAATAGATTCTAGCAAGCAAAAAAGCTCGCCGGGGCAGCAGCGAGCTGTAAGAACCTCTCACTAACGCTCGATAACCTTCTCCCGCTCAGCGTGATAAGACTATCCGATCACCTTCTCCCAGTCCTGCATGCGGTCCTTGAGGAACGCACCCAGGCGCTTGAGCAGGTCATCCGTCTCCCAAGCATTGGGAGTGTGATGCCCACGCTCGAGGAGCAGGGCATGCAGCCGAGTGAAGTGCAGCATCAGCCGCAGATTCGACGGGTACGCTTCGTGAGGCTTGGTGAAGGAACCCTGGACATAGGCCGCAACTTCCTTGCCGCTGGCCCACAGAGGGTGGTGCTCCTGCCAGTCCAGCAACCGCTCTCCCATCTTGCGCGCCGGTTCGACCAAGTTCTCCGGGGTGGAATTGGGAGCAATGAGTTTTGGATGCAGAGATCGCACTTCAACCACCCCCTCGCTCTCGTACCAGGTGGTGGGATCTTGCCGGCTGAAGTATTCCACTTCAAACAAACGGCCGTAACGTTCCTCCCGCGGCTGGCAGTAGGAGAGCAAGTAAATGCTCGCCACCGGCACGTCGGGAAAATCAATGACGGGGTAGAGCGCTGCCCGGACCACCAATCGGCTCAGCGCGGTCTCCACCAACTTGAAAGCAATCCTG
>MEUW01000023.1:17048-17155 GCA_001772805.1 candidate division WWE3 bacterium RBG_19FT_COMBO_53_11
CAATCGGCTAGGTCCGTTTGACCATCGCCTATGGTTTTGAGTGCCTCCCTCTGCCCAGAGGGAACTCAACTGGAAGGATATCACCGAAAACCTATAGCGTCAAGCGA
>MEUW01000024.1:0-76 GCA_001772805.1 candidate division WWE3 bacterium RBG_19FT_COMBO_53_11
TCTTGTCGGATACCTCGAGGAAATTCATTCGTTTTTCCCTGGTCGGGGTGATTAATACCGCTGTTGATTGGCTTGT
>MEUW01000024.1:174-4510 GCA_001772805.1 candidate division WWE3 bacterium RBG_19FT_COMBO_53_11
TGAACAGCCTCTGGACCTTTAGGGATGAAGTTAGCCGGGGAGGGGAATTGGGATCCGGGTTTTTTGATTTCGGCCGCCTGGGGAGATTTTTCGCCACTTCTCTGGTTGGTTTAGGAGTGAATACCCTTTTCTTCTCCTTGGCGATGCAGGCGTTTGCTTCTCTTCCGGAATTTCAATCGAGAATTTTATCCCTTGCCGCCGCCACGGCGGCTTCTCTGGTTTGGAACTTTGTTGTCAACTTAAAATGGACGTTTAAGGCCGGAAAATCTTCGAGGATAGAGGTTTGGGATAAGGTTGCTCTGGGGGTAGTGCTCTTAACGTTTCTCGTAGCTGGTTTCTCCGCTGCAACGGATTCGGTAACTATCGACGAGATTCCTCACATTTCGGCGGGCTATTCCTATCTTACTTCCCATAAGATGCTTCTTAATCTGGAGCATCCGCCGTTGGCTAAGATCCTCTCCGCCATTCCCCTGACCACTCTCAATTTAAGCACTCCCTCGCCGGACGCGGTTGCCGAGGAGGTAAAGAGCGGCGGTCTTCCTTCTTGGATGATTCAATGGAAGTGGGGGTATCAATTTGTTTTTAACCAGGAGATCAGCCCGGGGACGATCGTTTTTCTAGCCCGGATCCCCATGGTTTTCCTTTTGGTACTGACGGCGTGGTTTGTTTACCTTTTGGGAAAGGAGATCTTTGGTTCCAGGGCTGGACTGGTCGCCCTTCTTTTGTTCTCGTTCTCACCCAACTTTTTAGCTCACGGCAGAATAGTTACAACGGACGTCGGCGCGACCTTTGGCTTCGTTTCCACTCTCTACTTTCTCTACCGGTACCTGATGAAAGGTCGGAAGCGCAGGGACCTCATTTGGACAGGAATCTTCCTTGGGATTGCCAATCTGCTGAAGTTCTCCTGCCTGCTTCTTTACCCGATTATTGGTATCCTTGCGTTTCTTGTTTTTGTTAAGTCCCGCAACCTTTGGCCGGCGTTTAAAGAGGCGTTAAAAGTTTCTGCCCCGGTGTTTCTCCTCGGATTTTTGGTGACAATTCTAGGATATTATTTGATCTTTCCTAAAGACGTTTGCTGCCGTGATTCCCGGTTGGACTCTTTGTTACTATCCGATTACCATCAGTATGTCGGCGAAGCCGTCTCCATTGCGGATTCCCTAGGAGCCCGTCCGATTCTAAATTACTTAATCGGTGTTGGGTCGGTAGCGATGAGAGTTTCCTTTGGGAACTCAACATTTGTTTTGGGGAATGTTTCCGACTCTGCCTGGGTGTATTTTTTCCCGTTGAGCTTCATTTTTAAGGAACCTCTTCCGATCGTGCTGGGGTCTCTCCTAGCTCTGTGGTTCGTTCTCGATGCTTTTCTCAAAAAACGGAGCAGGATCCCAGTCCTTTTGCTGGTTGTGCCGATCCTGATTTATTCTCTGTCGGCGGTTTTGTCAAAATTTAATTTGGGCATTCGGCACATTCTCCCGGCGTTACCATTCCTTTACATCCTGATTGGTGGTGCCGCAGCTTATCTGATGTCACGTTTTCGCCGGGCCGTTTGGGTGACTGTTCCCCTGATTTTGTGGCTGGTGTTCGGTACGCTTCTCTCCTTCCCTAACTATCTGGCCTACTTCAACGAGATTCGGCCTTTGATCGGACTGGAGAAATATGAGATCTTCGTTGATTCCAATTTGGATTGGGGTCAGAATCTCATCCGGTTGGACGATTTTGTGAAGAAAAATGGCATTAAGAAAATTAAAGTGAGTTATTGGTTTGATGCCGATCCTACGAAAGCATATGTTCCTCAATCTTTGGAGTGGGGAGACGGCTTTGATGAAAGTGTGGAGTGGTATGCGGTAGGTGTGAGCGGATTCCAGTTCAGTAAAGGTCAACAAGGAGACCCATTTCTCTTTCTCAGGAGCAAAGAGCCGGTTAAAATCGTCGGTGATGGTATTCTAGTGTATAGAGTTACAAAGTGAAAACTAACAAACCGTTCCTGTCGATCATAGTTCCGGCCTACAACGAAGAGAGTCGCCTGCGCAAAACGTTGCCTGATTTTCTAAGATTTTCGACAGACTCTAAGAGGTCGGTGGAGCTTGTTTTTGTTGATGATGGGAGTCTCGACAGCACGTCCAAAGTAATCCGGAAAGCAACCGAAGGCCTCAAAAACGTCCGATTGCTCGGGTTGCCGGTGAATCGGGGAAAAGGGGCCGCGATAAGGGAGGGGATGTTGTCCGTTCGGGGAAAGTTCAGAATCTTTGCGGACGCCGACAACTCTACCCCGATTTGGCAGGCCGAAAAACTTCTTCAAGCGGCGGATGAGAGAACCGTGGTCATCGGATCCCGATACGTTTCGGGATCTCAAATTAAGATAAAACAGCCCTTCTATCGGATGGTTGGTAGCCGGTTTCTTAATCTTATTATCCGAATTATTCTTCTCCCCGATATCAAAGATACCCAGTGCGGTTTCAAACTTTTCCCCCAACGCGCGGTGGAGGAGATTTTTCCAAAGATTCGGCTAACTCGGTTTAGCTTCGACTTGGAAGTTCTTGCTCTGGCGAAAGAGTTCGGTTACCGTATCAAAGAAGTCCCCATCGAGTGGAAGGACAGTCCTCACAGCACCGTTGATCCCGTCAAAGACGGTTTGAAACTCCTGCGGGATGCCATAAGGATTAAGATTAATTTAATGAGGGGGGACTACAAGTGAAGATAAAGAACGTTCTCAAAAATCTGTTGGGAGTAGCATCGGTTGTTTTGGCTTTTTTGATTATGTACCGGTTTTTTGGCACGATGTTTGCCATTTTTACGGCCGTAGGAATGGCATTTGTTCTGTGGGATATCTACAAATCGCGGCGAGACTAAGGCAGATGATCGCTTCTAGCAAGACCGGTTTAAAGAGCAATTTATCCAAAAGATTCCCTCAAGGATTTTTGTGGGGTTCCGCTTCCTCCGCCCATCAGGTGGAGGGGAATAATGTCGGTTCGGATTGGTGGAGTTGGGAGGAGGGCGGGTGCTTGGAATCTTCCGGAGTGGCCTGCGATCACTACCACCGTTTCGAAGAAGATTTTGATCTGGCCAAGTCTTTGAACCAGAACGCCCACCGCCTCTCCATCGAATGGGCGCGGATCGAGCCGGAGGAGGGGCGATGGGACGGGGAAGAGATAAAGCACTACCGCCAGGTTTTGGATAGTTTGCGGTCAAGGGGGATCAAAAGTTTTGTCTCTCTTTGGCACTTTACGCTCCCGTTGTGGTTTGCTCAAAAGGGGGGTTTTGAAAAGGCTTCCAACCTTAAATACTTTGAGAGGTTTGTGCGTCTTTGCGCCCGTGAATTTGGTGAAAAGGTAAATTTTTGGATTACCGTAAATGAGCCTCTAGGTTATGCTTGGTCCGCTTATGGCGTTGGTTTCTGGCCTCCCCAAAAGAAGCATTTGGCTTCCGCCTTTCGAGTTTATTTCAATTTGGTTCGCGCGCACCGGAAAGCTTACCGTGCGATCAAGGGTGTTATTCCTCGAGCCGAAGCCGGCCCGGCTTTAAATATGGCTGCCATCCATTACCACGGTAAAAACCCCCTGATGGTCCTAGGAGTAAGGTCATTCGAGCGTTTTTTCAACCGGTCCTTCCTGTTCCTCTCTAGAGGATTTTTTGATTTTATCGGCGTCAACTATTATTTCCATCATGATCTTTCGCTCAATAGTTTTTCGCTCGAAGTTAATAAAAAGTTAGCCGAGCAGATGATGCTAATGGAGAAGAAGGGCCACGGTTCCTTCTTTTACCCGCGTGGGCTTTACGAAGTCCTGATCAAGCTTAAAAAGTATCGGAAGCCCGTTTACATCACCGAAAACGGAATCGCCGATGCGAAGGACAAAATTAGGGAAAAGTTCATCGTCGGCCATCTCTCCTGGGCGCACAAAGCGCTGGGAGAAGGTATTGATCTGCGTGGATACCTGCACTGGTCTTTGACGGACAACTTTGAATGGGCGTTCGGTTTCAAGCCCCGCTTCGGGTTGGTCGAGATTGATTACAAGACTCTAAAGCGTCGGGTGCGTCCTTCGGCGCAAGTTTATGCCCAGGTGTGCAAGACTAATACTGTAGTTTCCGATGTTCAAAAGCCGGCCTAAAAAGTTTCCAAGAGGATTCCTCTGGGGCTCGGTGACCTCGGCGTACCAGGTCGAGGGCGGGAATCGGAATTCCGATTGGGAAGTTCTCTTTTCCCCCAAGGCCGGGGCCGCTTGCGATCACTATCACCGCTTTGAAGAAGATTTTGATCTGGCCAAGTCTTTGAACCAAAACGCCCACCGCCTCTCCATCGAATGGGCGCGGATCGAACCTGAGAAAGGGCGCTTCGACGAGC
>MEUW01000024.1:4549-4749 GCA_001772805.1 candidate division WWE3 bacterium RBG_19FT_COMBO_53_11
GGCAAAGAGGCATTAGGCCTTTAGTTACGCTGCACCATTTCACCAATCCTCTTTGGGTCTTTGAGAGAGGGGGGTGGAAAAACGCGGACACGGTGGGTTATTTTGAGTCCTACGTCCGTTACGTCGTGACGCAGTTAAAGGACCTTTGCGATTTTTGGGTGACAATCAACGAGCCGACGGTTTATGCAGCCGAGGGTTAT
>MEUW01000024.1:4780-5090 GCA_001772805.1 candidate division WWE3 bacterium RBG_19FT_COMBO_53_11
ATCCCCTTGCTGCCGCTTTGGTGCTCAAACATTTTTTTGCTGCCCACCGTGCGGTTTACAGGATGATCCACCTCATTCAACCTAAGGCTCAGGTGGGGATTGCTCACCAGATGTCTTATCTGCGTTTGCCGGTTGCTTCTCAAACTTTGACCGCCTTGGAAGAGAAGGTTTTGGAATGGGCCGCGCCCCAAGATTTCTTGGGGATCAACTATTACAAAGCGATTGGAAAAGTAAATGATTTGCCCAAGAACGACTTGGATTGGGCGATCTATCCTCAAGGTTTAGCCGAGATTCTCTTGAAGGTCAAAGA
>MEUW01000024.1:5149-5477 GCA_001772805.1 candidate division WWE3 bacterium RBG_19FT_COMBO_53_11
CGCCGATCACCTCGCCGCGGTTTGGCGGGCGGTTAAAGAGGGCGCGGATGTGCGCGGCTATTTCCACTGGTCTTTACTGGATAATCTGGAGTGGGCGCGGGGATTTGAGCCGCGCTTTGGTCTGGTGGAAGTGAACTACGAAAACATGGAACGAACAGTTCGCCCTTCGGCGAAAGTCTACGCCCGGATCGCGAAAGGAAATTCTCTGTAGCCGTAATTGTTCGGGTGTAACATTAAGGTATGGGTGAAAGTATAGGATTTGAACAACCTGAAGCTTTAGAGAACAGGGGCATCGCCGACGAACTAGAACACGTTCTGGAGGGTGTTC
>MEUW01000024.1:5508-5630 GCA_001772805.1 candidate division WWE3 bacterium RBG_19FT_COMBO_53_11
ACTGCAGGCTTCAATCCTTCTTCAACTTCCCGAAAATCTGGTGGAGGAGCTGCACGGCCATTTAATGGCAAATGAAATAGAGCAGCGGAAGATCGCTACGGAAAGAGGAAAAGAATTTAAAG
>MEUW01000024.1:5673-6034 GCA_001772805.1 candidate division WWE3 bacterium RBG_19FT_COMBO_53_11
CAATGCGGGCGGGCGGGGGCGGAGGCGCAAGACCCGCGGCTTGTGGAAGAGCTTTCGCAGGAGTTAGTCCAGCTGATGCACAACCCCGAAAGGTTTGCGCTGGGACCGCAAATCGGCAGAGTCAGAAATCCCGATCTGGCCTTTTTCCGGATCAACGACCAGGGAAAAGTAGAAATCGAAGCTGCCGGAGAAGTGAAACTGGGACTTCTCGACGAGAGATCAGCGGCTCAGATTGGAGGAGGATTCAAAAATGGGATTCAAAGAATGGTCCGGGCTGTTAACCAGGTGGAAAAGCCGGAAGAGTTCGGACTTACGGCGGTGGCGAAGAGCCGGACCAGGGGCGGGTCTCTCGGCGCCTCAG
>MEUW01000024.1:6049-6687 GCA_001772805.1 candidate division WWE3 bacterium RBG_19FT_COMBO_53_11
ACAAAAAGGAGAGCCTAATCAACCGAAATAATTTTCAGCAGGAGGAGGATTACGATCACTTGGTGGAGCTGCTGCAAGATGAAAGCAAAATTGAAATCCTAAAATCGGCTTTCAGTTGGCGGGAAGTTGCCGAAATATCCTACTACCTTCTCGGGAAAATCAAGGAAAGATATTAATGCCCCGTACCCTTCTCGAATCATCAGAACAACTCTCCTAACTAGTTCCCGAATAACGCTGCTTCTGGTTAATCCTGGGGTAAATGGTTCTTCTTGAGGCTTGACAAAATAACCCTCATCTGTATTAATGAATTAATTCATTACTACGAGAAGGATGATTGAATAACATGCCGCAGATTTCAAGTAGACCGTTAAAGCCCGAAGTAAAAGAAAGACTGGATACAGTTTTGTTAGCGGCCATATCTTCGGTTAGTTCCCAAGCCGATGCCCAAGATCTTATTCAGGACCTGCTTACTCCTACCGAGCAGGAAATGATCAAAAAACGAATTGGCATCGCCGTTCTGCTGGAAAAAGGATACGACTACAGAACAATCGCCGAGATTCTTAAGGTTTCGACAACCACTGTTTCGAAAATCTCGCTTTGGCTGCATTTTAGAGGCGGGGGTTACCGAAAAATAACGA
>MEUW01000024.1:6733-7082 GCA_001772805.1 candidate division WWE3 bacterium RBG_19FT_COMBO_53_11
CGATAATGCCGCCTACGATTTAATGATCACCCCTTATCATAATAGGGGCGGGAAAAAAGCGCGGAAAGCCATTGCCCGCCGGACCCCACTCTGAATATTCAATATTTAGTTGCTCTACGTTCGGTTAAGCCGTCCTGTGTTAGTGAATTAATTCATTGATGTGGAGAGGGAGTACTTCCTTTAGGCAATAAGTTATCTTCCGGCTGATATAATTTAGTTGTATTCCCCGGTAGCTCAGTGGGACGCGACACTCGTTCGTCGCTAGCCGCTGATCTACCGTGTCCCTTCGGTCCCCGGTAGCTCAGTGGTAGAGCGCGCGCCTGTTAAGCGCTAGGTCGATGGTTCGAAT